>JBMFNX010000001.1:0-144890 GCA_049969935.1 Nitrososphaeria archaeon
TGTAACCCATCCACCACACTTGTGGACGCTTATCCCGCTTGAGTCGACGGCTATGACCACAGGCCCATCGGAACCCCCCAATGAATCGTATGGAGATAAGTCCAGCATTAAAATACGCCTCCTAACCCAAGAGTAATCCACAGCTGGAAGCTTATGTATAAGCCTGTTCAATGCCCTAGTAAAACCCTCAAGCTGCCTATATGGCATAGAGAATAGATAGCGCACAATAGCCAAGAACTCAACATACCCATCTACGAGCTTGAACGGGCGCCCAACCTTACCATCGTTCAAAGCCCTAAGCTCAAAATCATAGGCGTCGAGGAAGTCAAGGCTCAGAAAGAGCTCGCCACGCCTAATAAGCCTCTCATCAACAGCCTTCCAATCCATAAATTAAAAAATAATGGGCAAAAGATTTAAATTAAGCCACAAAGCTTTTTTTAAAAAAAGAAATTTTTGTTAAAATTAAATGGAAAGAAAATAAAATAAAATAATACTATCTATTAAATTTTTAATCAAATTAAAATTATAAAAAAATTTTTAAAATTAGTGCGCTTTAGAAGTTGATAGAATTTCCTTTATTTTATCAACATTTTCTTTATGAAAACTTCTTCGACGTCTATCTATTGGAATTTTAAGCCTTTTTGCAAGATAAAGTGACAAGCCAGCTTCTTCAAGCTCCTTTAATGAGAAACCTCGGCCTTCTCTTGGTTTATTATAGACTGGTGAAAATATAATTGGCTTCAGTTTTCTTTCCAAAGGAGCCCACCAGTTGAGATAAAAAATTTTCTATTAAAAAATTTTAGTTTTATTTGAATTTATGATCAAAGTTGATTATTTCCACATTTTAGGATAAGTACCTTTATCCATTACTACTCTTTCTACCTTGACAGCAAATCCTTTCGTAAGTTCTTCTACTTCATTAGCCGATAATAGGGCTTTGCCTAAAGCAACAAGCTCTCCTTTTAAAGTCAATACGATCACTAAATCGCCTTTAGCTATATTCGATGATAGCTTAACAATACCAGGTATTGCCACTTGGGCACCATGACATACTGCATCGACTGCGGAATCCTTAATGAAAACCTTCTTAAAAGGTGTCAGAACATTTTCTATTGGTTGTACAAGTTTTCTAATAAATTCTTCATTACCTTCATTCTTCAACTTATGTATCGCAGCGGAAAGATCATGTAGTCTTACTAGACCCTGTTCTTCATCTATATTGAATACTTTTGTACGCCTAAGCTCCACCATTGTCGCACCAACGCCCAAAACTTCTCCAATGTCGTAAACTAATTTCCTAATATATGTTCCAGCTTCACAAGTAACCTTTACCACAAGAAGACGTCCTAACTTTTCTATCAAATTTATTTGATAGATCTTTTTGGTCCTTGTAACCCTTTTAACACTTGACCTTTGCGGAGGACGTTGATAAATTGTACCAGTAAAATCCTTGAAAACGTCCAAAATTTTTTTTTCTTGCACATCATTATGCAATCTTATTACCGTAATGTATTCTTTTGGACCAAGTAAAAACAGGCCTAAAGCCTTTGTAGCATTACCTAATGCAATAGGTAATACACCCGATACTGGCGGATCTAGTGTTCCACTATGTCCTGCCTTTTCAATCTGCAACATTCTCCTTACCCATGCTACAACTTCATGACTTGATGGCCCCCGAGGTTTATCAAGTGGTATGAATCCATAGTTAAGGTATACGTTGATTGGTCTTTTTTGAGGAAAGAAACCGTAGTCTAAATTTGTTACTTCATCCGATAAAAGTGTATATTCCTCGCTGCCCAGATTTTCTGACATCATGTTACACCAGTATATTCTTTAACTTAAATTGTATGTATAATTTAAGTATTAAAAAGATTTCATCTTCACCTAAGTCTTCAGTAGATAAGACAATATGGCACACGTCCTTCACATCAGAAATGGATAAGCCATAATATTTTTTAAAACGATTTATTTCACTTGCCTCCCTAGCCATTGTTTCTTCAAAAGCTTCGTTGTAGGATTTTCTATCTCTTTTTGCAATCCTTTCAATTCTAACTTTATCAGGAGCAGAAAGGAATATTCTAATCAATGCTATGTCCTTTAGAAACCATGCACACAACATCGAGTCTACAACAACATTACCTTTAATACCTTCTTCTATTATTCGGCCATCAATCAATTTATCTATTTCGTCAGACAATTCAGCATTTTTAGACAATTCTATAAGAGACAGCCCCTTTTCCTGGGCTAAACTTCTAAAGATTGCGCCACCAGACACATGTCTAAGACCAAAGGCTTCCGCTATACGCTTAGCTTGCACAGTTTTACCTACACCATGGAGACCGCTTACTGCAATAACAATATTTTTGTTTCCTCTATTCAATGCTTGTCCCCACCAATTTAGTTATGATCGTTGCAAAAGCAAACGAGGTTATAAGGTACCACCAAAAAAGCTGTAGCCTATCTCCTATGAATGGCAATGGTAAAGGAGAGATGGCGACTGTAGTGGTGGGACCTATAAGTGATGAAATAAATATGTATATAAACCAGAAAGGTATTAGGAAAATAAATGTTGCCTTAAGCCTCTGGTTTGAGGACTTTATTTCCATTTGCTGGATACTTTTCTCCTTTTTTCTAAGCTTCTCTTCTCTTGCCTTATCACCCTTTTTTATGGCATCCAGTAGCTCTTTCCTAAAGGCTTTAGCCTCTCTAGCAACTCTTCTTGCTTCCTCTATATCGACGAGGAGACGTACGGCAACCTGTGAAACAAAGTTGAGGCCTATAGATGTTATTATTATTAATATTGTTGAGTAGGGGATTTGATTCCATGCTATTTCGAGTATCATAAGTATTATCAGCTCCAATCATAGTAATATAATAACTTTAAATAATTTTATTGAACAAAAAACTTTAACTTCTACCCAGCACTTTACCTAGCATGGGCATAAAAGTTTCTATTTCTTCACTAACAAGTGTCTGATAATATTGTATACCTATATCAACCATTAAAAGGATACCGATACCCGAGCCTAGGACAGAAAAAAGGTCTGAGAAGGCGGCTAAAAGACCAATGAATATTCCTCCAAGAATCGTCAGTGTAGGTATATATCGGTTTAAAAGTTGGCTAATACTCAACTCGGACCTCCTGAATCCGGGAACTTGAACCCCTGCATCAACAAGACTTTTAGCCACCTTATCAGCCGATAAGCCTCCGATTTCAACCCATATTTTTGCAAAAAGTACTGAAAAACAGACTAACAATAGTGTAAATATAATAGCGTGTAATGGGTCAGCTTGAACCGCTGATAAACCGCGTGGGGCAGTAATATAGTAGGCTAATCCACCGATTGGAGCGTTTGTTGTCCTATTAAAGGTGCCAAACAAATTTAATATTGGATTACTGTTTTCAGGATTAAGTCTTGCCCAAATCAATTGTGTAAAAAAGGTTATGTTCGTCAGTAGAGCTGAAGTCAATATTATGGGGATGTTTGAAACGTAAAGGAATTTTATTGGATATACTCCACTGAACCCCCTATATCTTGCAGACGTTATTGGAACTTCAACTCTTAATCCTTCAACATAAACTATTAATAGAATCACAAGTAAAGTTAATATTACAGTGAGAAGGGAGGGGAAACCTGAGCTTCTATAGAATATCCCGTTAAAACCTGAGGATGCCTTTGCTACAACATATGGAATAAAACCGTATGGGGCTGTAACATTATTCGATTCCATTACAGGGTATGGGCTGAAGAGACCCCATGCAATCTGTACAGCAGCACCAGCGAAAATAAAAAGGCTTATACCACTTCCAACACCCCATCCTTTTTGAACTAATTCATCTAATAGCATAACGATTATTGTTGCAGAAAAGAGTTGGAAAAGTATTATTAGAGAAGTCTGCGGCGTTAGATTTAGTCCAAATGCACCACCAAGTATGTATGCAGAACATTCCATAATAGCCACTATTATTGTTAAAAATTTTGTTGTAGCCGTAAAGAGAGCCCTATCCTCACTTTTTGTTAAGTCGAGTTTGATTATATCTGCACCTTGCAATAGTTGGGCAATTAAGCCTGCGGTCACAATTGGACCTATACCCAATTCCATAAGGGTTCCCCTTGCTGAAGCAAAAATAATTCTAGTATAAACTAGTGGGTCACTGCTACCCTTTATTACACCATAGAGTGGAGTTTCAACCATTATAAAATATATTACCAGAACCGCAGCGGTCCACAGCAGCCTTTCTTTAAGAGAAAGTTTCCTAATTGGTTTAGGGACTTCAGGTATTACTGTCGAAAAGCTCTTTATAAAGTCGGCTAAAGCACCCAATATTACTTCAACCCTTCAATAAAACCTCCTGCCGATAAAATTTTTTCCTTCGCAGACTTTGTAAACCTTTCTACAATAACATGGTATGCGCCAGAAACTGAGCCGGCACCAAGAAGTTTTTCGTACCCCAGTGAAGAAAGATTCAATACGGGTCTGCCTTCAATGGTTTCTAAGGGAGAGGCTGAGGCTAGGCTCTTGTATAGCTTATCAAGTGAACCAATATTTATCCAACGTTTTGGCTTAAAACTTTTTGGAGGACGCATATCATCTTTGCCAAAATGGTCTGGCGCATATTTTATGGTCCAACTCCACTTATGCTTATGTAGTCCAGCGTTTCCAACGCCACCTTTTTGGCCTGATGCTCTATGCTGTGATACCTGCCCCCATCCATGGGTTCTTGAACCACGCATTTTTCTAACCTTTCTCAATCTGGTAGGCATACTCTAAACACCCTACTATTCATACTTTATTTAGTTTAATTTCAAGGATACCGTTCCGATATTCTGATTTTAAGGAACTTATGTCTATAGCATTGGGTAATGGTATAACCTTTTTATACCTTCTTTTTTCAGAAGATGCTAAAATGTATAGTTTATTCTTTTTTACAGAAATACGTATGTTTTCCTTGTTCACGCCTGGAAGTTCAACTATTACAATTAGATCTTTTTCTCTTTCAATCATGTCTGTGAGAGGTATTCTTAGATTATTCTCGTTTTTAGTGTAAGATGATCTTATATGACCAAATTTTCCAATTTCCGGTTTACCATCGGGTCCTATTATAAATGAGAAGCCGTATACGTAAGGACCTTCGACTTTATTTTTTTCTTTCTCCAAGTCAATAGTGTCAATGTATTTTGACATTTCATCTAGAAGTTCATCAAACTTTTTTTCAAACTCATCGAATACGTCAAACCATTTCTTCTTTTTATCGTTTTTATCCGCCATGGTTATCTTACCCTAAAATTTATAGCATTCTTGCAACAATCGATAATATTTCCTTATTTTCACCTAAAACACCCTTCTGTTGATAGGGTTTTTTGGTCGACCTTTTAAATCCACCTTTTGGTGGAGCAAGATTAAAGTATGGTTTAATTACTTTTAGTTCAGAAAATTTTTTGTTACCATCCAATATTGCCTTAACAAGCTCGTCCAAATTATCGAATCCTTCAAGTTTTGCGACTGAATCATCTACTCGTCTACCTCCAACAGTTTTACCTCTCTTTAGTAAAAGTTGTTTTGTGGTTTCAAAATCAATTTCACCCCACATAATATGGTCTTTGGCTTTATCCAACATTCCCAAATAATATTCATTTTTTGGCACTATAGTTGCACTATATCTTCTCTTTAACCTCAAAAGATCAAGCGTTTTCTTTACATCATATCTTACATTTATAGTGCCTCTTACTCTAATCACTAGTAGTTGAGCCAAAAATTTCACCTCTTAACAAAATTATGGAGATTTCTTAGGGCATCGTAAACAGCATAGGCTATAGAGGGGTAAGTGCTAGTCGTACCATATGTTCTTGTCCAAGCATCTTTTACTCCTGCAAGAGAAAGGAGTTTTTTAATATTTTCTCCTGCAACCAGTCCAAGACCTCTTGGCCCAGGTATAAGTTCGATTCTAACACTTCCACATTTGCCAGCAACTTTATATGGAATTGAATGTGGTTGATTACATCTGCATTCCCAACTACCACAACCTAATGCTACTGGAATAACTTTTAGTAATGCATCATTTGTAGCCTTATCTACTGCTACACGCATTGTTGATGCCTTACCTGAACCTACTCCAAACCACCCATTACTATTACCTATGGCTAATACGACCCTAAATTTTGTGATTTCGCCAGCATCAGTTTGTTTTTGTACAACGGTAACGCCGACCACTTCTGTAGTGAGACCACTTACTAGGCTTTTAACTATTTCAGGCTCCTTGATTTTATAACCTTGCTCAAACACTTCATGTAAGTCTGTTATTTTTCCTTCTGCTACAAGTTTGCCTAACTTTGTTCTTGGAATCCACGATTTTAAAGTGTCTTTTCCACCTTCTTGTGAACTCATTTCGGCCAACCTCCACTTGCAATTATCTTTTGCTTAATTTCCTCAAAAATTTTAGGCATATCTTCAACATTAAAGCCCTCTCTAATATAGTTTGAAAACCTCTTATTATAAAGTGAGGGGTCAGTAGCTTTAAGCTTTTTTGCATATTCTACTATATGCTCACCCCTTATCCTTTCTTCATCAGGAAGGGTTTCAGGGTCAACTCTCACGTTCAAACCTGAATCTAGTAACCCTTTGATTACAGCGGTTGCTCTTGTTCCACTAATGTATGGTGAAAGACCCATGTAAACAATTATGTCCGAATTAATCTTATCCTTAGCTCTTAATCCAAGCATTAAACCAGCCAAATAGCATGCTGGAGTATTCTTTCTTGAAAACGGCCAACCGAACTTTTGAAGCTGTTTGGTATGAACAGATGATATAACTTTGTCACCTTCAATTTCAGCTTTAACAAGTTGAAGCATAGCATTTTTGTTCGCTATACGGATTACAAGGAATGGAAGTTTACTTAAAAGGATTTTTTTCCTTACATGATAATTTGTTTTTCCCTCACGTCTCCGTCTAAAAATTTGAATATACTGTTTAGCCAACTCTATTCACCTCTTCTACCTAATTCTCTAGCGACCTCATCAAGTCTTTTGATGGTCCTAATTTGACCTCCTTTAACCCAACTATAGAGTTTCTTATAATTTTCCTTACTTATTATTCCATGCTCCAAAAGATATTTAAGATGACGCCTTAAAGCCCTTACCTTTTTCACCCAAACTTCTTTTTTACCTTGTCTAGCACCTTTTGAACCTTTCCTGGAACCAGGTCCAGAACGTTTATCTTTTTTTACTCTAGCCCTCGAAACACCCCTTTTTTGGAGTACAATTATAGCCTTCTCTTTAACAAGTGAACGTATTTCATCCCTTGTTATGGCATCACTTATACGTTCCGCAGCTTCCGGCATAAGTTTTATTCTTGAGACACCAACACCCAATGTTCTGGCCACTAACTCTTTTTTACTTCTAAGATTCATTTCTATTCAACCTCACAGGATTTAATACATGTATACCAAGCTCTTTTGCCTTCTCAAATATTTCGATTCTTTTTTTGGCTCCAACTGTATGAGCAATTCTTGCAGCTTCAATTTTAGGATCCAGCTTTAGAAGTTCTTGCACATTATGGATAATAACTTCCCTGAAACCTGATGGATGGAGACCTCTAATTTCTTTTGGGGAACCATATCCTACTTTTACCCTAGCAGGCCAGCCTTTATACTCTTTCCTCACCTTATGGTCTATTCCCTTTGGTCGTCTCCAATTTGGTTTTATGCGAACATATCTCCAAGACTCAGGTCTAATAAAATCAGGCTTCTTCCTTTTCTCAATATTCTTTTTTAAGCTAGCTTCGCTCATAAAGATATACACCATCCAAGAAAACCCGCTGATCTTTACGCTTAACAACTGTTGCTTTTTCAATGTTTGCAGCCGTTTGACCCACATCTTCCTTTGATATCCCCCTAACTATAACATCGTCACCTTCAACAGTTACTTGGCAGTCGCCAACAATCTTTGCAATTCTAGGATGCTTTTCACCATAAAAGTTTTCAATATGAACTTCTTTACCTTTAACTTTAATGGATACTGGAAAATGTGCTGAAACAATTTTAAGTTTGTAAGTGTATCCCCTTGTTACTCCCACAAACATATTCTTTATTATTGATGCAGCTGTACCAAGAACCGCTACATCTTTCCTCTTATCACTATATGAGACTAATTTTATCTTATTGGAGTTGACAGATATGTTAACCTTTATTTTAGAAAAATCTTTACTCACTTGACCCAATGGCCCTCTAACATACAATATATTATTTTCAAATTTTACGGAAAGATTTTCTGGCACTTGAATTATTTGTTCAGCCATGGGCAATCACCTAATACACATATCCTAAAAGTTTTCCCCCCAAACCTTTCTCCTTGGCTTCAATCTGTGACATCACACCCTGTGGAGTTGTTACAATTAATATTCCATAATTGAATGCTGGAAGATACCTTCTTTCCCAAAAGTCATATTCGTTCTTTTTAACACTAAATCTTGGAGATATAACACCACACTTTACTATCCTTCCAAGAAGCTGGATTCTAAACTTTCCACCTCGCCCGTCATCAATTTGCTCGAATTCACCTATATAGCCATATTTCTGAAGTATTCTCAGAACTTCTCTAGCCAAATTTGAAGTCGGGTGAACTATACATTCCTTTTTTCTCCTTAATTCATTATTATATATTGTTGTGAAAAGGTTTGCTAGAACATTTTTTGCCGGCATAAATTTTTCACCTACTCATATTTTCTGAAACCAAGCTTTTCAGCAATTTCTCTAAAACATTGGCGACAGTAGAATAGATTGTACATTTGTATTACTGGACCGTATGCACCACATCTTCTGCAAATTCTTGAGCCCTTTCCAAACTTTCTTGGCTTCCCATGCCTTATCTTAGCCAACTAGACCACCTCCACACTAAACATTTCTTTCATAAACTTTATGGCATCTTCCTTAGTAATCCTATGCGATTTACCCACCTTTGAAGGACAACGTCTTCTCCTTTCAATTCTATATCCAGGACGCTCCAACTTTATACAAACATCTAACCCAAAAATACCTAGCTCAGGATCATATTTTATGCCAGGTATTTCAATATGTTCTTTGATCCCAAATGAGACGTTACCTTCATTATCAAATGATGAAGATGAAAGTTTCAGACCTTTAGCAAGCAAAAGCTTCTTTAAAACATCTACAGCCCTATTTTTCATCAACGTTACCTTAACACCTATTGCCTCACCCTTTCTTATGCCAAAGTCTCTTATCGTCTTCTTTGCATAGGTTAATGTTGGTTCTTGACCACTAATCTGTTTTAGGACAGTTCTAGCCTTTTCAACAGCTTCCCCTGAGCGACCAACACCAATGTTTAAAACCACCTTATGAACAAAGATTCTCTTCATCGGATTTTCAACAACTTGAACTGACATAATTACTCACCTACTTCAACAGGTAGTAGGGGTTTATCCTTTCCCACCACTAAAAGTACGCGTAAAGGAACTCGAACTGTTTCCCCTTCAACATAAACTTCCGCAGATTTTTCTGAAGAGAAGGTTCCTTTTACTAAATCATTTACGGTTCCAATTTTGCCAATATGCTTACCTTTTAAGAATAGGACAAGTGAGCCTTTTTCAAGTTTAACCTTATCTACAAGCTTGCCTTCCGGAATTGTGATGAGAACACTGTCACCTATATTTAGACCGAGATCTTCTTCAGATAAAATGGTTCTACCATCATGTAGGCCATAAGAAAATTTATTAGATTTAACCTTGTTCTTAGACTTTACTTTACACAATTTAAGTTTTGCGGACTCAGAGTCTATTTCTTTGGGAAAAAGCATCGCCTTTTTGGAAGGAAGCATACGATAGAATTTATTCATGGAAGGAATATGTATTACGTCCATTAACCCTACAGGAAATTTTTTGTCCATCCTGACAACACCATCAACAAGAATTTTTCCAGAATTTATGACATACCTTGCTTCCCTCATATTCTTTACAACTTTTAAGACATCTCTTAAAAGAATTGCTAGTGAATAGCTTTCATTAATTGGATGAGGCCCAGGAGACGGTTTAACAACAAACTGTCCAAGTTTTCGAGGAATTTTCCAGAATGAGGGGGCAGCACTTCTTTTCATATGCCTTGAGGAACCCATACTACCCATTACTTAACAACCTCCACCTTACCAATTTTTGATTCAAGCCTTTCTTTTCTTAGTTTATCATCAAGATTTAATGATGTAATAATCACTTTGGACGCATGTATTTTAACAGGAATCTGTTCTCCTCTAACATTTTCTCTAAAAACACCTTCAACAGTAATTCGTCCAGTTTTAATATTCACTGAAGTCACTTTACCCTCAACTCCTGCATATTCGCCTCGAACGATTTTAACAGAATCACCCTTTCTAACACGTACTGTTTTTATTCCATACTTTGAACGCAGCTCGTCAGATAAACGAGCATTTAACATTTTATTCTTAATATGCCATGGCGCATATAATGTTCTTTTTCTAACTTTAGAAGGTTTTACAGAAGACATAATTATCACCATCATATTATCATAGACGAAAGACTCGCGATTCTAGGCCATCTTTCAGCAGCCTCTGAAGCTACTGGCCCCTTTATTTCGGTACCTTTAACTTCACCTTCAGGCGTTATTAATATAGCGGCATTGTCTTCAAAAGATATTCGGACACCTGAAACTCTTCTTATAGGATATTTTTGCCTTATAACTACAGCGGGAAAAACTTGCTTTCTCATGTCAGGTGGACCCTTTTTAACAACAACATTAATTTTATCACCAACAGAGGCTGCTGGAAGTCTTCTTAATCTTCCTTTATACTGGAGAACTTGGACAACCTTTAATGTCTTTGCACCTGTATTATCTGCACAATTTATTACTGCATTTACAGGAATAGCACGGGTTATGTAAGGTTTAAATTCTTGTGCACCTTTTGCCGAAACGGCCCTAGATTTTGTGGACATCAGCTCACACCCCTATTTTCTACCACAACAAAAGAAATTGTTTTTGATAGTGGTCTACATTCGGCGAGCAAAACATTATCTCCAGGTTGGACTGGAATACATTCAGGAAGTCTGGCATGAATTTTTTTTCTAACCCTATAATATCGATTATATTTTTTAGAAAAACGAATGAGCTCTTTTTCAATTACAACCATATTTTTAGCTTTGCAGCTTACTACCTTCCCTTCTTGAAGGATTCCCCTAACAGGCAAATGGCCATGAAATGGACAAAGTGGATCATTACATACCCTTTCAGGAGGTTTAACTGGTAACCCAATATTTTTCAACATGATCACCTCATCTTAGATAGTCGGCTTTCAGGTCTACCCATAATCGAAACACCTGATAGTTTTATTGGGGATCCTGATGGTAAGATGAATTCGAATACACTTACCTTTTTAGGTACAGCACGAACCTTTGTCCCATCATCAATGTATAACATGTTTTTTGTTTCCATAACAACTTTCCCACTTACTCCTACTAAATTCTTTATTCTAGAATCAACAACTTTTGTTTGCAAACATATTAGTTCATGATAAAATATGTTTTTTGGCGTTATCATTTTAACTTCCACCTTTGACTAAATTCAATTGCTTCAACCTTTTTGCAGTTTCAAGTCTTGCAATATTTCTTCTTATACTTTTTATTGCACCAGTTTCTTTTTTAAGCAAACCACGTCTAGATAAACCCTTAAGCCTATGATATTCACTCCTTAGCTCAAGAATACGTTTATCTATCTCATCCATCGGGAGATTAAGCAGATCCTTCATTTTTAGCACCTTCAACAGGTTCACCCTCCTTAAATTCAACCTCTTCCTTTAAAACATATTCTGGAACAATCTTTTCTTTTAATGCTATTTTAACCTTAATACCAAAAAGTCCTGCCTTCAAAAGCACACTTTTTGTAGCCTTTAAAACAGCAACACGCGAGACTTCACCACTTTTTGGCACAACACCGGCAACAAATTTTTGATAATGGGCACGTTCACTCCTAATTTTACCGGAAATTATAATCTCTGCACCAAAGGCGCCTGCATTCATTATTTGATTAAGAGCCCAGACAGCGGTTCTCCTGAATGGTGTACCCTTTTCCATCGAACTAGCAATACGCTCACAAACAACTCTTGGATTAAGTTCAGGAACTTCAATTTCCGCTACAGAAATTTGAACGTTATCAAGATTAAATTTTGAAGCAAGTTTCTCAGTTAAATCTTTTATACCCATACCTTTTCTTCCAATAACAAGGCCTGGTCGGGTAACATATATTGTCAACCGAACACCTAATGGCCCCTCAGAAATTTCTACACCACCATATCCTGCATCCTTTAGAGTTTCTTCTAAAAATTCATCTAAATAGGCAAACATCAATTGCTTACTCAATATTTTCTTGACAGGTGAACGTTCTATTTGAGTTGACATATTCCTACGATACCTCCCTTCCAATAAGCTCTATATGAACTAGTACATGAAAGTTTGGAGAAGAACGGCCGAAAGCCCGTGGGACATAATCTTTTATGACGATACCCTTATATGCACTAGCATGTACTATGACAACCTTTTCAATATTTAGACCTTTAAATGATGCATTATTTTCTAAATTATCTAAAAGTTTGAGAAAGACCTTAGATGCTTTAACAGGATAGCCGCCTGCAGGGTAACCTTTAGTAGAAGATTTGTGAGGAACTTTTCGATGATATCTTCTATATGGTATTGCAACCTTTTTCTCTATCACGTCCTCAAGCAGTTTTCTTGCCTTAGAAATGGTTAAACCTTTTATTGCAGAACAGATTTCTCTAGCATGCTTTGGTGAAATATTAACCTCTCTAGCACTGGCTCTAACATAGAGCAGTGGATCCTCTACCTGGAAACTGTATCCAAACCTAGGCAACTATGACACCGAGTAAATTAACCCCAAATTTAATAGAATAAATACTTTAATGTACAGATTTTTCATAGCAATAAATGATTTATGCTATTTGAAATAATTGGGGAATTTTAGATTTTTATTATTAGTTTAGAGAAAAGGTTTTCTATCAATTATGGTTGTGCGGCGAGTGGAGACTTATATTATGAAAAGAATTTATTTAAGTGGAACGTAGAGACTTGAACGTGATGCACCAATACCTGGTGTACCATGCACAACTTTTTTATTTGTGATAGCAAATTCGCCTAAGTAATGGCCTATCATTTCTGGTTTTATTTCGACTGGAACAAACTCTTTGCCATTGTGAACGTGTATAGTGAGTCCAACCATTATTGGAAGTATTATCATATCTCTTGCATGTGTCTTTATGGGTCCCTTTATTAAACCGTCTTTAAGCTTTCGAATTTCTTCTAAAAGCTTCATCTTATCTCTACTAAGGCCTCTATTTAGCGAGCGACGCATTCTCGAAGGAAGGAGTGATATAAAAGTTTCATAGGACATTGTCTGCAATTGTTCCAGTGTATACCCTCTATATTTGAATTCTTTAACCATTCTACTTCACCTCCAATGTTTTTCTAACACGTTTTCTACCAGTTTTTCTTGGCGCAATATGACCAACCTTTCTACCTGGAGGAGCGTTTCTTGAAGTTGATGTAGACTTACCTGGATGTTGATGTCTACCACCTCCAAATGGGTGATGTACAACAGCCATTGCAACACCCCGAACACGTGGATAAAGTTTTCTCTTAGCTTTCATCTTATGGAAGCTAGCACCTGCTTTTAGTAAAGGCTTTTCTCCAAAGCCTCCACCTGCAATAACCCCTATAGTTGCTCTACACCGCCCATTCATTAAAACCATTTTTCCACTCGGTAACTTAACTATGCTACCTTCCGCGGTTTGCGAGAAAAGTATTGCTGATGAACCCGCTGCTCTTACTAACTTTCCACCATCACCTGGACGCTTTTCTATGTTACATATAACTGATCCTTCACTTATATCCTTTAACATAAGTACGTTACCATTTTTCTGAGCAGCATTTGGCCCA
Organism: Nitrososphaeria archaeon; assembly: GCA_049969935.1. Lineage (GTDB taxonomy): Archaea > Thermoproteota > Nitrososphaeria > JACIWG01 > JACIWG01 > JACIWG01. Next base: position 13,966 of record JBMFNX010000001.1, read on the forward strand.
AACTCTATTGTTGAGCCAACTTCTAAACCTCTTACAGCAGGAAGATAATAGTGAATATGCCCAACTTTTATCTGAGCGAGGGGAGCCATTCTCCCTCTTTCATGCAATATTCCCTCAACAACACCTACCAACTTTTCTTCACTTAATGGTGGATAAGTGACTGGAGAGATCTTACCTTTCTTTGGAGCAAGATATTGTATATGTCCTAATCCCCTTCTTTGCTGGATAAGTGATTTGCCCATAGCTTTCACGCTCACATTATACCAATTTTAGAGGCCAATTCTGGCGCTGAATATTCTTTAGAAAGGCGAACATAAGCTTTTTTCCCATCCTTACATATTAAAACATTAACTTTATCAACTTTAACATTGTATAGTGTTTCTACAGCCTGTTTTATTTTACTTTTATTGGCTTTGTTGTCCACTATAAATGTAAGAGTATTATTTTTTGTAATAAGCATTGATGTCTTTTCTGTTACATGAGGATATTTTATTATCTTTATAGCTTCCGACTGATTCATGAAAGTACACCTCTAAATTTTTCATCCAACATTCGTATAGCATCTTCTGTCCAAATAACAAATCTAATAGGATGGCCGCCTGGAACAAGGTCGAGCACAGAAAGTGAATTAACGTCAACAACGTCTATTCCTGGAATATTTTCTGCAATATCCTTTAGCCTACTATTTAAATTAGAAGTTACTATGAGAGGGCCTACTGGAACATACTTTGTTCGCCCCCGTCTTTCAGCCTTTCCACTACGTCTTTTAATACCATGTCTTATACGTTCTAATTCTTCTTCAATACCCCAAAGTTTGAAAGCATTTATAACATCCTTGACTTTTGAAACATTCTCAAACTCGGATGATACAATAAATGGCAAGGTAGGAACATTTTGAACCCTATGACCTCTTTCTTCAACAACATTCCTTAAGGAGGTAGCCGCTATTGCTGAAGCTAATGCTAAAAGCCGTTCCTTCTTATTCACTCTTTTGTAGATCTTCTTTTCAGCCTTTGGCGGATGAGCGATTCTACCTTTAACGACACCAGCAACGCCGGCAGCCATACCTGCTCTACTGTACCTTTCTCCTTTAACACGTGGAACTCTAGCAACACCATGCCCAGTTTGCCAAGACTGCGCTGACGTTCGTTCACCAGCCAAGGGATCACGGCCTTTTGGTTGGAGCTTATGAGTCCACATGGCAACGTAAACTCTGTGGATTACATCAGGTCTATAGGGTAAACTAAAAATTTTTGGAAGAACCATTTGAGATTTTTCTGAACCGTCTAGACCATAAACTGGAACCATACTCATGCTCAACCACTTTTAACAGTAATTGGAGTGACACTAGTATAGATAATCTTTGGAGGGGTAGGCTTTTCCTCTTTCTTTCTTACAGCAAAGCGTAATACTATAGGACGCTTTGGTGGACCTTGCACACTACCATCAATCACTATGTAGTCACCTTTTACAATACCAAAATGCTTGAAGCCACCGGGTGGATTAAAGAGTGTGTTTTCATTAGTGGATGCACATATTAGAATTTTTTTATTATATTCTGTTCTTTGATGGAAACCCATCTGCCCTGCTCTTGGAACGGTATAAGTTACTGCTGCAGGATGCCATGCACCTAGACAACCTACAGCTCTAACACTCTTTCTAGATTTATGTTGCTTTCTTTTTATACCAAATCTTTTAACTGGCCCCTGAAAACCTTTGCCTTTTGTTATACCGATTGTGTCAACAAAGTCTCCGACTTTAAACACATCCCTTACTTTTACAGTTGAACCTAAAATAGACTTTGCATACTCAAGCCTATCTTTAATTGATTTACCTCCACCAACTTCAACTTCTAAAATAATTGGCTTTTTTCTAGGAAGCTTGACTTCTGAAGGCTCTGCTCCAACAACTACAACCACACGCTTCACATTTTCTACAAAATTATCTAAGACTTTTAAATCATACTTTTTCTCTAAATAGCCTTTAGGTAAAGCCCGTTCATAAACTTTAGGAAGTTTATCATAGTATACTTCAGTAAGGGCAAATTCACCTTTGACGCTTTCTCCATATAATCTGATCCCACAAATTCTGATAGGAGGACACACTAAAACAGTTGAAGCTCTAAAAACTGGTTTTCCAAATGTTGGAGAACGCGGGTTTTCTCCAGAAACGATAGTATGCATCATACCTGCCTTAAATCCTATAAAGCCAAGTAGAGTAGGCTTGGGGCTATCAGTGTAACCCCAATATCTAACACGTGGGACTATATCACCAGCCCTAACTCTAGGACGAAAGGCTAGGGATCCCCGTCTAGGAGCACTTTTTTTCCTATGGCCCAAATCAGGTCACTTGCGTACTTTACCAAAAGGGACAGCATTTTTAAAGCTTTACCTTTTTAATCACAACCATTAACTTTTAACTGGACAAGCGATAAAAATTTTATACCTAGCTTGGTATATTTTGAGAGATTAGGTTAATAAAGTTTATTATGGAGAGGGCGATGAATACTGCTTCTTCAGTTCTAATGGTAGCGGTACCCTGTGAAGGTACAAAATTTATGACAAAGTCTCCTACATCTTCAGGCCTTAAGTTTTCTTCCTTTAACATGTCATAAACACCTCTTTTTGGTGAACCAAATATTAAAGTAACATTTGAAGAGGATTTTATAGCGGACTTTATTTCCTCGAAATGGTCATTAATTGGATAGCCTAGCCTGGAAGTAATTATTTTTAGACCACTAAAACCGCTTTTTAAAACCTTACCTAAAGAGCCAACCCTTAGGACCTTGTAACCCCAATATTCTTTAACTTCTTCACTTTTTGCTCTACGACAGGTTGGATAGGGGTGAGTTTGCTCAATAATGCATGTTATGCGTTCACCGTCATATGCAGAACCAATAAATTTTATTGGTGAATCAAGCCCTATATCAGCCCATAGAGAACCTCCTTTCCTAAAAATCACACCTTCTCTCACATCCCCTACCTTAAGTTCTTTTAAGGGGATCCACGATTTATGATGAGGAGTTCTTAATGGAGGCAAAAGGCCTGCTTCCTTCAAACCTTGATGTATTGGGAAAAGCTTTTTCCTTAAATATTGGGGAGCTTCAATGTATTCGAGAATCAATTTCATTAACTTAAAATCGTCTTCATATTTACCCGCTTCATCGGTGTAAATGTAGATTCTTTCAACTTTAAAAATTGCACAGGCTCTTGCGATCATACCAAGTTTTATAGTTTTATCTCTCAAACTTGTGTCTTCACATAATAATGAATCTGGAATAAATATTGAATAATGCATTAAACATATATATGCCAATCGCCAATAGATAAATATTTTATAATGTTAGCATAGCCGGTGATGATGTATGGAGGAAGACATTGAACTAAAACTGCTTAAAGCAAAGAAGATGGCAGAATTGGCTAAAAAATTACAAGAAAAGAGTAAGGAGAAGACTGCGAGGGAAATTGTTCTTGAACATTTGGTTGATAGAGGAGATGAGGTTCTAATTAAGGCAGAGGAACTTTATCCAAGGGAAATGAAAATTATTGAGGAAAAATTAGCGGAATTGATAAAGGCTGAAGAAATTAAGTTTATAACGGGTGGGCAGCTGCTTAGTCTTCTAAAGACTTTAGGGCTAAACGTTCCTATTGAAACAAGGATAACATTTTATGAAAATGGAAAGTTTATGTCGTTTCAAGAAAAAATAAAAAGGTCAATAGAAGAATAAGAGTATTGGTGGCAATTAACAATTTATTTTATTGATTTAACAAAATTTTCAGTCACCGTTATTAGATTGTCTATATCTTCCCTTGTATGAGGATATGAAATGAAAAAGTGTACTTTGCCAGGTGCCATAGCCAAAATCTTATTCGATACCAGATGATAGAAATATTTTATCTCTCTTTCCTTGTGCACTTTAGAAAGTAATGTTTGTAAATCATCATTTTTAGCCTTTTCTTTTAGGAAATGTATTTTTACCATGGAACCCGATCCAGTAACATATCCTTCAATACCAATTCTTTCTAGAATATCTTGAAGGCCAGTTTTAAGTCTCTCACCTAAGCTGTTCATGCTATTATAAACATCTTTCTTCTTGTATTCTTGCATTGCCGCATAGCCTGCTCTCATTACTAGGGGGTTGCCGCTGTATGTCCCCCCTTGTGCAACATTTTCTGATCTTTTAGGATGTTTGGTGTGGTCCATTAGTTCCATTATGTCTCTTCTTCCCCCTACTGCACCTACTGGAAATTCTCCACCACCTATTGCTTTTCCAAATGTTGTTAGGTCTGGCTTTATGCCTAGAACTTCTTGGCCTCCTCCCGGAGCAAGCCTAAAGCCTGTTATAACTTCGTCAGCAATGAGTAGTGTGCCTGTCTGGTCACATACTTCTCTTAGTCCTTTTATAAACTCTTTTTCAGCTGGAACACATGCTGCACCCTGTACTGGTTCAAAGAAGACGCATGCAAGCTCCTCTTTTTTTATTATTTTGGAGCAAGTGTCTAGGTCATTGAATGGCAGTATTACCGTGTTCTTTGTTGCTAGAGGGTCGATTCCAGCTGATTCTGGTTCATCCCATGGCCAGTTTACTGCAACATAAAGTGGTTCTAGAACACCGTGAAAGTGTCCAGCAAACTTTCCAACCTTCATCCTTTTAGTGTAGGCTCTTGCAAGCCTTATAGCGTGCATGTTTGCCTCTGTACCACTGTTGTTGAATCTTATCATTTCCACGCTTGGGACAAGCTTACAAACTTCTTCGGCAAGCTTAACCTCCCACTCATTACATACACCAAAATGGAATCCAAGGCCAAGCTGCTCTTTTACCGCGTCAACAACACATTTTGGCATATGACCTAAAACTAAGGCACCATGACCCATCCAGTAGTCCACGTACTCGTTTCCTTCAACGTCAACAAGCCTACAACCGTAAGCCTTTCTAGCATAGAATGGATATGGTTCAAAAAACCTAAATGGTCTAGTTACACCGGCGGGAATAACTTTAACAGCTCTCTCATATAACTCCCTATTTGATGCAAGCATGCCAGCTCTTGTTAAGGATTAAATTTCAGCCTACATAAAGTTTTAACATTAACTAATAATTGAACAATATTTTCTATTACATTTTCAAAAGTAAATGCTCCGGCCGGGATTTGAACCCGGGATCTACGGCTCGAAAGGCCGACATGCTTGACCGGACTACACCACCGGAGCGCATTTACAGTGGATTTTTATCAAGTTTATTAATGTTTTTGTCTTTAAAGGGAGAAATTTTTTACAATAGCTAATTTAGGAGGAAAGTTTAAGTTCTACTACTGCTAATAGAATTATGGCAAAAGCTAGAACTATTATAGCAGAAGTTATTGATGAAAGAAGCATGGTGTTCAGACCAGATATATCGACCATCTTCTTTCAATAGCATACTTTTTTAGAGATGGTATTTAAACATTTATTTCATAGTATGATCTAAAAATGTGGAAGGAATCAAAGCAATAATTTTTTAAATTCTTGAACATATTCGATAATCCTTTAAAATCTAATTCTGAATTTAACTTTTTAAAAATTATACTTGAATCTTCGTATATAATGAAAGATTTACTCTTTTTTAAGTCTATAGGAAATTCATAATTTAGTAGAAGATCCTCTAATAGGCTGAGAAGAATATGGGATGAGGTTTCAGCTTTAAACATTAAGTTGCAACCAGGTTTTATAATTGGAATAGAATCTTTTTCAACAGGAAAATTGAATAAACATTCAATTTTCTTAGGCTTGAACATTTTGCACAAATGGATTAGAACCGTTAGTTCGTCCTCAAGAATATAGTATTTGTTGGCTTTCCTATTTGCAAGCCAAAGATTTTTTTGAGATTCAAATCTGCTCCTAAGAAAAATTTTTAGATGATCGTTGAGCCAGTTTAAAATGAAATAATTGTTTTCAAATCGTTGACCAATAGGCTTAGGAATTTCATACTTTCTAAATATTCTTTTGTAATTTAGGACGTTTTTTAAAAAATCGGTTATATAAGATTCTATTGGAAAAGTAGATAATAGTTTCCCGTCACTATAAAGTTTCACATGATTCCTAGTATTTTTAAGATATAAAGTTGCAGAATAGGGTGGTAAATTATTTCCTTTATCGGTTAACCAGTTAAAGGCAATAGTATCCTTTATTCTAATTCCTGGCTTAGGAAAAAGTGTTGAAAGATGAAAACCATTATCTAACAATTCTTTAACTATGTCGTGAAATTGACTTTTTGAAAGAAATGGTAGTGCATAGGAGATTATTTCCGAACTTTTGTGACCTGGTTTTCTTATCGAATAAAGTTTAAAATATTTCTTCATAAGCATTTTGTCCATTATATGTCATGGTCTATGATTTTCCATATTTTTCTTAGAAAGCTCTTTGCAAAGGGAACATAAGTAGATGACATTTTTATCCTTTAAGCCATGAATTAATTCCTCGGCATATGATCTTGCGTAATAATCAACTAGTTTAAGGTCAATGAAGGAATTCAATTTCTTATTTATTCCTCTTTTTTCACCTAAATATAGGCTTACAGTAGCCTGTGAAATTGAAAGAAGGTTTGCTACCTCATTTTGAGTTAAACCGTATTCATCTATAAGAATCTTTGCAACCTTAGACCTGAAAAGGGGAATAATATATTTAGCTGTAACTTCACATTGATGATACATATCGGGGACAAAATGTTCTTAAGTAAAATATAAACATTATTTTAAAAACAAAAATCTTAATATGTTAATAATAAGAGAATGGAAGGGGGTCATGGAAGATAAGGAAATTGAAAAAATATTGAGTAGAAAGTATTTGGATATGATTAAAAGAAGTTCTAAAGAGGAAAAGAGTGAGAAGAAAGTGTTATACTATTTAGATTCAACCAATTTTGATAAATTTTTAAACGAAAACATCAATGTTATTGTCGACTTTTTTGCTGATTGGTGCGGCCCATGTAAAATTATGGCACCAATATTTGAGCAAGTTGCTAGAGAATATTCACCATCCATCATGTTTGCAAAATTAAATGTTGATCAAAGCCCTGACATCGCTGAAAGATTCTTTATTATGGGAGTGCCTACAATCATTTATTTTAAATCAGGTAAGGCTGTTGAAAAAATTGTAGGTGCAGTTAATAAAAGTATTTTGAAACAAAAGATAAAAGAGGTCTATGGACTATAAAAGTTAACTTTTAAGCGTCTCTAGGCCTAAAACTGTAAGAACATCCTCTAAGAAACTTGGATTAATATGATGCTTTGAACATTCCTTTACAAGAGAAATAAATAACTCAACAGCCTTAGAAGTACACATGCCATTGAACAAATGTCTGAAAAATTGTTTTTTCATTTCTATCAAGTAATCGGGAGGGTTAGAGGGGGATAAACTTAGGTTATATATTCTATATTTTATATCCTTAATAATATCCTCGAAAACTTCAAGCTGGTCTATAGAAAATTCTGTAGGTTCATCCCAGGGATAAGATAAGAAATAAATTCTAATCGTTTCTGGAGAAAACCTTTTTAATATCTCGTTAACGTAAACGATATTTCCAAGAGACTTGGACATTTTCTTCCCACTTATTGTTAGAATACATGTATGTACCCAATATGGTACATAAGGTTTAATGCCCTCGATTGCAGCACCTAAAGTTTCAATAAAATCATGATGAGGACATACAAGTTCAATAGCACCCCCATGAATATCGTGTGGGCCTTTAAACATTTCATGAGCTATTACTACATCTTGTAAATGCCATCCAGGACGACCTAATCCCCATGGAGAATCCCAATTTGGTTCCGAATTACATTTGAACCAAAGAAGGAAATCTATTGGAGCCCTTTTTCCAATATAGGAATCGAATCTCAAATCGTATAAAGTTGATTTATCAAAGCCTGAAACAGGTCCTCTGTCATATATTTTGTTAAATTCAAAAAAGATATTGCCATTAACGTTATAGGCTAGACCTTGGGATAGTAATTTTTTAATTTGTAAAATATATTCTTTTATATAATTTGATGATCTAGGAAAGAAATTTGGCGTATTTATATTCAATTTTTCTAATATACTAATAGTATTTTTGGAAATCTTGTCTGCGAGTACATTAAATGGGCAACCCTCTTCATTTGCTTTCTCAAAAACATTTTCGTCGATGTCTGTGAAATTTAAACAAAATTTTACATTATAGTTTAAGTTCCTTAGAAAACGAACCAGAACATCAAAGAAGAAGAAGGTTTTCAGATGCCCAAGATGTAGTTCATCATAAACTGTAGGACCACAAACTTGTATGTTAAAAGTTATTTTAGAACGAGGTATAATTTCTGTTAATTTGCGATAGTTAGTTGTATATAGATACATCATTAAACTAAAAAAATAATTAATATTTAAAGTATATGTGCATTGTATGTCAAAAAAATGTTATGACAACTATATGCCTTTGAAGAAGAGTGTAAATATAAATGAGATTATGGATTATGTTGTCTTATTAGGAAATGATGAGGGATTGAAGATTGAAGTTGAAGATTTAGGAGGAAAGAAGTTTAAAATTTATGTTAATAAGACGGGGTTAGAGTACGTAATAAGTATAGTCTATGATAACAATAAAGAGGAAAACTTTATTTTTTCAAACGTTAACGAAATTTGTGAAAATTTATTTAAATTAATAGAGAAAAAGAGGGTTTTAGAGGCTATTTTATATTAAATTCCAATTCCCCGCTTAATAAGAGAGAGCTTTAAGTGCATAATGAGTTTCTTTATCAAGAGACTTCATTTTTGACACTGCTTCATCTAAACTTACATGCGTTATACTAGTACCTTTTAAGGCAACCATGAAACCGAATTTACCCTCTTTTACAAGTTCTACGGCTGCTAAACCGAATCTACTTGAAAGAACTCTATCAAAGGCTGTAGGGATGCCGCCTCTTATTGTGTGGCCAAGAATGACGGCTCTAACTTCATAACCTGTTCTTTTCTCAATTTCTTCTGCAAGAAATTGGCCAATTCCACCAAGTTTTATGTGACCAAACTCATCAACTTTACCTTCTTTAACAAAAGTGGAAGACACATTTTTTAGTATTGCACCTTCAGCCACCACTATGAGAGTAGCCTTTTCACCCTTTTCATACCTTTTTTTAACAAAATCTATAACTTCTTCTAAGTCAAATGGTTCTTCAGGCACTAGTGTTAGATGAGCGCCTGAGGCTATTCCCGCATAGGCGGCAACCCAACCTGCATGACGACCCATAACTTCAGCTACCATAACCCTATCGTGTGATTCTCCGGTTGTCATCAAATTATCTAAAGCATGCATTGCTTCGTTAACAGCGGAGTCAAAACCGAAAGTATAGTCTGTAGCAGAAATGTCGTTGTCCATTGTCTTCGGAACGCCGACAACCTTCAAACCCATTTTGAACAATTTTGCAGCAACACTCAAGGTATCATCTCCACCGACAGCTATTATTGCATCCAATCCAAGCTTTTTTACATTATCAAGAATTTTTTCAGGACCACCTGTATGCTTAAATGGGTTAGTCCTTGAAGTTTTTAAAATTGTACCTCCGAGTCTATGAATATTCGCTATATCTTTAAAAGAAAGTTTTGTAACATCAAGGTCCATTAGGCCACGCCATCCATATCTTATACCTAAAACTTCCCATCCATACTCTTCAGCTCGTTTAGTTACTGCTCTTATTACTGCATTTAAGCCTGCACAGTCGCCTCCGCCAGTTAATATTCCTATTTTCATTTTACCCGTTCACTCTATTCTTTCAATATATGCACTGCCTCATCTAAACTTTTACCTTCAATAACTAGAGCGCGTAAGGCCTTCGCCATCTTTAGGGGCTCTTCATGCTGCCAAACGTTTCGGCCCACTGCCAAACCGACTCCGCCTGCATCTATTACACCCTTTACTTGCTGTAAAAATGATTCTTCTGTCGGAGCTTTTGGACCGCCTGACATTAGGACCTTAGCTTTTCCTGCAGACTTCACAGCCCAGCTGAATGTGTTTGGGTCTCCGGTGTATTTGATTTTTACTGCGTCAGCACCGAGTTCTAGGCCTATTCTTGCAGCATATGCGACCATTTCTTTACTAGTATCATCTTTTACAGCTTCACCTCTAGGATAGACCCATGCAATTACTGCAAGACCATATTTTCTAGCCTCCTCCTGTATTCTTCCAAACTCTTGGAACATTATGTTTTCGTGTATGCTTCCAGGATATATTGTGTAGCCTACAGCCTTAGCGCCCAAGCTTACAGCATATTCTACACTACAGTTCTGTCTTGAGACTGGATCACCTTTCACAATGTTTGTCTTCCCATTAAGCTTTAGAATTAGTGGAACTTTGCCATTATAATATTTTTCGGCTAAGCCTTTTTGAAGAGCGATGCCATTAAATTTTCCTTTCTCAGCAATTTCCATAACAAATGCTGGATCAACACTTTTTTCATTAAAGTCTGTTGGGCCATGCTCAATACCATGATCGTATGCAAGGATTATGGATCGTCCATTTTCAAGGAAAATGTCAAAACCCATACTTATTCCCCTAATGAAGGGAGAAAGCCAATATATTAATTTTTACTCTATACTTCTTTCGAGATAATTTAAAAGATTCTAAAAAATGATTTTGTTACCTTTAATATTTAACGTCAATATTATTATTTTTCTAGAAAAATAAGACTTTCGAGTGCGATACCAATTTTTTTCCTATTAGGGTCGGTAACAGTTCTCTTGTTCACATGAACTATCCTTTTGACATAGAATCCAATATCTTTAGCTATTTCGGAAAGGATAATTGGGACGGGTATAATCTTGTCTGGAAAAACACCCTCACCTACAACGAGAACTGCATTCCCCCTTTCATTAAGGAGTCTATATATTTCAGAGAGGGCATCTTTCATATCCCTAAAATATGCTTTCCCTATTGGAGGGACATCCAAATAATTAAAATCACTGTAATTTTTTTCAATATCTATTCCAATATATGACCTGAGGCCATGGATGTCAATTTTTGTTTGGTTAAAAAAGAGTTCATTTTCAATAGAATATACTTTGATATAATCTATTATGTTAAGGTATGGAGGAGAGGTTATAACCGCGTTGAAACTACGATCTTCTAAGAAATCTAATCTTCTTGCATCAGCATGATAGACTTTAATAATTGATTTTTTTGTTTGTAAAGTTTTAAGATCATAAAACATTTTTTTTACAACCCTTTTAAATACTGGTCTTAAGGGAGGAATATGTTTTCTTTTCCTAAATTTTATCACGGCACCGTCCTTGTAAGCCATAGAAACTTTGTTGGCAGCAATCATGAGAGCCAAAGTGAAGAAGTTCTTTGCCAAAACATCTCTTATCTCGCTTATAACTTGTTTAAAAAAAAGTATATCCTCTAAAGCATATTTAGTAAATGCTCTTCTAACTAAGGGACTTAAACCTTCGATAGAAGGTTTTGTGAACCTTTTACTAAATATATCTTGCGCCACACTCTTTAGGTATCTTAAGTCATAATCCATCGTCTTTACTTGGGAAAGGAAAACGGCTAATGGCATAATGTCTACACCTACGGAATTTATGCCTCTCTCTTTTGATGCTAAAAGTGTTGTTCCCGAACCACAAAAGGGGTCCAGTACCCAATCACCTTCCCTTAATTTAAATTGATCAAAAATCATCATCACAAAATCTCTTGAAAACCCTTCCTTAAAATGAAACCAATTGTATACAGGATGTTTTTTATTGGGGACAAATGTTACTAATGGCCCAAGTTCAAATTTTTCTTCTATTATGTAGTCCATAAGTTGTTTAGATGATTATTTTCGACAAATTTATAGTTAACGCATAATTATTAAACTAGAAGTCCATAGAATTTAATATTTCTTCTGGCAATCCTGGACATTGTACTTTTAAAAAGTATTTACTTTTTATCACTTGAGCTCTAATCAATTCTTCCATTTCACGATGTGTACGATAAGATAGTGGATTTAATTCTTTTAACCTACCACTGGAAAGCCCTTCGACCTTTACTGGAACAAGAACCTTTTTACCCCATATAGGATGCACATCATATTCAACTGCACCTCGAACAGCCTGTAAAAGGAAAAGTTCTGTTTCCTCTATAGTTGGACTTGTTCCACCAACCGGTTTTGGTATACCGTTTGAATTTAATTCAAGTTTCGTTACAGGCATCTTAAAAGTTCTTTCACCCAATCTTTCTTCAATCCAATCATATTTTGCACCAATTCTTCCAACAGTATTAAGCATGTAAATTTCTATCAAAACTCCTTTCTCTCTTAACTTTTTTAAGATTTCATAAAATCGTAGTACATGCATTGTACTTTTAACACCCATTGTAAAAGGCAGACAATATCTAGTTTCATAAATTTCTTTACCTACTACTGAAAGTGATTGTGCCGGATGACCTACAGTTCTACCGTCAGCGAGAACCTTGGCAGCAAATGCAAGGTCTTCAATTTTTACCCAAGCGTAATCACAAAGATTACCTGGACTAATGAAGACCGCAGTATTTAATGGCCCACTGGAATCTATTTGACCATCAAAGTACCCTGTGTCTGCTAAATCAAATACACTTCTTGCATTTTTATTGGGGGAACCACAGTACTGGAAAAGTTTACCTTCTAAACTTGGATTCCCATTAGGGTCAAATTCAGTATTTTCATGTAAAGCTTTTGGTGACATTGCAGCCTTTAATATTGGAAGCTGATGCTCATTAACATCCTCGGTTTTTGTCCATGAGCCCTTTTCGGACCCGTATACTCGATCTTCAAATATTGCAACTATATCATCGTTTCTTATTACTTGGTCGGATACATATAATGTTGGGTCCACGCCAAATTGTTTTATAAATAGGTGTTTGTTATGTTCACCAAAAACATACATGCCATGTGTGGATTTGCCGGTACCAGTCAAGCCCCACACGCACATTATAACCCTTTTACTTTTACCTTCCACAGTCTTTACTGTAAACTCTCTTAGAGCAGCATGCTCACCACAGCCACCTTTCTTATAAACAAAATAGATCCAGTGTGCAAGAAAACCTTTTTTAACTTCACCTTGATATGAGCTACATGTAACAATCGTATAGTCGTGATGGGGAAAACGTAGCACCCTTAGCATCTGATTAGTTCCAGGAATATTTGGATTTCCTAAATAATGGGGTATTTCAAACAACATTACATCCGGTTCTTCATCTGATGGGGCTGGAAAATTAATTTTAGACCATCGGAATGCGATATCAGGGAATTGGGGGTCACAGTATAATCGTGCATGCATTCTTACTGGAGAAGCATTAGAACCTAAATAGCAATCAACTTGTATCAAAGGACCCTGCGCTAGAATATGCTCTAAGACTCTCATCATCAAAAACTTGTATTCAGGCAAAAGTTCATTATCATCTTCCACAACAACGGTTCCGTTTGCTGACCTATGCCATATATTTGAAGCCCATCCCCAAGAACCGTTTTTGAATCCTATACCATACAGTTTTGCACGTTCAAAAAGATCTGGAGGATTATTTAAAATTGCCTTTAAACCAGCTTTCTCCTTAAGCATAATAATTTTAAAAAATAAATCCTTAAACCCTTGAATCGTAATCTCATCCTGCTTAATAAGCAAGATAAATACCCACCTCTACTATTATGCTAGTAGAACAATATCTTCCGTGAGCAAGGGAATGATATTTCATGGACGAATCGCTGAAAAAGCGCATAAAATTCCATAAATAAATTTTATCTACAAAAAACAAACTTTTTGATAACAAAAAATATTGTATCCCAACAATCTGCAAATCAAACAACAGCATTACAAACAACTATCTGACATAATGCCAACACAAATTCAATTTAACTTTCAAAATTTTATTAAAAACAAAAATTACTGCTATAATACCATAATAGCAAACAAATACTTGACAATACGGCAAAACATGCATTAAAATAGATTCATAATGCAGGGGGTGGGATTTGAACCCACGAACCCCTACGGGACAGGGTTCTAAGCCCTGCGCCTTTGACCTGGCTTGGCAACCCCTGCGCCTCGTTTATTGAGTTTTAGTTGTTGTGATTTAAAGTTTTCTCCTATGGAAATGCATAATTGGAGAATAGGATTCTTTTAAAAGGAATGATTAAAAAATTAAGAAGTTAGGGGATAATTATGTGCAAGGAGAGATTAGGTTGAGTAATTTTATTTTTAAGAAAATTTTCGATACAGTTGATAATGCTTTGAAGGGAAACTGATAAAGTGGGAGTGAATATAGCATATTGGAGTAAAGAGATTCTTCTTTTTACAATATTTTTTATTGCACATAGGTTAAGTAAGATAACAAGGACAATTGATGTTATAGAGATATATTGTTAAAGTTAGATGCTAGAGTAATAGAATTAAAGGTATCTGAAGTTAAGGATTTTAATGATGTCACATTTATACAATGTTAAAGAGACTAAAGAGAAAATGCTTGATCTTAATAACCAAATTTTAGATGAAGTTTTTCTAAACTTTCCATAGATGGTGTTAGAAAGGAGAACATACATTTAGAGAGCACTCCTTTGATGTTAGAGAACCTTTTTTAAAGATGATGAATTCGAGTTTAAGATTTCTTGTTTTGGCCGATTAGAGGGAGTGTGAAACTGCTTCTAGCCTGCGTTAAGTTTATTAATTCCACGGAATCTTTGGATAGGATAGAAAAAGCCCGAATGCCCTCTTATGGGCGATATGTGGGGGTTAGAGCAGCCAGATAGATGTGCCGTCTTCAACCGTTCACGGCGAAAGCCTCCCCATGACACGAGGGAGGATGATGAGCGTTACACAAGTTAACGCTCAAACAGAACGGTTGAAACATATGTTGAAGCTTATTAATTATAAAGGATAGAAGGATAATATATAATGTTAGGGTGAGTGGGAAAGTTAGTATAAAAGAATTTTCAATGGTTAGAGATAAGGTTACAGTTGTACTTGAATAGGATACTATTTTCTATCCATTTTTATGTTTGATTCAGGTGAGATGCATTTCTTCATAGGGCGTGTCCTACCCTCTGTGCAGATTAGTGTCATCACATTATCTGAGAATACGTTAATAGAAATATTTATTATTTTCCCTTTTTATTTTTAAAATCATCTATTCCTATGCTCTTACACTTTTGCGTCTAAGATAGACGATAGAAGGGCTGCTCGTAACTTTTTCCCATACAATGTTTGTTTAAAGTATCTCGCATAACGTGAACTATCTACTTCATAAGAGATTTCGTCTACTCGAGGTAATGGATGTAATATTATTAGGTCTTCTTTTGCTTTTTGTAGAATTTTTAAGTTCACTACATAAGAGCTTCTTACTTTTTCGTATTCTGCAAGGTCTGGAAAACGTTCTTTTTGAATTCTTGTCACATAAAGTACATCAAGTTCTGGCAAAACTTCTTCAACATTATCATGTTCAGAAAGTGCAACCTTCTTTTCTAGGTCAAAGAAAATTTCTCTTCTTACTCTCAACATCGGATGTGAAATAAGTTTTATTTTTACATTGAACAATGATAAAGCGTACAAAAGTGAGTATACTGTTCGCCCATACTTTAAATCGCCCAAAATGCCTATATTTAAACCATCGATTACACCCTTTTCCTTGATTATTGTATAAAGATCTGTCATTGCTTGTGTAGGATGTTCCTCTGTACCACTTCCTCCATTTATTATTGGCTTGTTTGAAACTTCTGCCGCAAACTTAGCGGCACCATCTTTATAATGGCGTATAACAATTACATCAACATAGTTTTCTACAGTTCTTATTGTATCAGCTAAATTTTCGCCTTTTTCAACTGAGGAGGTTCGAGGTTCCGCGAATCCTAAACATTTACCACCAAGCCATAACATTGCAGCTTCAAAGCTTAATCTAGTTCTAGTGCTTGGTTCGAAAAAAAGATAACCTAAAATTTTTCCTTCAAGAATATGTCCACGTTCTTTTTCGGACAAATTTTCTATTTTATCGGCTACACCAAAAAGATATAGGAGATCGTTTTTAGAAAAATCTTTTATTGAGACCACGTCCCTATTTTTAAAGGGATTAACCATCATCAATCACCCTATAAGTTTGTAAACATTTAAAATAAAAATATATGTGTAGGTTGATATGAGTGATTGAGTGCAATGCCAGAAAAGGAGTTGTTGGTACAGAAAATAAAGAATGGGACTGTTATAGATCATATAGTAGCTGGGAAAGCACTTCAAGTACTTTCTATATTAGGTGTTAGCGGTTCCGAAGGTAAAACGATAACTATTGCTATGAATGTTCCTAGTAAAAAGTATGGTAGGAAGGATATTGTTAAAATTGAAGACACATACTTGTCTCCTGAAATTACGAATAAAATTTCACTAATTACACCTCACGCTACTGTTAATATTATTAGAGAATATGAGGTTGTTGAAAAGAGGCCATTAGAATTACCGGATGAAATTATAGGTTTATTTAAGTGCCCGAATCCCAACTGCATAACTAATGCCAGTGAACCAATAGAAACGAAATTTTATTTGCCATCAAAGGATCCTCCGCTTCTAAGATGCAAATATTGTGAAAGAATATATGCACCCTCTGAGGTAATATAGAATGGAAAAAAAAGTTTTTGAATCAATTATCGAAATAGAGAACAAGAAAAAGAGTGAAATAGAAGAAGTATTAAGGGAGGCAGAAGAAATGAGGAGAAAGGCTGAGGTTGATGGGAAAAAAATTTATGAAGAAATAATTAATAAAAGAAAAGAAGAGGGAGAAGATGAAGCAAGAAAAATAATATTGGAGGCAGAAAGAAAAAGTGAAATAGAATATAAGAGGATAATGTTAGAAGCTGAAGAGAAAAAGAAAACGTTAAGAGAAAACGTAAAAAATTGTGAGGAGGAGGCTATAAGTGAAATTTTAAAAATGCTCTTGGAAAGGTGGAAGGAATGAATAAGGTTATAAATCTTGATTCACTTTTAGAAACAATAGAAGGAGAATATGAGAGGCAAAAAAAGATGATTATAGATAAAGCTAAAGAGGATTATGAAAAAATTTTACAGAAATATAGAGATGAAGCAGATAGGAGGGCGAGAGAAGAATTTAATAAGATTGTGGAGGAGGCGAAAAGAAAAGCCGGATTAATACTTCAGAAAAAGTTATCTGAAGCTGAGTTGAACGCGAAATGGGAATTACTTAAAGATAAGGAGGAAGCATTCCAGTATATTGTAGATAAATTTTTAGAAAAAGTTTATGAGAAACAGTATTTGGAAATGGCGAGGGAAGTTCTTTTTTGGCATATTTATAGGACTCTAAAAACACTTAATGTAGAAAAATGTGTTATTAGAGTTAATGAAAAATCAAAAAAATTAATTGACAAGGATAGTTTAAGGAAAAAATTAAAGGAAGACGGGTTAAAGATAAAGTTAAGTTTTAAAGAAGATAAAAGTATTAATGGAGAAGCGATTATAGAGGCGCTTGAAGGAAAACTGAGAGTAGACTGTTCATTTAGAGGAATGATTGCAAAAGATGAGGACCTAATAAAAAAATTGCTTAATGAAAAAATTTTTGAAAAGAGGGTGATCAGGGATAGGTAAAGTATATGTTATTGGAGATGAAATGGTAACCGAATTTTTTAGCGTAGCAGGCGCTGAAAAGACTTTTATACCAAGAAGTAGGGAAGAGGCAAGGACAATTTTTAGTGAACTTTTAAAAAAGGAGGATTCAGCTCTTATCGTAATTGAGAAAAGTGTGTCCTTGTGGTTGGATGACCTAATAAATAAGCATATTTCTGAAAAAAAGAGACCGTTAATTATAACTTTGCAGTCGCCCAAAAAGGAATATAAGGAAAACCAGTTGGAGGATATAGTAAGATTGATAGAAAAGGTTACAGGCGTCAAAATTGAAATTTAATAGTTGGGGGAAAGTATGGAAATAAACACGTTTACATTATTTAGGTCATGTAATATAGGAATATTTTTAAAATGTAATGAAAAATTTGTTTTAGTTCCAAAAAATATCGCAGTTACGAAAGCAGAAAAATTGTCAACTTTTCTTGGGGTACCATACATACGCGCCTCCGTTTCTGGATTAAGACTATTAGGTCCACTAATTGCAATGAATAGTAATGGTATTCTAGTTTCAAAGTACATTGAAGATGATGAATTAAAAAGTTTAAAGAGTGAAACAGGGTTGCCTGTAGAACGCTTTCCTTCAAACTATACAGCAGTGGGAAATCTGATTTCAGTAAATGACAAAGGAGCGATTGTATCAAACATTTTTTCATCCACTCATGTGAAGGTAATTCAAGACGTCCTTGATGTACCTACTGAAAGAATGAATGTAGCAGGATATACTACTGTAGGTTCTTTGATTTTTGCAACCAATGTTGGAGCGCTGGTACATCCACTTACCTCAGATAGGGAGGTAGAGAAAATTAAATCAATTTTAAAGACAGAAGTAACACATTGTACAGTAAATGATGGAGTACCTTTTGTTTCATCTGGTATATTAGGTAATTCTAAGGGAATTGTTGTAGGAAACTTAACTAACGGAACAGAACTTATGACCCTCTCAATGATTTTCAGGTAAAATTATAGTTAATCCAGTACGAAATACTTTTAATCCAATTAATCTAGACCAAATTTGTGCATCTAAAATGGCAGAAAAGGAAATCGAGCAAGAATTGCAGACTAAAGTTGTTCAATTAAAGTACCTAGAAGATTATTTACAAGATTTGCTTACAAGAGAAAATTTACTAATTACAAGTTTTAATGATATAGAAAATGCCGAGGAAACAGTTAACGAATTGTCTAAAAAGAATGAATTTGAAACCTTAGTTTATATAGGCGGTGGAATGTACGTATATGGCCGCATAAATTCAAGAGATAGAGTACTAGTAAATGTTGGAGCAAACGTGGTTATAGAAAAGAAATTTAATGACGCACTAACATTTCTCCAAGAACGGAAAGAAGAAATTAAGCGAATTTTAAATGATATAATCCAACAAAAGCAACAGACAGCTCTAGCTATACAAAAATTAAGAGAAGAAGTTGAGGACAACATAAGAAAAAGGCAGTCAAGTGGTTAGAAATTGTTTGAAAAGCTAAAAAGCGTATTTTCTTCAGTAATTTCAAATTTATCAAAAAAAGAGATTACAGAAAAAGAAGTAGATAAAGTTCTTAATGAACTTATGCTTTCATTAATAGAATGTGATGTAGCATATGAGGTTGCTGAGGAAATTGGTAAAAGGCTTAAAAATTCACTAGTAGGTAAAAAGGCATCAACCTATGAAATAAAGGAGTTGGTTCAAGAAAATCTTAGACAAACACTCCTTGAAATATTTTATGAGGCGCCAAAAATCGATATTATAGAAAAAATAAATGAGAAAAAAGAGAAAGGATTACCTTTTGTAATATTATTTTTAGGGATAAACGGAACTGGCAAAACAACTACCTTAGCAAAGCTAGCATACTTATTAAAGAAAAAGGGTTTTACTGTTGTTCTTGTATGCGGAGATACACATAGAGCCGGTTCAATAGAACAGTTAAAACAGCATGCAATGAAATTAGGACTTAAAACAATAGAGCAAAGATATGGAGCGGATCCAGCGGCTGTAGCTAGGGATGGAGTAACTTATGCGAAAATACACAAATTAGATGTTGTATTAATTGATTCTGCAGGTAGAATACAAACAGATAAAAATTTAATGGAAGAAATTTTAAAGATTGTTAGAGTTGTATCACCTGATCTAAAAATTTTTGTCGGCGATGCATTAGCTGGAAATGATGCAGTTTCCCAGAGTAGGGAATTTTTAAAGTACACAAATTTTGATGGCGTAATATTAACTAAAGTGGATGCAGATGTAAAGGGTGGGAGTGCAATTTCGATAGTCTATGTAACTAAAAGACCAATTTTATTTATAGGTACAGGCCAAAATTATGATGACCTAGAAGAATTTGTTCCCGAAAAACTTGTCGATAGCATACTTTTATAAGAGAATAAATCTTTTTAAAACAATATTTCTAAGAGTCCATGAATTTAGATGATTAGGGGTAAATCAATTCTATCTTTAATGGAACTAGATCGAAATGAAATATTAAAGATATTAGATGTTTCAGCTAAGTTGAAAGAAAAAAGAAAAGATGGAGTTTATCCAAAACTTTTGAAAGACAAAACATTAGTTTCAATTTTCATGAAACCAAGCACAAGGACCAGGATAAGTTTTAATGAGGCAATGCATGAGTTAGGAGGACATTGCATAGATGTTACATCGACTGAACTACAGTTAGGAAGAGGGGAAACAATAGAGGACACAGCAAAGGTAATTTCAAGATACTGTGACGTTATAGCGGCAAGAGTGTTTTCGCATGAAGATGTAGTTAGACTTTCAAGAGCGGCCTCAGTTCCCGTCATAAATAGCTTATCAGACATGTATCATCCATGCCAAATATTAGCTGACCTTCTTACAATTAGGGAGAAAAAAGGCAAATTTAATGGAATAAAACTTGCATACATTGGCGATGGAAATAATGTCTGTAATACATTGATTATAGGATGTACAAAAGTTGGGATCGATATAAATTTGGCTTGCCCAAAAGAATATATGCCATCAAACGTTGTAATAAATTTTGCTTTAAAAGTTGCTGAAAGTAGCGGAAGTCACATAACATTTTATGATGACCCTCAAGAGGCTGTAAAAGATGTCGATGCAATTTATACTGATACTTTTGTTTCTATGGGACAAGAAAGTGATAAGGAGAAGAGGCTCAGAATTTTTTTGCCAAAATATCAGGTAAATGGTAAATTGGTTGAGAAAGCAAAAAGTGATTTTATATTCATGCACTGTCTGCCAGCACACAGAAATCTGGAAGTTACAGACGAAGTAATAGATGGCACTAATTCAGTTGTATTTGATCAGGCAGAAAATAGATTGCATACACAGAAGGGGCTATTATGTCTTATTCTTTTAGAAGAAAGTGAAATCAAGATTTGAAAATAACATTCATTGCTTCATACAATGATCATGCTAGCATAAACATTGCAGAAAATGTTATTGAAAGATTTCAATTAATGGAGAAGGAAAAAATTTCAAAGTTTAAATTTTTTGAAAAAGGGAACTTTAAACTTGTTTACATAGATGAAGAAGGCATATTCTTGGACAGATTAAGTATTCATTATGATGCTGACCTCATTATAGTCTTATCTAAGCATATGAGTAGTGAAGGAGTAAGTTCATTAACAGTTCATCCAACCGGAAACTTACTAAATAGTTCAGAATACGGTGGAAAAGCAAAGCATGTCTCATATACTAATCCGTGGTACATGTCTGAATATTTTTTAAACTTGGTTGAAGTTTTAGGAAAAGAAAGTAGTTTGCAAGTAAAAGCATCCTTAGAAGTTACACACCATGGACCAACTGAAATTGATATTCCACTTTTCTTTGTAGAAATTGGAAGTAATATACACTATTGGACAAACAGGCAACTAGGAGCTAAAGTTGCAGATGCACTCTATAACACATTAACTAAAAATATTAGGAAGAAAGATGCATTTGTAGGGTTTGGAGGAGGGCATTATGCACCAGCTTTTTCACATTATCTCCAAAAGGAGGATGTGGTTATAGGCCATATGGTTCCCAAATACGCGATCTATGATGAAATTGATGAGAAATTATTGCTTACACTATTTAAAAAAAGTTTATTAGAAAAACCAAGAGCATTAGTTGATAAAAAGGGTTTAACATCAAAAAGGTTTACAGAACTTATTTCATTCTTTGAAAAATATTCAATAGAATTTTTAAAAATATGATAACGAATTTTAGAGGATTACGTTTACGGAGCTTTAAGATTTAATAGGATGCAGAAGTAGGGGGTTTATGTGCGATGATTAATGAAGATTAAGGAACTTTTAAATTCTATGATAAACACATTACGTTTGACTAGAAAAACAAGTTTTGAAGAATTTAAACTTTATCTTAAATTAGTGTTTATAGGAGTAGGAGTAGTTGGAGGTATAGGGTTTATAATAAAGGTTATAGCAAGCTTTTTAACTCTTGGAAGGAGGTAAAAAAATTATGGAAAGCCAATTTTTTGCAGTTCGAACAACAGGTGGCCAAGAAGAAAATGTGGCAGAATTTATTTACAAAAATGCAATTTTTAACAAAAAGGAGATATACAGTATTATACACATTCCTTCACAGAAAGGTTATCTAGTTATTGAGGCCAAAAATGGTCAAGATGTAAGGGAGACAATAGCTGGAGTAAAACATGTTAAAGAACTTGTACCAGGTTTGCTAAAGCTTGAAGATTTTGACAAGCTTCTAATAAAAAAGCCGGCAATAGCAGAGTTCACAATAGGAGAAGTAGTTGATATTATAATGGGTCCATTTAAGGGTATGAAAGCAAAGATAACAAAAATTGATTTAACAAAGATGGAGGTTACCGTCATGCTTTTGGATGCACCTTATCCGCTTACATTAACTGTGGACGCAAGCTATTTAAAACCAAGTAAAAAAGGGTGATTAATGTTGGGTGAAAAGAAAACTGTAAATGTATTGGTAACTGGAGGGGAGGCTACAGCCGGACCACCTCTTGGACCTGCACTAGGACCATTAGGTGTAAATGTTGTAGCAATTGTTAAGGAGATAAACGAAATGACAAAAGAATATGCTGGAATGCGTGTGCCAGTAACGGTAGAAGTTGATGTTGACAGTAAAGCATATAGTATAAAAGTGGGAATACCTACTACTGCAGCATTACTTGCAAAAGAGGCGCGAATAGAAAAGGGTTCAGGTACACCAGGTAAGGATTTTGTTGGAAACATTTCATTCGATCAGTTGCTAAAAATTGCGAATATATGCATGCAAAAATCATATTCTACTTCATTGAAGGCTGCGGCGTGTGAAGTTCTAGGTTCCTGTGTAAGTATGGGTATAAAAGTTGATGATAAGCCACCAAAACAAGTCCTTAAGGAAATTAAGGATGGATTATATGACAAGAAGATTGATGAGTGGGTGCAAAAAGTAAAATTTTAAAAACAGGAAACTTTTGGATGAAGGTTGTCGTGAATAAACTTGATAACAAAAAATCAATTAATTTCCTTGGTAAAGACTGTAAAGAATAATGCTGTTAAAAGAAACTTTAAACAATCCTATGAGCTTATAATTACATTAAAAAATATAGATTTTAAAAAACAGAATGTCGCAATTAATGAAATCATTCAATTACCATTCTTTTCTGGCACACCTAAAAAAATTTGCTTTATAGGCACTGGTGAACTCGCACTGAGAGCAAAAAACGCAGGAGTAGACCTAGTTTTAGAACCTGAACAATTAGATAAACTTCAAGGCAATAAAAAAGAGGCTAAAAAGTTAGCTAAGGAGTATGATTTCTTTCTAGCAGATCCAACACTCATGGCAAGAGTGGGAAAGATTTTAGGCCAATTTTTGGGACCGAGCGGCAAAATGCCTATTCCAGTACCTCCCACAAGCCCCTTAGAAGAAATGGTTAAAAGATATAGAAATTCTATTAGGGTTAGAACACGTGGACAACTTTCTGTGGCAGCAAAAGTTGGAGACGAATCACTTACAGATGAGCAGATTGCAGAAAATGCACTTGCAGTATACAATGCTATAGAAAGAAAATTGCCAGAGGGAGAAAAGAATGTTAGGAAGATTTATTTGAAACTAAGTATGTCAAAACCGGTTGAAATGGTGGTAGGTGTTAAGGAATGAGTAAAAGAACAACTTATCCTCCAAAGAAAGAGAAAATGTTTTCTCAGATTCAGGAGCTCTCACAAAAATATAATTACTTGTGCATTTCAAAATTAGAAAAAGTTCGTTCAGTACAGTTAATGATGCTGAGGAAGATGTTAAAGGATAATGCAAAATTTATGGTTGTGAAAAATAAGATAGCGTTAAGAGCATTATCTAATACAAAATTTGGTTATGATTTACAATTAGAAGGGAAACTTAAAGGACAAACATTACTGATTTTCACAAACCAGAATCCCTTTAAACTTTCACTCACGTTATCTAAGAATAAAGTTTCATTACCAGCAAAGGCAGGAGATATAGCCACCGACGATATAATTATACCAGCGGGAAATACTGGATTACAGCCGGGACCAATTCTTAGCGAATTTAAAGAGGCAGGTGTGCCAACAAAAATAGATAGTGGAAGCATATGGGTTGCTAAGGATACTGTAGTAGCAAAAAAGGGAGATGTTATTTCACCTAAATTAGCTGGTCTATTAAGTAAGCTTAACATGAAGCCAGTAAAGGCAGGTTTAACTGTTTCATTTGCATTTATGGACGGTATTACATTAGGAGAACAAGATCTAATGTTAGACCTCGAAAAAATTAGAAAGGATATACAATCAGCATATTTAGAGGCAAAAAATCTCGCAATAAATTCAAACTACTTTACAAGAGATACAATTATTGAATTATTAAATAAAGCATATCAACAAGCATGGAGGCTGTCATTAAATGTGGAATACATAACAAGAGAAAATGTGGCAACATTGTTGCAAAAATATGAGCTTATAGGAAAACAGATTTACGAAAAATTGAAAGAAAAGGGATATAATTGATTTATCCGAAGAGCGCTGCCAACCCTTCAACAGCTTCTTCTTGAGCTACTTCTTTTTTCTTCTCTTCCTCTACCTTTTCCTTCTTTTCTTCAACAGGTTGTGATGTGGGCTGTACGGTAGCAGTTGTTATTGGAAGCGACGTTACCGATTTCAACGCCTCATCTATGTTAACTTCACTTAATGCTGCCACGAGGGCTTTTATTTTTGCTTGATTAGGTTCAACGCCAGCGGCCGAAATTACTTTGGCAATATTTTCTTCATTTATTTCCTTACCTAACTTATGTAATATTAATGCAGCATACACGTATTCCATTTTTTATCAGCTCTGCATAACTGCTTATTAGACCAGTATTTAAAAGATTTTCCTTTTTAAAAGAGAAAAGACTATATTAGTATGTTTGTGTGGGTATCATCATAATGTCTGTTGACCCTAAAGAGTTTGAGCTTGAATACTTTAAGAGAAATGGGTTTATTAGACAAAAGTGTAAAGTTTGTGGCACATTTTTCTGGTCGCAAAAAATTACTGATGTATGTGGAGAAAGTCCCTGTGTAGAAAACACATTTATAGAAAAATCGCCGACCACCATTCATCTTGACTTAAACGGTGTTAGGGAGACATTTCTTAACTTTTTTAACAAACATGGACATACAATAATTGAACCATATCCTGTCGTCTGTAGATGGAGGGATGACCTTTTAGTTACCATTGCAAGTATAGTGGACTTTCAGCCTTATGTGACAAATGGGGAACTTCCACCACCAGCGAATCCTTTAGTTGTAAGCCAGCCCTGTTTAAGATTTGAAGACATAGATAATGTGGGTATAACTTCTGGAAGACATCTCACAATATTTGAAATGGGAGGGGCGCATGCATTTAATTATCCAGGGAATGAAATATATTGGAAAGACCAGACAGTAGAATACCATCATGACCTTATTACGAAAGTCTTTGGTGTAGAAAGTGAGAAGATTTCTTATAAGGAACATCTATGGTCTGGTGGAGGAAATGCTGGACCGGCTGTTGAAGCAATCGTCGATGGACTTGAAATTTCAACTCTAGTTTTCATGTGCTATAAAATGGAAAATGGAAAATGGGTACCAACAGTTGTCAAAACAGTTGACACAGGATATGGGTTAGAAAGGTGGGCATGGCTAAGCTTGGGAACACCAACAGCTTTCCATGCCATATTTGGACCACTCTTATCAAAATTTATGGACATAATGGAAGTTGAATGTGAAAATAGAATCTTAGTGGAAACGGGAAAACTTTCTGGAGCATTAAATGTAGAAAGGCCTACACTATCTTATGAGACCAGAAAACTTATTGCAAAAAGAATAGGAATCGCTGTTGAAGAATATCTTAGAATCATAGAGCCCTTTGAAAAAGTTTGCACACTCTTGGATCATACAAAAGCATTAATATTTTTATTAGCTGAAGGCGTTGTCCCGTCAAATGTAAGAACAGGGTATTTAGCTAGAATGCTTTTAAGAAGAATTTATAGGATATTGTGCGAATTTGGGCGTGAAAACCAGCTTTCTGAACTATTAGAATATCAGATAGGTTACTGGGGAAGATATTTTAGAAATTTGGAAATAAATAAAAATGAAATATTAAAGCTTGCAGAAGTTGAAATTGGGAAATATAGAAGAACTTTAGAAAGGGAAATGGATTATATCATAAAAAAGTTGAATCATTTAAAAAAAGAGGGAAAAAGTGAAGTTCCAAAGGAGATGATCATTGAAGCATACGAATCACATGGAATACATCCTTCTCAGCTTAAGGAACAGGCAATTAGATTGGGGTTAAGGACTGAGATCCCACAGGACTTTTTTGCTTCAATTGTAAAAATGCATACAAAAAAGGTAAAGGAAACAGAGGAAAAAGATGAACTTGAAAAAATGTTAATAGAGAAAAATATTCCTCCAACAGAAAAAATATTTTATGAAAATCCAAAACTTTTACAGTTTAATGCAAAGGTAATATTTGCATATAATAATAAAATAGTTTTGGATAGGACAGCATTTTATGCAGAAGGTGGTGGACAGTTATCAGATATTGGAAAAATTGTTTGGGAAAATGGAGAAACAATTGTTAAATATGTGAAGAAGGTTGGTGGAATAATTGTACATGAAGTCAATAACTCGCCACCAATTAATACTGAGATCACAGGCTACGTTGATAAAGAAAGAAGAGAGCAGTTATCAATACATCATACAGCAACACATATAATTAATGGGGCTGCGCGGAAAGTTTTAGGAGAACATGTTTGGCAGGCAGGAGCACAAAAGAACGTTGACGAAGCACACCTAGACATCACACACTATACAAACATCACGGATGAAGAAGTTAGTAGAATAGAGGATATAGCAAACGAGGTAGTAAGAAAAAACATTAGGGTTGAGATATTCAATTTACCTAGATTAGAGGCAGAAAGGAAATATGGGTATAGACTTTACCAAGGTGGAGTTGTACCAGGGAAGGAGATAAGGATAGTAAAGATAGGAGAACATGATGTAGAAGCTTGTGGTGGAACCCATGTTTTAAGCACTGGTGAGATTGGATTTATTAAAGTGATCAAAGTTGAACATATACAAGATGGTATCGAGAGAATAGTTTTTACAGCGGGAAAAGCAGCACTTAAAAGAGTGCAAGAGACCTTCGAAATTATAAAGAATATTTCAAAACAAATTAATGTACCCTCTGAAGGTTTAATAGAAGCTATTGAAAAAATTGTAAAGGAAGATGACGAAGTAAGGAAAAGGATAAGGCGATACTCTAAGAGATTATCTGAATATGCACTTCCTTACATTAGAGATAAAGCTGAACATCTTATGGGAATTAGAGTATATTATGTTATAGATAATGAATTGGAAGAAAGTACGCATATTGATATTGGGAGCGCTGCTATAGAGAAGATGCAAGACCTACTTTATTGTGCATTAATTCCAGTAAACAATGTTGTACAGGTTATAGTTTTTTCAGGTACCCAAGTCCAAGAGAAAAATGTTTCAGCAAGGGATGTTGCAAATTTTATAGCAAATCAACTTGGTGGAGCTGCTGGAGGGGATAAAAGATTTGGTAGAGGGGGAGGAAGGAATATGGATAATTTAAATATGATTAAAGAGAAGGTTTTAGATTACTTGAGGGAAAAGATGGTGAAAAATTAATGTTAGAGTATGAGGAAAAATGGATTGAGGCTTGGAAAAAAGATAGAGTATTTGAGGCAGATAGAGATGTTTCTAGAGAAAAACTTTTTGTGAATGCACCATTTCCCTACATGAATGGACCACTACATATTGGTCATGCCTTTACCTATACCAGGTTAGATGCTTATGCAAGATATAGAAGAATGAAAGGGGACAACGTCCTATTTCCCTTTGCATGGCATTGGACTGGTGAAGCTGTCGCTGGACAATCAGTTAGATTAAAAAAAGGAGACCCGACTGTAATAAAAGCTTTTGTGGAAATTGATGGAATACCTCCAGAGGAGCTTGAAAAATTTACATCACCCTATAATTTGGCTGAATATTATACTAGAGTCAGTAGAGAAGCACTCTATAAACTTGGGCTTTCAATAGACTGGCGTAGAGAATTTTTTACTACAAGCTATAACAAGGGATTCAGTAAATTTATAGAATGGCAATATCTTAAACTAAAGGAAAAAAATTTTGTTATAAAAGGATCTCATCCTGTTGTATGGTGTCCTTCAGATCAAAGCCCTACAGGCGATCACGATAGACTTGAAGGAGAAGGCGTGTCCCCTGAAGAATTTTATTTAGTTTTCTTTAAAATGGACGAATATTTTTTGGCAGCGGCCACCTTTAGACCCGAAACCATATATGGTGCAACAAATGTATGGATTCTTCCCGAAGGAGAATATGTTAAGGCGGAAATTGATAATGTAAAACTTGTAATAAGCCGGGAAAGCCTTACCAAGTTTATTGAGCAGGAGAGAAATGTAAAAACAATTGAAACCTTTTATGGAAAAGAATTGATAGGAAAAGAATGTGTTGTACCCTTAGCTGGACATAAAATTCCCATTTTACCTGCAAGCTTCATCGACCCAGCTTACGGAACAGGAATAGTGTATAGTGTACCAGCACACGCGCCCTATGATTGGCTAGCTTTAAGAGATCTACAGAGGGCTTCAAATGAAAAGTTGAAGGAAATTGCTGCTAAAATAAAACCAATTTCCATAATTAAAGTTGAAGGTTTCGGCGAGTATCCTGCTATTGAGATAGTGGAACAAATGGGAATAAAAGATCAAAATGATAAGCGGGCTGAGAAAGCAACAGAGATCATATACAGCAAAGAATTTCACACGGGGATAATGAAGGAAAATTGTGGAATCCTAAGTGGAATGCCAGTTAGGGAAGCTAAGAATAAAGTGATAGAAACTTTAATACAGCAAGGTTTAGGCGATAAAATTTATGATCTACCTCAAATAGTTAGATGTAGATGTGGGACAAGATGTATCGTCAAGATACTAAGGGATCAATGGTTTTTAAACTATAGTAACCCAGAATGGAAAGAAAGAGTTCGCCAGCACGTTAAAACAATGAAGATCTTACCAGAAGAAGCAAGAGCTTGGATTTATGCTACAGTTGATTGGCTTAACAATTGGCCTTGTACAAGAAAAACGGGAATGGGCACCCCACTTCCATGGGATAAGGAATGGATTGTTGAAACACTAAGTGATTCCACAATTTATATGGCATATTACATTGTAAGCAAATACGTGAACAGTGGAGAAATAGATCCTGAACAGATGACCAAAGAATTTTTTGACTACGTGTTTTTAGGTGAAGGCAAAATAGAGGAAGTTTCAAAAAAGACTGGAATAGATGTAAATATTTTAAAGAATGTCCGAGAAGACTTCCTTTATTGGTATCCAGTAGATTTAAGAAACTCTGCTAAGGAGTTAATTCCAAATCATTTAACATTTTTTATCTTCCATCATGTGGCAATATTTCCAAAAGAAATGTGGCCTAAAGGAATAAGTGTAAATGGAATGATTACAATAGAAGGTAAAAAAATGTCAAAATCGAAGGGAATATTCACTACAATTTCAAAAGAAATAAGAAAATATGGAGCGGATGTTGTAAGAGCAGCATTAATTTATGGCGCAGAGGGAATGGATGATCCTGACTGGAACGAGAATATAGCAAAGCTTATGGAGCAAAAAATTGCGTCCTTATTCGAGTTTGTAAATGAAATAAGAGAGATTTCAAGTTATAGGGAAAAAGATTTTCCGGAAAAATTGTTACTTGCAGAAGTTAAGAATATGATTCAACTTGTTGAAAAAAATCTGGAGCAAATGAAGACAAAGACTGCCTTCCAAATTGCATTCTTTGACATACCAAATGTTATAAAAAGGTATCTTAGGCAGGTTTCTGTACCAGAAAAGGATACACTCGAAGAAGTTCTAGAGTACTGGATAAAGGTGATGGCACCATTTATTCCATTTACATGCGAGGAAATTTGGCATCTTATTGGAAGACAAGGATATATTTCTTTAGAAAAATGGCCGGCATTAAAGGTAAGTGAGGAAGACAGTAGAGTTCTTTTTGAATATAAACTTATAGAGAAACTTTTAGAGGACGTAAAGGAAATAAAGAAGGTGACAAAAACTGAGCCAAAAACACTATACATATATGTTGCAGCACATGAGCTGACGAAGGCATTTTTAAAATATGTAACCTATATTGAGGAGGGATTAACTACAAAAGAGGCTGTAAAAAAGATTTATGAAGAAATCCCAGAAAACTTAATCGGGAGCGTGCCTCAATTAATTAAACTGGCCACCATATTAGAAAAAAATTTACTTAATGAAGTAAGAAAGATAGAAGATTTTGACGAATACCAAGTATACGATAAGAGTAAAGAATATTTAGAAAAGGAAACTGGCATGAAAATTAGAATACATTACTCAAATGAGCAAGACAAGTATGATCCAAAAAATAAGGCTAAAAACGCTTTACCACTAAAACCAGCACTTTACCTAGAATAGAATACTATAACATTATTTAGCATAAAGATTAAATATGGTTGGAAGATAATCTTCCAAATACATGGAAATAGAATTGAATAATTGTAAAATTAAAATTATACAAGGGGATATAACAGAACAAAATGTAGATGCCATAGTTAATGCGGCTAATCCAACTCTTATGAGCGGAGGTGGAGTTGATGGAGCAATACATCGTAAAGGGGGGAGTAAGATACTTGAAGAATGTAAACAAATAAGAACTACATTATATCCTAACGGGCTTCCAACTGGAGAGGCAGTTATAACTTCAGGAGGAAAATTGAAAGCAAAATATGTTATACATACTGTTGGCCCAATTTGGAAAGGTGGAAATAGTAATGAGGCTGAACTTTTATCTAACGCATATAAGAATTCATTAAAGATTGCAAAGAGTCGAGGACTAAAAAGTATTGCCTTCCCTTCAATCAGTACAGGAGCTTACAGGTATCCTATAGAAAAAGCGAGCATAGTAGCATTAAGCACAGTTAAAGAATTTTTAGAAAAAGAGGATGAATTAGAAGAAGTAATATTTGTACTCTTTTCAAAAAAGGATCTCGAAATATATGAACAAAATGCAATTGAAATATTTGGTTTGAGCAAATAGAGAATAAGGTTATGGTGGACCGGGTGGGACTTGAACCCACGACCTCTCCCATGCCAAGGGAGCATAACTACCAGCCTGTACTACCGGCCCATTTCCTCTCACTGCAAACCATATACTACTTTTATTTAAATTCTTTTATTGTTATAAGTTTAAATCTTTTATTTTACTAACCCCTAAAGGTATCATGTGCGACCGTAGTCTAGTCTGGTCTAGGACGGGAGCCTGCCACGCTTCTGACCCGGGTTCAAATCCCGGCGGTCGCACCTATTTATCTAGAGTTATTCACTTGCGCATCATATTTAGTAATATGTACATTAATGCACACATCTGTGGGAAACTTTTTAAAACTAGGGAGTGTATTTTCTTGCAGCTCTGTTAGCGATTAAAGCCGCTGCCACGCCAGCTGAAACACCATTGTCTATGTTAACGATAAGAAGACCGGGGGTACAAGATTGTAACATTGCGAGAAGTGATGCTATACCCATTCCGCCTAAACCATATCCTATGGATGTTGGTACCCCTATTACAGGTACGTTTACAAGGCCTGCTACAACGGAGGGTAAGGCACCCTCTCTTCCTGCAACAACGATTATAACGTCTACATCTTCTTCTATCATTCTTTTTAGTTCTGGTAAAAGTCTATGGATTCCTGCAACACCAACATCGTATGCGGTCAAAATTTTGCAGCCCATTTCTTCTAAAACTACTTTAGCTTCCTCAGCTACTGGAATATCCGCTGTACCCGCTGTTAATATTCCAACTTTACCGCCCTTTTTGCTTGCAGCAAAATTCTTTTTCTTTAAAACAACCATTTTTGCCTCCTTATTTATTCTAATAAAAGCTTTCTCATTTCCAATTTCACTTTCTATCCTTTTTATACATTCATCATTTACCCTGCTTATAATAACTCTACCCCTAGATTCAAGGGCTACTAAAGCTATTTTAACAACTGCATCTGAACTCTTACCTTCAGCCAATATTATTTCAGGCACACCACTTCTATCTTCTCGCCCACTATCAAATTTAGCTAATCCTTCAACCTCATTAATAGCTAATAAATGTATCTCCTTTTCAGCTTCTTCTATTGAGATAGTTCCCTTAACCAATTTTTCTAATACTTCACGCACACTCATTTTACGTCTATAAAAGGACATATAGTTTGCCTTTTTAAAATTTTTAATTTAATGTTTATTTACTTCAAAAAGTTTAGCTATTATGTTCAGAGTTGGCTAGAAGAACGGTTTTTGTAGACTGTATGACGGCAGGAATTTCTGGAGATATGCTTTTAGGAGCGTTGGTTGACCTTTACCCTCAAACATCAATTTTATCTGAAGTTGCAGATGTGATAAAAAACAATTTTATGACTGTTAAAAGAATATGTTTTAAAGTCGAAAATGTTTACAGGTGTGAGATAGCGGCTAAGAGAGTTGTAGTTGACTTAGAAGAAGAAAAAAATTTAACTGGAAAACAGCTTCAGGAAGGTTTAATCAAATGTATTAGAGAATTAAATCTCTCGCAGCGTATGAGTTCCTTTGCAATTTCAACTTTGAATACATTGATAGAGGCTGAATTAAAGGTGCATGGAAGAAGTTCTGAAGACATAGAGCTTGACGAACTGGGCTCAATTGACACTATTTTCGATATCATTGGGGCTGCATATCTCATTCAAAAATTGGAGTTAGAGGATGCCATGTTTTTATCTTCACCAGTTTCAGTGGGAGGAGGTTATGTGAATTTTTCGCATGGCAGAATTGCGGTACCAGCTCCTGCAACTTTAGAAATTTTAAGCTCAAAAAAATTTCCTATCATTGGTAAAGATGTAGATGCTGAACTTACAACACCAACGGGTGCAGCGATTATAGTTAATCTTGCTGAAAAGGCTTTAACAGAATACCCGTTAATTAGGGTTTCAATGACTGGATATGGGGCGGGATTCAGGGAATTTAAAGAATTTCCTAATGTCACAAGAATTATTGTTGGAGAGATTTTAGATAGAGGTACAAAAATGGAGGAAATATTTTTGATTGAAACCAACTTGGATGATGTTACAGGCGAAACTTTAGGCTATCTTATGGGAAAACTTTTTGATGAAGGCGCAAGGGATGTCTGTTTTATTCCAGTTTATTCGAAGAAAAATCGTCCTGCCCACATCGTTAGAGTTATGGTGGATGAAGAGAAAATGGAGCGGTTAGTAGAAGTTTTGGTTAAAGAAACAGGGAGTCTAGGAGTTAGAATTGAAAAATCGCATAGATATGTTTTGGATAGGGAAAATGTTGAGGTAAAGTTGTCTTCTGAACTGGGACAAGAGATTGTTAGAGTCAAGGTGGCAAAAGATGGTGAGGGAAAAATTATAAATTTTAAACCAGAATATGAGGATGTTAAGCGGGTTGCAGAAAAAACTGGTAAACCATTAAAGGATGTGTTTGAGATTGTTAAACACATTTTCAGAGAACAGTATGGATAAAATTATGGATTTGTTGATAGAAAATATTAGGTTAAGAAAGAAGATTATTGTAGCACTTTCAGGAGGGGTTGACAGTTCTGTTGTCGCAGCACTAGCATATAAAGCATTAGGAGAAAATTCTTTAGCCATAACAATCAGTTCACCTCTTACCCCATCTTCGGACCTAAAGGATGCTGAAGATATTGCAAAATATATTGGTATAAAACATATTGTGATCGAAATGAATGAATTAACTATTCCAGAAATTGAAATGAATCCTCCAAGTAGATGCTATCTGTGTAAGTACTTCAGGTTTAAAAACTTAATTGAGTATGCTAATAAGATTGGGATACAAACTGTAGCGGATGGGACAACAGTCGATGACCTTAACGAATACAGGCCAGGATTAAAGGCGATACGTGAACTTAATGTATACAGTCCCTTACTTGAGGTAGGATTACGTAAAAAGGATGTAAGAGATATTGCAAAATCCTTAAACCTTCCCATATATAATAAACCTTCTAACGCATGCCTTGCTACTAGAATACCCTATAACGAAAGATTAACTGTTCAAAGGTTAAGGAGAATTGATGCCGCAGAAAAAATTTTAAAAGATACAGTAAACGTGAAAGTTTTAAGAGTAAGAGACCATGTAACTATTGCAAGAATTGAGGTTTCGCTGGAAGATTTGCCAAATATTATTCTTGGAAATGTTAGAGAAAAGATTGTTCAATCCCTAAAAGGCTTAGGCTACGAATTTGTCACTGTAGATTTATCAGGATATGGATTCGGCTGCTACGATAAAAGTATTACTAAATAAATAAAAAGTAATATTTATTAACTTTTTTATGTAAGCATTAAGCATGCATATTCCAGACGGTTTTCTGGACCCAACAATATCAATAGTAACATACATAATTTTTCTAGCATTTTTCGCATATGCATTTAAAAGAATACGGAATAGCTTTACCACAGAAAATGTTAATTTGATAACTGTTCTTGCAGCTGGAATTTTTGTTGCACAAATGCTTAACTGGCCTCTTCCAGGAGGAACAAGTTTACATTTTGTTGGAGGAGCTCTTGCAGGAATAGTTGCTGGACCATGGCTTGGTTTTCTAACAATGTTTTTTGTACTTTTAATTCAATGCTTAATATTTCATGATGGTGGAATAACTGCCTTGGGAGCCAATAATATTAACATGGCGATTATTGCCGTTTTCACAGGATATCTTATATACACCACTTTAGTGAAATTTTTTGGAGAAAAAGATTCCGTTAGAATTTTTTCAGCGTTTATTGGAGGATGGATCAGCATAACTTTAGCAGGATTAGCTTGTGGTATAGAAATTGGATTTTCCCTAACATTTCCATACGGTCTAAGTACAACCGTTCCAGTGATGACTTTATGGCATCTTGGTTTAGGAGTTATTGAGGGAGCGATAACGGCTTTAATAGTGTTATACTTGTTTCATAGAATACCGCATTTAGTATATGCTGGGGTGAAAAAATGAGTTTTGCTAGAGCGTGGTTTTTGATAATACTCTTGCTTTTAGTGAGCCCTCTATTTGGTGTTATTTTAGCTAATGCTGTAGGATATCATGAACCATTAGACCTTGCAGCAGAACTCTTGAATAAACCTGACTTGACAGAAGATATTAATTGGACACCATTCCTAGATTATAGCGTACCGGGAGTCCCCTCCGAAATAGGATACATTATTTCAGGATTTATAGGAATAACATTAATACTTTCTTTAGGAACCTTATTGAGAAAAATTGTTACAAAGGGACGGTTAGATTGAAGAGTTTAACTCAAACATTTTTGAACGAGGTAGGTGAGACGTTAAACTTTTTGAATATTGAAACAAAATACTATTTTAATCCCACAATTTTCCTTTTTACAACATTAACTTTAACAGTTTTATCTTCATTCAACTCTAGAATTTTTATTTCATTTTACATGATAACATTAAGTTTAATTATCCTATTACATTTTAATAGTTCAGGCATAAAGATTTGGATAAAGATTACTACATTAGTCTTTTTCTGGACACTATTCATATCTATACCACTAATTTTATCTTCCCCTAAAATATTTTCATTCTTTTCTAGTAAGAATGAAATATTTTATCAGCAAGAGGGAATATTAAGCTTCATTCTTAAGCCTGTCACAGCTTCAGCTACATTCACATCCTTCCTTTT
This sequence comes from Nitrososphaeria archaeon, assembly GCA_049969935.1. Lineage (GTDB taxonomy): Archaea > Thermoproteota > Nitrososphaeria > JACIWG01 > JACIWG01 > JACIWG01. The sequence goes on from JBMFNX010000001.1 coordinate 49,829, forward strand.
GTCTGGTGGAGGAAAAAATTTTATTAGGGGGTTAGAGAGTATTAAAGTTCCTAAGGAAATAGTTAAACCTTTGTCGGCAACTATATTATTCATTCCAATGTTTACAAATTATGCCTGTAGAATGTTATCTGCGAGAGAGGCGAGGATAGTGTCAACTGATGTAAAAATTAAGTGGAAAATGCTTTCAACTGTTGTAGGAGATATGCTTTTAAAGGGCCTTGAAAAAGTACAGACACTTGAAAGAGCAATAAAGGCGAGAAGTTTTTCAAAAGACTATATTAATTTACAGGAAATGAATTTTAAACTAATAGATTTGGCACTTTCTATACTAACTATTATTTCCATAATATTATTTTACATTTTTAACTTTTCCTAGAAGGATATGCTTTTCAAAATGGATAAAGTATACTTCAAATATTCTGATGAAGATAAAATTTTAGAGAACATAAACTTTTATGCAGAAAATGGAGAAGTTGTCGCAGTACTAGGTCCAACTGGATGTGGGAAAACCACATTTCTTCTGGTTGCAGCAGGCCTTCTAGAACCCTATTCTGGAGAAGTATATTACAAGAATAAACCGCTCAAAAAACAGCTTCCAGATGTCAGGAAAGAGATAGGTTTGGTCTTCCAAGATCCGGATGATCAAATCTTTAATGCGACAGTTTATGAAGAAATTGCATTCACATTAAAGCAATTATATCAAAAGGAGGATGTAGAAAAGAGGGTCTTCGAAGTCGCTAAAAGATTTAATATAGAGAATCTTCTCTACAAAAGCCCCTATAAGCTAAGTGTGGGCCAAAAACGTCTCGTAACATTCGCTTCAATATACGCGTATGAACCTAAACTAATGTTACTTGACGAACCTACTGCAAATTTAAATTCAAAAATAGTTAAACAAGTCAAAAATATAATATTAGAATATAAAGCGAAAGGAAACTGCATAATATTAACTTCACACGATATTAATTTTGTCGTAAACGTAGCTAACCGACTGTATGCTTTAAATGGAGGAAAAATGGTTGGTGGGGGAGTTACTCAAATCATGCTTAAAGACAAAAAATTTCTTGAAATAGCGGATATTGACACTAATTATGCAAGCCTATGAAATACAGTCAGCAACTCAAGGCTAAAAATTAAAACAGAATCATTTAAAATTGTATTATAAATTTTTTAATGATAATAATATTTTTTCCAAAAATTCAGTTTCTATTAACTTGAATTATAGTACATACTATAGGAGTCTCATGATAGTAGCTATTCTAAATAAATATTATAGACATGGAATTAAAGAAAATTTTTGCATAAAAGTTATTAATGGGCTGCTTAATAGCATTATAATTGTGCCATGATGCCGAGGTAGCTCAGCCTGGGAGAGCACCCGGCTGAAGACCGGGCTGTCGCCGGTTCAAGTCCGGCCCTCGGCATTTAAAAGCCTTGTATTATTATTTTATTTAGGAAAGTTCTATTTCTATTAAGGGTCTTAGACTTCCTAAATATTTGCCATCTAAGTATACATCTATTGTATCTAGCCCAATTTGAGCCATTCTAAAAGTGCATCTTCTTTCTCCTGCAACTCTTTTTATCTCAATTATTAGGTCTAAAAAGTCTTGATCGGCACTTGCACCTAAGGGTCTATCTTCAAATCCAATTACGAAGGTTTCAAAAACAATTCCACTATAATTGTAGGTTCCCTTTGTAACACCTATAATTTTATAATCAGATACTTCTATTCCTGTACTTCTATTCATAAATTTGAACCTTTTTAATTGCAAACTTATTTCTTCAGGCAATTCTTGCACAATCCTAATTTTTACATATAAACCTATTAAAAAACCTAAAATAAAGAAAATAACTATTATTAATAACACAAACAGAAAACTTTTGGTCCTATTCGATTTATTTATCAACCTACTAATCGATGCAACTGAACATTATTGCTAAAAATATTTTTCTATAAATTATTTAAAGATAATGAATGTGTTAAAGTAGAAAACCTTAAGTTAAACCCTTTATAGTGGAAATTATGGTGGTCTTAAAGGTATACGGTTATATCGACGGGCGAACTGACCAAAAATAGGGATGAAGAACTGAAACCGTATACCGGGAAAACATGGGCCGATAGTACAGGCTGGTATGTACGCTCGCCTCGCACGCGAGAGGTCGCGGGTTCAAGTCCCGCTCGGTCCACCATAATTTTAGTAAAAAATTAGTAAACAGCCCAATTTTATAATTAAATTAAGTAAAAATTTTCCATTTTTAGCGAAGATGTATAAAACTGTCTTTTCTACAAGTGTTTACTTTAATATGGGATGGTGGGGCTAGTGGGACTTGAACCCACGACAGACGGGTTTCTTCACCCAGCTCCAAAACTACATCATCCTGGAATCAGTTTACCCATCTTGGTTCTGGAGCCCGTTGTCCTGCCTTGCTGGACGATAGCCCCCAGTATTATTATCCCTTAAAAAGGGGGAAAATAAATTTTTAAGATGGCGTCAAGATAACAGTAATAGGTTTACTGTGAGACAAAACCTACCCTTTAGCTTATCTTGACATCATCAATAATTTTTAAAAAACAAAAATTTAATTAGGAGCTTTTTGGGCGTTATGCTCAGCCGGCCATAGTGATGCGGGTTCGACCTGGACTCGTCAGATCCCAGAAGTCAAACCGCATCACGCCATTGCGTTAGTGATGTGCGGAAGCCATCGCGAAGCAATGGTGCCGGCGCCAAAATAGTAGATAATAAAATGGGGGATAGAAAATAAATGGGAATTGGTATATTTCAGTTATTTCCTACTGATAATTCGTCTATTCAGCAGATTTTATCGCTTATTTTTTATGCAATTTTTTTCTTTTACTTATTTTTTGGACAACAATTGCAGGTTCAGAGAATTTTATTGTCAATTTCCGGGGCACTAAACAAGATAAAAGATGCTCATGATAGGTCTAAAAGGGAAATAATTGATTTTCTTCAAAAAAATGGTTATAAGGGTGATGCGATCTCACATGTTAATACTTTAATAGAATATTTTACTATTTCTCCCGTGGACCTTGATCCTACAGGGTTAGTTAAAAAGATAGAACATATTTTAAGTGTGAGGGATGAAAGAATTCGCAGTGAAGTCCGAAGTATGCTGCCTGAAAAGGATGCATTAACAATTTCAATCCTTGAAAATTTATTAGAAATTTCAGCGGCATTGAATGTATACTATAAGGTTGTAAGACATTATTATCTTATTGGCAAAAAGACTTCTAATCTTTATCTTCTAATGCAATTGCAAATGGTTTTACCAGATTTATTAAGAGAAGTTGAAGCATTAGTGTCGGCCATCGAACCGATAAAAAATGCACAACCGATAGGTGATGGCATAGGGCCAATGGTAGCTGGTAGGCTACTATTAAATAATGATAAAAAGCAGATAGCCAGGGACACTGTATTCGGTGAAGTGAATTATAAAAACCGAATTCTTTATGTTATAAAAGCAGAAGGGCCAGCGGGAAATGTTGGACAGCCTGGTAATGCAATAGAATATTTAATTAACAATTACGGTTTAAAACCGGCTGCTATTATTATGATAGACGCAGCCCTTAAGTTAGAAGGGGAGGCTACTGGGGAAGTGGCTGAAGGAGCAGGTGCTGCAATAGGCGGTATTGGTGTTGATAAGTATAAAATTGAGGAAATAGCTTCAAGAAATAATATTCCATTGTATGCAATAATTATTAAGGAATCAATTGTTGAGGCAATCACTTGCATGACTAAGGAGATAGTGGAAGCGATTCCAAAAGTGCTTAATAGGATAGATTATCTCCTTGAAAATAGGACACGTGAAGGAGATAGAGTGATTGTTGTGGGGGTTGGAAATTCGATAGGGGTGGGCCAATAGTTGGCTAATAGATTATTTAAGGGGCAAAAACAGTTTAAGGTAGTTACTATAGAAGAATGCTTATCATGTAAACTAAAAATGAAAAGACCATTTAAAATAAATGATTATGTGTATAAAGAGGGTGAAGTTTGTCAAAAATGCGGGACTAAAATGATTATATCAGCAATATATAAAGAGGAATTAAAGTATTAAATTTTATAATCATAAAGTTGTAATTATTTTATTTTTTTCTAGCATTAAAACTGTATGCTCAAATTGTGTAACTACATGATTGCTTGCTTCCCTTAACACAGAATATTTTCTTACAACCTTATTTTTAATAAGAGAATCGAGTACTTTAAGCAATTCTTGTTCACTAAATATATCAGTAAACCATCTAGCTGCAAATGGCAATGTTTTCCTTCTCTTCCAAATTTCTTCTAATAAAAGATTAGCTTTCTCACACCTAATCTTTTTTCTTTTAATTAGACTAAAGATGTTAGCACGTGCGTCCTCTTTAACAAAAGCTGCAGCATTTTTGTCGGTAAGAAAAGGCTCTATTGCATAACATTTGCCTGCAATAAAATATCCAAGTGGACCATTTATTGGAACATTCGGAACAGATTGACCCGCGTGTATCTGGTAGCAATCTAATGAATGCCCTGAGAGATTACTTATTGGTTTATAGCCTCTACTTAATGACGTATAATAAACTGTTCTTCCTATTTCATTTAAACTTTTTCCAACTGTAATCTTTTGCAATACTTCATTTAATACCTCCAAGTTGGCATGTAACATATCAGAGAATTTTTCGTTGAAGGATATCGTTACCGCAGTATCTGCAATATATCCGTTTACATGAACACCTATATCTAATTTTATAACATCACCATCTCTAATAATCCTTTCGTCATTTATTTCTGCTGTATCATGTGCTGCAATATCATTTACACAAATGTTAACGGGAAAAGCAGGGTCACCACCTAATTCTTTTATCCTATGCTCGATCGTTTTACATATATTTTCAAAACTCATGCTAGGATTTATTTTAGCGGTAGCTTCTTTTATAACAATTGATGCAATTCTTCCAGCTTTGATATAAGATTCAATGACCTGATCCAATTTCCTATCGCTTAAGATGATTAATTTCTCTTTAAAAATAATTGTGGTAATCCTTATATAAATTATATAATACTAAAACTGGAGAATGAATAGGAAAAATATTTTTAATCAAGTTGTAGTGGGGGGAACATTTGATTTTATACATTTAGGACATTTAAATTTGTTAAACACGGCATTTTCGATAGGCAAGAGGGTTATTATAGGAGTTTCTTCCGATTACTTAGTTAAAGAAATGGGAAAGGTCGTCGAACATAATTTTAATGAGAGAAAAAGAAATCTAAACTTAATTATAAAAAAGATTAAAAGATATAAATCAAGATACTTTAGGATTATCCAATTAAATGATAGATTTGGACCAGCCCTTGATCCACAAACAGACGCTATTGTGGTGAGCGAGGAAACAGAAACAGTGGCAGAAGAATGTAATAAGATCAGATTAGCTATCGGGTTAAAAGCCTTATCAAAGGTTGTGGTACCTATTATATATTCTGAGAATGGAGAAAGAATTTCTTCAACAAGAATTAGAAATAAGGAAATTGATTCTAGAGGAAAACTTTGCGTTGAGGGTCAAAAAGATACTTTTCGACAACATTTTTAGCTTTTTCCCGTTTAGATTGATAATCTGTTAGAAAAGCAACGATCTTTGTTGCTAAGCTATTTTTATGCTCACCACATAGCAATTTTCCACTTAAACAGTCTTGTCTTATCTCTTCTAACTTTTTATCATCCCTCTCAAAAAAGTATTGTTCATAAAAGTATACAGGACATATGTATGGGTTACCTCCTTTTTTCCTCTGTTCTTCCACTGTTGGTTGTCCTCCTGTAAAAGCATTTTTTACCTTCCGCCGAACATCTTCAGGTTGATCAGTTGTATAAATTGCTGTTTCTGGTAAGGAGGAAGACATTTTCCCTTCTTTGCCTAGGGCGGGTAAAAATTTTGAATGAATTTGAGCGGGCTTGTAGTATCCCAATTTTTCTGCAACATCCCTTGTCATACGCCAAAAGTTATCCTGGTCTATTGCAGCTGGTATAAGACAAGGTACACGTTTTCCAAGCATTTCAGAATAAAGAAAACAGGGGGCAGCTTGAATAGATGGAAAGAATATCATACCTATATTTGTTGAGTCTGTGAACCCAAAAACAGCTTTAATAGTTGAGAGAGTAATGGATTTTGCAATTTTTATAGCAATCCTATAAAGTTCTTTAATTTCTTTTGTATCAATTAATATTTGCGTTTTTTCATGATCAAAGCCTACAGCAACTATGTCAAGTAAATTATCATAAGTCATGGATTCAACATTCAAGAGAGACAGTTCATCTTTGTAGAGGAACTTTTCATCATCTGTAACTTGGAAAAGTAGAGGAACATTAAACTTATCTTGTAAATATTTTGTGAAGAACCATGGTAGAAGGTGGCCTATATGAACTTTACCAGAAGGACCTCTACCCGTGTAGAGATAAAATTTTTCACCCTCTTCATATTTTTTGAAAATCCAATCTAAATCGCGATGACAAAAGAAGAAATTTCTTCTTAAAAAGAAATTTATTTCACCAGTAAACTTTCTAAAATATTCTAATATATTATCATCAATGTATTTGGTTCCAAATTGACGCACTAGTTTATCGTAGTCCACTTCTCCTTCAACAGACCAAGGAGTAACATTATATGATTTCGTACTATTTTCGTGCATTTCAAAAGAGGTGTGACTAAAAAGATTTAAAAACGTTATGAAAAATCCATAGTAAGTAATAGATATGAGTGCAATCTTACATCCCATTGAAGTAGAAATTATAAGAGTATTAAGAGGAGAGGATTATATAACATTAACTGAAATCGCTGAACAAACAAAGCTTTCACTAGATCAGGTAAGACGAGGAATAGAATGGTTAAAGGAAAAGAAGTTAGTTGATGTCAAAGAAGAGGTCAGTAGTTTTATTGAACTGGACACTTTAGGAGAAAAAAGTGTGATAGAAGGGCTACCAGAACGTAAGATACATAATTTTTTGAGCAAAAAGGGGGGAAAAGAAGAAATTGAAACAGTTAAGACGGAAATAGGTATGAATGAAAAAGAATTTTCGGCGGCTATAGGTTTTGCAATAAAGAATGGACTTGTTAAAGTAACTAAAGAAGATAAAAAAATATTGGTAGAAGCGTTACCTTATTCTAAATTGCTCGACACTGAAGTTTTACTCAGCAAAATTTTTTCTCAAAAACAAATAGAAACTAACAAATTAAGTCCATTTGAAAGGAAAATTCTAAATGAATTAGTAAAAAGACCAAATTATATAAAAATTAAAGAAATAAAACGAATTAAAGTTAAAGCTAAAAAGGAGGCCTTTAAAATTCTTGAGGAATATTATAAGGCGAATTATGTTGAAAAGTTGACCCCTGAATTAATTATCAGTGGCATGTGGAGGAATGTCAAGTTAAGACCATATGATATTGAGGGAACAGTTCCTGTAATATATCCAGGAAAAAAGCATCCAGTACAAGATTTTATAGACCAAGTTAGAGAAATATTTCTAAACTTTGGATTCGAAGAGATAGAAGGACAAGTAATTCTATCTTCATTTTGGAACTTTGACGCCCTTTTTATACCTCAAGATCATCCTGCAAGGGAAATGCAAGATACATTCTATTTAAAAGATATGATTGATAAAAGCTTGAGAAAAAATCCGATTGTTGAAACTATAAGAAAAATACATGAAAATGGAGGAAATACCGGCTCAAGAGGGTGGGGCTATAAATGGTCCATAATAGAAGCTGAAAAAATGGTATTGAGAACACATACAACACCGGCAACATTACAATACCTGTATGAGAATAAACCTTCATCTGCGAAGGTTTTTTCAATAGACAAAGTTTTTAGAAATGAAAACTTAGATAGTAGACATTTATTTGAATTTCATCAATATGAAGGCATAGTCACAGGTAAAAATGTTACTTTAAGACATTTAATAGGAATTTTAAGTTCTTTTTATAAAGAACTTGGATTCAAAAAAGTCAAGTTTTGGCCAACATATTTTCCTTATACCGAACCATCCATGGAGGCAGTCGCATACGTTGATAGGATTGGAAAGTGGCTAGAATTATGTGGCATGGGAGTATTTAGACCTGAAGTTGTTGAACCTGCTGGAATAAAGAATCCAGTTTTAGCATGGGGAGGGGGACTAGAAAGATTAATTCTTTTAGCATATGATGTAGATGATATAAGATTCTTGTACGAAAATTCTTTAGGTTGGCTGAGGAGTGTAAATTATGCCCGTACTAAGTTTTAGATTTGAAAGGTTAAATAGTTTCCTCAAAAGAAGACTTTCTAAAGAGAAGATCTTAGAAATTTTGCCGTTGCTAGGATTAAATATTGAAGATGTCAGTGATGATGAAATTAAAGTCGAATATAGTCCAAATCGACCAGATTATGGTTCTCCTGCTGGAATAGCAAAGGTAATCAATAATTTTTATTTTAATGAAGACCCAAAAATTGAATTTCAATTAGAAAGATCCGGTTATAAGGTGTACGTTGACAAAAATGTTAAAGAAATAAGACCCTATATTATAGGAATGTATGCGAAACTTAAACTTTCTGAAGAAACATTAAAAGAATTAATTTCATTGCAAGAGGATCTACATGATGGTATAGGGCGAAAAAGAAGAAAGTTTGCTATAGGTTTGCATGATGCTTCAAAGATAAAACCACCAATATATTATACAGTTGAAGGGCCAGAATTCAAATTTATACCACTTTATAATGATAAGCCTATGTCAATACAGGAAATATTATCTCAAACAGAACAGGGAAAACTTTATGCACATTTACTTACAAGAAAGAATTTATTTCCCATATTAAAAGATTCTCTTGATCAAGTTCTCTCATTTCCACCTATAATAAATGGGAATTTAACTATGCTAACAGAGGAGACTCAAGAAATATTTGTAGACATAACAGCAAATGAACTTGAACAAGCTGAGGATGCATTAGCAATATTAGCGACCACATTAATAGACTATGGTGCTAAGGTATATACTGTAGAAATAAACTTTGATAACACGAAAATGGAGACACCAAATCTTAGTCCAAGAAAAATGTATCTAAAAAATTGTAATATAAAGAAGATTCTTGGAATTTCGTTAAAAAGTAATGAAATTATAAAAGCGCTTAGGAAAGTGAATATGATTGGAAAAATAAAGGACAAACAAATAGAAGTGTTTATACCAAGATATCGAATTGACATCTTACATGAAGTAGATTTAATAGAAGAGGTAGGATACGGATTCGGATATGATAAGCTTAAACCCTTACCACTTAAATTACATCAAAATGGAAAACCACTAAAAATTAAGAGAATAGTTAGAGACATTAGAGAGGGTCTTATTGGCCTTGGATTCATTGAAGTCATGACCTTCTATCTAGCGAACAAAGACGACCAAAAACCATTTACAGAAAATTTAATAGAAGTAGCAGAGCCTAAGGCCAAAGAATATAATGTTCTTAGAAGCACTATAGTACCTCAACTCCTAAAGGTTCTAGCTTCTAATATTCATGAACCCTATCCTCAGAAAATATTTGAAATTGGAAGAACATTCAAATTAAAAGACAAGGATAAGAATAGTATAAAAGAAGAAATTAAGGTCACAGCCTTAACTACCCACATTGAGAGTTCTTTTACTGAAATAAAGTCCGTTGCAATTGCACTCCTAAACTACTTGGGAATTAAAAACTATTCTTTTAAAACGTTCATGCACCCCTATTTTATTGAAGGCCGATGCGCAGTCATTATAAAAAATAATAGAAGAATAGGTGTATTGGGAGAAATCTCACCATTTTACTTACAAAAAGAGGGGCTCAGAAATCCTGCAAGTGGATTTGAAATGGATGTAGAAAATATGATCTTATAATGACTCAGAAAAATATATATTTACACCTTGATCTATTTAACAAATGCGTCTACCATAAAAGCGTAGTGACGGCCTTGGCTGAAATGATGAGGATCAAGGTTAACCCAGCTACGCAACAGGTAGACGCCCCCCGCATAGAGAGGTTTGGCGAAATATGCCAAAGAAAGGCGTAAATGAGCCAAAACTGGTCAGAGGCGGGGGACATAAATCTTACAATTGGTCTAAAAAAGAAAATGTGCTAAAGTTAGAAAAATTGAAGGAGTTGGTAATTTCATTAAACAATGAAATCGAAAATGGTGCACTTGTGATAGTTGAGGGGCCAAAAGATGCTATAGCATTGAAAGAAATCGGCCTTCTTGGAGAACCATATCTATATAGCCACAACTCAGATCATATCGAGCTTTTTAAGTTGGCATTAAAATCATCAAAGGTTATCATTTTAGTAGATAATGATAGAGAGGGAAGATATATTTGCAAAAAGTTAATAACAGAACTTGGAGCAAAAGGTATAAAATATGATATCTGGTATAGAAAACAATTTTATAAAATTGGAAAAGGCATGATATCTCATCTAGAGGAACTTTCTTCGTTAATTAGGAAAATTGAATAAATAACTTAAATAATGGTTTATTTGAATCAAGGTGTTAGGTAGATATGTCGATACCTACTAAATATTTGATTAGATTAAAATTCGAAGTAGAAGGTGTTGTTGAGAGAGCGGATGTAGTAGGAGCAATATTTGGACAAACAGAAGGACTATTTGGTCCAGAATTTGATTTAAATGAACTACAAAAGACTTGGAAAATTGGACGAATAGAAATAAATCTAGAATCCAAGAATGACAGAACCTTCGGTGAAGTTCTTATTCCAACATCCACTGATTTCGAAACAACAAGCTTAATCGCTGCTACCGTAGAAAGTGTGGATCGGGTAGGACCATGTAGTGCAAGGTTTAAGCTAATTTCAATAGAAGATGTTCGTGCAGAAAAGATTAAGCAGATAAAGGAAAGGGCAAAAGAAATAGCTAGAGAATGGTCAAAGAAAGTAATGAGTGAAAGTAACAAGATACTAAAGGATATCAGTGAGTCCATGGGTAAATCAAAGATAATAGCCTATGGGAAAGAAAAATTGCCAGCTGGACCAGCGGTTGATAAGTCAGATACTATAATATTGGTAGAGGGAAGAGCTGATGTTTTAAACTTATTGCGTGCTGGTATAGAAAACGTTATAGGTATAGAGGGAACAGGGATACCTCAATCTGTAATAGAATTAAGCAAAAATAAGAAGATTATAGCATTTTTAGATGGAGATAGAGGAGGAGATCTAATTTTAAAGGAACTAATGCAAGTTGCAAGAGTTGATAAAGTTGTCAGAGCGCCACCTGGAAGAGAAGTAGAAGAGTTAACACCACTAGAAATTATGGAATGCTTGAGCAGTGCAACTCAAATTCCTCCAATTCAAGTAAAAAAAGAGGTACCAGCTAATATAGGCCCAGAGCTTGCTGAGAAGGTTAAAGAACTCAAACCTTCATTAGTTAATACTTTGGAGGCAGTTATATTAGATGAAAATTTCAATATCTTAATAAGGATTCCTGTGAGCGAACTTGCAAAACAACTTGAATCAGAAGAACTAAAGGGTGCGAAATACATCATATTCGATGGAATTGTGTCCCAAAGGATAGTGGACCTTTCTGAGAAAAAGGGTATAGCAGTTATTATTGGACATAGGATTGGAGAAATTACAAGAAAATCGCCTTCAGTAGTGATCACAACTTTAGAAAACTTTTAGAATATTCTTACGTGAGAAAAGTGAAGATTAAGAGACTGTCTAAAAATAGTGCTGAAATCATCCCTGAAACCGTTGATGACATGCTTCTTTTAAGACTATCTATCAGCAAGAATGACCTAGTATCTGCAAAGACTACTAGAACAGTAAAATTTGAAAAGAATTATTCAAGGCATGCCGAAAAAGAGAAGAAAACTATTATATTAACAGTAAGGGTTAGTGAAATAACTTTTGATGGTACATTCGAAAAACTAAAGATTAGTGGTTCCATAGAGGCAACATCCGATGAGCATGTACAAAAGGGAACTAGACATGCTCTAGAAATTGGTCTTTATACAAAGTTCCTTTTAGTCAAGGAAAAAAATCAAATCGACTTCAAGTCACTAGAGAAGAATCTAATTTTAGATGAACTAATTTTAGTTGCATTAGACACGCTAGTTGCAGGTATAGGAAAGATAAGGGGAAGCCAAGTAAAATATATTACAGAAATATATTCAAATTATCAAGGTAAACTTTATAATGTAAAACAAGATTGGACAAAATCATATTATCAACAGATTTCCGATTTACTAATTTCTTCAATTTCAGGAACAGAAAATAAAATTATTATAGTTGGACCGGGACATTTGAGACTAGGATTAAAAAATTTTATTGAAAACTCCCCAATTGGGAAAAAAGTTCAAGTCATGACAATTGAAGGAATAGAAAACGGCGGATTCGATGGTATAAGACAGGCTATCAATTCAGAAGAATTTTTAAAAGTATTTAAGGAAAACTTTTTTGCTAAAGCAAGAACAGTTATGGAAAAAATATTAATTTCAATTTACAAAGGTGATGGGCTAGCATTACTTTCACTAGATGAGATAGAAAAAGCTTCCATAGTTGGCGCATGCGAAAATCTTTTAATAACAAAAGATTTTCTCTTAAAAAATCCTGTAGAAGAAGAAAAAATAGTTCAAATTTTTTCTAACATTTTAAAGTATAAGGGAACAATTTATTTCCTCGACGAGAACACCAATACTGGAATTCAATTAAACACCCTTGGCGGAATAGCAGCTTATTTAAGATACAGAATTTAATTATTAGAATAAAAAATTTATACAAAATTGATTTAAAGTAGGAAGGGGAATATAATTTCAGAAATTAAAGCTAAAATCAGTGCACCCTTTATAAGGTCTAATCCTAGTCTTTTATTTAATCGGCTAAAGTAGAGTAGAACACCAACCATACCTACAAGAGAATATGCAATTCGAGAAATATTTAATACTGCACTTTTAAGGATTATTATAACTTTTTCGAGCAAATTGACAAATTTAGAAGAAAGATTTTCAAATAATTCAGTTGAGTTGGAATCGGATAAACTATATCCTTTAGCGTAAACCAAAAAGATATTTATCACCACTAAAGTAGTACATCCTAAGACAATAAGAAATATATTCTTAAACATCATCTTATATTGAAAATAGCATATATAACCACATATAAGGGGACAAGATTATAGTAAAATGCAAATATAAAAAGTACCCCAAGGGTAGAATGGGTTAGACATGATCTGTTCCTTCTGTGGAGAAAAGGCGATATATTATAGAGCGTATAGTGGTAAACACTTTTGTGTAACATGCTTTAAAAAGTCAATAGAAGAAAAAGTTATAAAAACTATATCAAAGTATAATATGCTAAATTATGGCGAAAAAATTTTACTCATGGTTTCAGGTGGAAAAGATAGTCTCGCTATGCTTAGAATCTTAAACAAAATAACCAAGGAACATGCTTCAGAAATTGTTGTTGCAACTATTGACGAAGGGATAAAGGAGTATCGTGATGATGCCTTAGAAATTGTTAAGAGCGTATGTGCTGAATTAAATTTGCCACATTATATATTTAAATTTAAAGATCTTTTTGGATACACTATTGATGAAATCGCAGGTCTGAAAAAGGAATATTCAACTTGCAGTGTATGCGGCATATTTAGAAGAAGGGCAATAGATCTTATAGCACAAAAATTGAATATTCATGTTGTTGCAACAGCACATAATTTAGATGATATAATTCAAACATTCCTAATAAACTTATTGAATAATGATCTAAAAAGATTAAAATGGAATTTACCAGTACACTATGAGACATCCATTTTTCCTCAAAGAAGAATAAAACCATTAGCTGAAATCTATGAGGAAGAATTAGCACTTTTTTCTTTTTTAAATAATGAACGTTTCCAAAAAATGGCTTGCCCATACATGCATGAAGGAATACGCTCACAGATTCGTGAGATTTTGAACGGACTAGAAAGAGATCATCCTGGAATAAAATATTCGCTATATCATTCTGCAATAGGTATATCAAAATCGTTAGCTATTTCAAAAAAAGAAAGAAAGAAATGTAAAATTTGTGGGATACCCACATTCAGTGAAAAATGTTCTTTATGCACTATATTATCAGAATTAAAAAATGAAAATATAGATAATTAAGTTAAAATATAACATCATAGTAACATTTTATGGCGATAGGTAGGGCCGGGAGAATAGCCGCCTCCCAATATCCCGCAGTCGGCTATAGCGGGGGCCAGTAACCATTAGGTAAAACGCCTAAACAAGGAAACCGTTAACTCAATCCCGAAATGAACTCGCGCCGTGATGGGTGGACGCAAAAGGCGCTTCCTTCGAAGGAAGGAAGACGACCTTCAACTACCGAACCGGGTGAGGCCCGGGAGGGAGCAACCCTAAGGTAGGGTGTCCACGCTATCACGTCTACGTGAGGGATCGGGTAGAGTTAATAGGCCCTGTTTAGGCGTGAATACTAATGGGGCTATCGCCATCTTCACAAAAAGATTTTAAGCTAAATATTTCTTAATTTAGCGTTCAGAGGCCGGGATCGCCCAGCCAGGCAGGGCACAGGGTTGCTAACCCTGCGTCTCTTACGAGACTCGGGGGTTCAAATCCCCCTCCCGGCGTTTTTTATAGTTTTTAGGAAAAAGAATTTAAATTTAAATGAAGAAGAATATTGTGTGGGCCAGTGGTCTAGTCCGGTTAAGACAACGCCCTTACACGGCGTAAATCCCAGGTTCAAATCCTGGCTGGCCCACTTCAATTTTTTGCTTCTTTCCAGTATTGTCAATACAGTTTGGATTTTTGAGAATTCTTTGTTGGATATACTTTTGGAGAAATATTGGTCTCTCCTTTACATTTATTGTTATGATAACAACATATTATTAGGTATGAAATTTGGTTCATTTTTCCGGCTCCTCCAAGGTTTATTACTAATTGTTTTGAAACAAGAGAAAATCTTTTCGACTGTAATTTTTGCAAAAATTTTATATCTATCAATTTTTTTACTCTTTTTAGGGGGTCCATAGCTCAGCTTGGTTAGAGCGTTCGGCTGATAACCGAAAGATCGCCGGTTCAAATCCGGCTGGACCCACATTTAGGTGAGAAACTTTGATCCTTCTGCAATAATATTTAAATTTTTTTATAATGTTAAAGTGTACATTGAAACAGTTTATAAATAAGATTGTGTAATATTCTTTTTTATTGCAGAGAGAATATATTTTAGCCTGTCTATATTATCTTATGTTTAATTTTTTATGCATGATTATACTTCTTGTTACAAATTTCTTTCCATTTGTAAGAGAGATTATGTCTTTGTCTTGGAGAACACCATGGGGCATTATTACATCGATTTTAGTTCACCATGATATTGAACACTTTTTATTAAATTTCCAAGCTATGATGACATTTCTCCTCTTCTACATTTTGTTAAATATGATAAATCAAGAGATGAAAATCAATGGATTATCTTTTTATTTTAGCCCATTTATCTCTGCTATTTTAGCTAATATGCTTTCTCTATTGATATTTCCTGAATATACTTCTTTAGGAGCCTCAGGCGTTTATTCTGCAATGGAAGGTTATGATTTTGCTTTAGCCTTAACATATTTGATCACAAACTTTAAAAATATTAAATCTTTGAGCGGATTAAATAAAAAAATACCTGCAATAATTTTTAATTCTTTTATAATGATGTACATTTTTTTAGACATACTTTTTTCTCCAACTTATTCAAGAGGCTCTAGTTACAATTCTTTTGTTCACTGGATAAGCTTTTTTATAAACTTCATAGTGACTGCAATTATTTTTGGAGAAGAACTATTGATACATCTTCTATTTTTTTGTAGTGGTCTTACTATCTTTTTAATAAGATACGTTATTAAATGCTCTTACTATTTTATTAAAATAAAACATAAGCGTTATATAATGCGCGCAGTTAATTTGGTGCAAGAAACTATTTATTAACAATTTGAAGTTAAATAGTAATATTTAAATATAAGGAAAAAAAGTAAATTTTTTAGGTGACCTGTCTTGGCTAAGAAGAAAGCCAAGAAGGAAACCGAAACTGCCCAAACTGCCCAGAGCGGCGAGCAGAAGAAGGCTTGAAATAAATGAGTTCTTTTTAATTTATTAATTCCCTCTTTATTTTTTTAAAGTACTTAGGCGTTAATTTTTTTGGTTTTAGTGGACCGGGCGGGATTTGAACCCGCGACCTCCCGAGTGCAAGTCGGGTATTCTACCGCTGAACTACCGGCCCGTTCTTTATAGGGTTTGTTGAAAACATATTTATAGATAAAATTTTTTGGTTTCATTGTTGAAGGACAGTAGCCTTGCAAATTGGTTTTCGACTTTGCTTTCTGCACCTATTGTTAGTACTGTCTTTTGTGTTCTTGCCCCACATTATGTAGGATATTCTCTTGACATCGGATATCTTGTTTTGGTTTTGATGAGCATATTTTTCTATGCATTCCTACCCTTCTCTTCCACATTTGTAAGAATTATAAAACGGAATGATGATATTTATATTTCAGAGTTAAAAGAGAGACCGAAACATTTTATTGTAGGAATGTTAGGATATATTATTAGTGCAATTATATTTTTTGGGATCAAGTTAACTTATTATGTGATATTTTCTATAACATCATTGATTGTAGCATTTATAACTTTGATTATAACATTAAGATGGAAAATTAGTATTCATGTAATAGGGTTTTGCACGCCTTTAACACTCCTTTCTATAATTTCTAAAGGTATTTTTTGTCCGCTATTGATCTTTACACCAATATTAATGTGGGCTAGAGTAAAGGTTAAGGCTCATAATTGGTTACAAGTTCTTGCTGGCGCTTTTTTAGGCATATTTGGAACTATATTTTTTGAATATTTTTTAGAAAACCTATTAATTTAGTCTAGAGTGATTATTTTAAACCCTTTATCATTTATTAAATAGATTTTTGAAGGTTTTTTTGTAAATAAACCGACTTCAATTACACCGGGTTGTGATTTTATTTCTTTTTCTATGCTAGGTGGATCAGTTATTTCTTTAAAAGTTGCATCTAATATCATGTTCCCATTTTCTGTAAAAATTGGAAAACCTCTTATGTCCTTTCTTATTTCTGGTATACAATTAATTTTTTTCAGATAATTTAAAATAAAATTGATAGAGAATGGGGACACTTCTATCGGTACTGGACAATCAGTACCTAGTTTACTTACAAATTTTTTATTTTGAACTAACAAAATTATCTTTTTTGAATTGTACATCAAAATCTTTTCTTTTAAAAGGGCACCGCCGCCACCCTTTATAGAAAAAAAAGTTTTTTCTTCAATTTGATCTACACTGTCTATATACAAGTCAATTTCCCCCGAAGTTATAGTGTCGGCGACTTCAAAGCCGTTTTCTTTTAATTTAAGTAATATTTGATATGAAGTTGGGAGATATTTTGTGCCATTTTTACAGATAATGGAAAGATTGTCTAGAAACGCTGACACTGTCCTTCCACTGCCTACACCTACAATTTTTGACTTCCTTATTTCATCTATTAGGGATTTAGCAATTTCTAAAAAAATGGTTGGAACAGACAACTTAGGTGGTCTCCTCCACGTCAATTTGTTCTAACTTTTCCAGAGCCTTTAGGATTTCCTCTCGGTAACGTTTGAGTTCTCTTTCTATAGAAGATTCAAGTGGCCTAGAGGGTCTTTTTTCAACTTTAGTTGTTGGTTGTGTAGGTTGTACAACTTTTTCTGATGAAGGTATTTGTGGAGTAGATTTTATTTTTTGTATATCAAGTCTGTTAATTGCTTTTTCAAGCTTTTTATCAACTTCATCAATCTTTCTAGAGAGTAAATTCACGAGTTCATTCCTCAGATTTTCAAGTTCACTTACTTCTATTATTAGTTCTAAATTTTCAAGCTTTTTATCAACTTCTTGTAATTGCTCTTTGTACTTTTTAACTAAAAAATCTCGTTCATCCTTTGAAATTTGGCCTTGTGCCTCCAGCTCAAACACACGAGTTATTGCACTACTTAAAAGATCCTTTTCAAGCAATAAAGTTTTTACTTCTTGCTTAGCACTTTTAGCTTCTTCTTCAGGAATTGTTAATTGTTTAGTTGGAGGAGTGGAATAGCTTATTTTAGATTGCTTTTTAACTCTAACTCTATATATTAGAAAACTTATAATACCAGTGGCCAAGGAGCCGACAGCAAGACCGAGCACTAGATCATTTAGAGACATTTACAATCTATCTTGTCAAGTACATAATTTAAATGTATTGGTATACTATTTATACTTCCCAATGAATTTAGGGTAAATTATTTTCTAAGTTTTTTAGAGTAACCAAATCCGCAACTTGCACATCTTTTTTTACGAACATGAAAAGAGGGTTTACCGCATCTTCTACATATTATGTGGGTTCGAGGGCGTTTTCCCTTCATTCCAAAAGAGGAGGTACCTTTCAACTATTTTCACCTTTTTTATGGTGATGGGGAAATTAGTATAACATTGTCACCGCGTACAACGATTGTACCTAATGCGGAGGTACGTCCATCATCTAATATTTCTTCTGACTGTTCAAGTAAAAAGTTCATATGCTGGTCATAACCTTTTAGGACACCACGTATTGCACGACCACTTTTTAATTTTATTAATACTATTTTGCCCAAACTTTTTTCTAGCATTTTGACTGCCAAGTCTAGGGACAATTTAGATCGCCTGCTGATATCAACTCTAAAAAACCTTGTTTATTTACCTTACTTTTTATGAATTCATGCGACAATATGTATAGCGTCATGTTTTGTGATAAATTTAAGAGGGAAAATATGTTAGGAAGTGTGTGCATCAGTTTTATCTTTCCAAAAAAGATACAAAAAAAATAGAGGAGGAGATAAAGAATAGATTCAGAGTTGAAGTTGAGGGAATAGAATACGTAGGCAATCGTGTAATTGAATTAGATAAAGATACAAAAATTTTTGTCCTGGGAAAGATTATTTTAATTAGGGAAAAAGAAAAACTTTTTCCTTCACTAGCTTGCGGAGAGAACTTTCTTTCGAAGTTTCCATCTATAAAAGTTGATGTAGGTGCAATACCTCATATATGTAGAGGGGCAAAAATAATGAGACCTGGTATAGTGACTTTTGAAAAAAATTTTAATCTTAATGATATAGTATGTATAAAAGAAAATACTTACAATAAATTTATTGCTATAGGAGAGGCGTTGATGAACAAAGAGGACGCGGAGAAAAGAGAAAAGGGGCCAGTATTAGATAATTTGCATTACATTGGAGATAAATATTGGATACTTTTAAAAAATGCGAGGATAATTTAATGAACGGATTTAAAATAATAATTTTGTTAATTCTAGCATTGGATAATGATTCTAAAAATTTTATCAACAGCTTAAAATATGCTAACATTTAAAAAGAAGTTCGGGATAAGTAAATAAGAAGGCGTTGAGCCTTGTCAAGCGAATTAATTAATAAAGGAAAACAAGAAGGAGTAAAGATGATCCTAAAGGCATATCCTTTAAAGTCACTTAGTGAGATTGAAAAGGTTAAGGAAGACCTTGAAAATAATACAATTGTAATTTTAAGAATTACACCTTTAGCCCAAAAGAATATTGATGAATTAAAAGAGGCTGTTAGTAAACTCTATGAAATAGCCACCTCAAGCGGGGGAGACATTGCCAGATTGGGTGAAGACAGAATTATCCTTACACCTCCCTCAGTTTATATATGGAGAGGTTAAACCAATCTCATCGCATCAAGACAAGAAGGTGCAATTGATGGTATATGGAAGAATTTTTTAATGCTATTACTTACATTAATTGTCTTATTTTTTTCTCCATGATTAACTATTACATTTTTAAGCTTTGGCCTAAGTTTTGATATAAATTTCATAATCTGATTGTAATCGCTATGTCCACTAAAGCCGACTACTTGATCAACTTCACATTTTAAATCTATAATTTTTATTTTGCCTTCATCATCTATTATACTTATCTGTTTTGCGCCATCAAGAACACGTCTACCTAATGTACCACTTATTTGATAAGATACAAAAAGTACCTTATTACGTTCGTCTCCAGCTAAAGCTTCTAAGTATCTTATTGAGGCACCACCTTCAAGCATACCAGATGTAGCCATTATTATAGCTGGACCTTGTTGCAAAACTTCCTCCCTTTCATCAGGCTTATTTACTATTGAAAAATACTCTGATTCAAAAGGATTTATGCCTTGTTCAATGATCGATGCTCTTAACTCAGGAGAAAGATAGTCAGGAAATGTAAAATGTATTGCGGTAGCATCCGTTATCATTCCTTCAATAAATACTGGGCATTCAATTATTTCTTTTGCTCTTAAATAATGGTCTAAAACTAACATAATTTCTTGTGCACGCCCTACAGCTGGTACAGGTATCAAGACTTTACCCCCATTTGATAACGTACGATTTATTGTATTAACAAAGTATTTTTCAACTTCTTCTCTTGAAGGCATTATGTCATCCTTAGAGCCATAAGTACTTTCAATTATTAGTGTTTCAACCCTTGGAAAGCCATACTGGGCGGCTTCTAACAATTGTGTTTTTTCAAACTTAAAGTCACCTGTATATACGAGGTTATAGACACCTTCACCAAAATGTAAGTGGATAGAGGAAGAACCTAATATGTGCCCAGCGTTATTCAGTATTAACTTAGTATCTGGCGAAATATCCGTGACTGAACCATATGGTAATGGAATACAATGTTGTATCATATCCCTTAAATCCTTTGCGTCAAACAATTGGCTAGTGTTCTCTGAAGATGAAACTTTAATAAAATCTGATAAAAGAAGACTCATAAGATATAGAGTCGGTTCTGAACAGTAAACTGGACCATCGTATCCATACTTAAAAAGAACAGGTAAAAAGCCACAATGATCCAAGTGCGCATGACTAATTATGACAGCATCAAGTTCTTCCAAATTTTTTAGATACATGTCTAAACGAGGGTATGCATCAATAGGATTTTTTGTTCCAGGATTTATACCGCAATCAATTAATATATTACTTTCATTAGTTTTTACATAAACACACGAACGACCTACTTCTTGGAAACCGCCTAAGAAAGATACGACAACTTCTATTTTGTCATAAATTTTAGGCCTAAAAATATATTCTCCAACTTCTTTAAGAATACGTTCTCTGTTGGCCCAATCAGATTGGAGTGCATAATATACCTGTTCTAATCCTTCAGATTTTATTGAAGAAGCTTTTCTAAACTTTGGCCGCCATCCTGTAAGAGAGAAGATCTCTTGATTTTGTTCACCTATTGTTGAATAAATTTTGTGTATGTCTTTAAGTTCGATGAATACCTCTCCTAAAACTTTATCAAAAATGAAACGGTCAACAGAAACGTCCTGGGGAAGCTTATTCAATATGATTTCTTTTGTTTCTACTTCACTTTTTCTTATCGATTTATCGGCTCTTATTACAATTCTTTTTTTAAGTGAAGAAACTATATCGGATATTATAAAACTATTTTCTATAAAAAATCTTGGATTTTTCGTATAAATTGCAAATCTTGGACCTTCATACTCGATAGTTGTAACTTGAGCTTCAGGAGGTATATTTTGTAAAAAGATGGCCGCTGATGCTTTTTCAGAATTTTTGTGCTGCATCTTTCTTACCGTAATTCTTCTAGTAGTTTATTTTTTTCATCCTCTGATAGTTCATGATAGCCATTTACATCTATAATGCCAACATCAAAGCTTTCCCCTGTCGCAGTATCCCTTTTCATTGCAGCAAGGATTGCTTTTACCGCTAGTTTGATACCTTCTTTTATTGACAGTGATGGAGAATATTCTGATTCAAGTATGGAATAGGCAATAGGGGAACCACTTCCTGTAGAGGCCAAATATTCTTTAGTTAAAGAGCCGAAGAAATCAATTTGGTAAAGTGAAGGAGATGTGTCTACACCACCTATAATAACCTGAGTAATATAAGGGAAAAGTCGGCTTGACATAAATATGTTTGAGGCTAATGTAGCTGCAGCTTTAACTGGAATTTTTGTCTGTTTTTCTAGTTCATACCTTCTTATGTAGAAGAGTAATATGTCAATTACATTTTGCGCGTCTGCTACGGTACCAGCTATAGTCATCGCTAAATGATTTGATAGCCTGTAAAGTTTTTTTCCTCTTTTGTGTGCAATATATCCATCTGCGGTAACCCTTGTATCAGTAGCGAAGACAACCCCATCTGAGCATACAAGTCCAACTGTAGTTGTCCCATGATATATTTTAGCCATATTTTTACTAAAATTTATATTCAATTTTTATCAACACACCCTTTTTAATTATATTGTACTTTATCGAAGGGTTTTAATTAGGGTTTAAATAAATGTTTCCTAAATACTCTGTAATATGAGTTTCCATTATATGGAATTGCCTAGGATAATTTTAGTAGGTAATAATGTGTTAGAAAAGTTGGGGGAATTTATAAATAGAGTTTGTGATGGAAAAAGAATTCTTGTTGTGACGGATAGTAAGTTAAAGGAATTATATGGAAAAAGAGTTGAAGAAGCTTTAAAGATAAATGATATAATACTTTTTTGGGAAATTATTATAAATGCTGATTTCGAAAATGTAAAAAAAGTAAAAAATAAAATTAATGAAGAGAAAATTGATTTGATTATTGGAATGGGAGGGGGAACATGTATTGATGTTGCTAAGTTAAGTGCGTATGAGACAAAAAGAATATTCATAAGCATGCCAACTAATGCTGCTCATGATGGAATAGCTAGTCCCTTTGCATCTATAAAGAATAGTGGAAGACCACATTCAATTGTTTCTTCTTCGCCTTCAGGTGTATTAGCAGATATTGAAATAATTTCTTCAGCACCAGAAAGATATTTTCGAAGTGGATGTGGTGATTTAATAGCAAAAATAACCGCTGTAAAGGACTGGCAACTTGCAAGGGATGAGAAAGGAGAATATTATGGGGAATACGCTGCAAGTCTTGCTCTTCTAAGTGCAGATGTTGTGATCAGAAACTCTGAAAAAATAGGATCCAAACCGAAGGAAAAAATCAGGGATGTAGTTGAAGCATTAATTAGCGCAGGTGTCGCCGCAGGAATTGCTGGAAGTAGTAGACCATGTAGTGGATCAGAACATTTATTTAGTCATGCGTTAGACCTTATTGCTCCAGGAAAGGGATTGCATGGTGAAAAATGTGGCATTGGAACCATTTTAATGGCTAAATTACATAACTTGGATTGGGAGAGAATAAAGATTGCACTAGAAAATATTGGCGCACCTACAAGAATAAGGGATATAGGCATAAGTAGGGATGAAGCTATAAAAGCACTATTATTAGCACCAAGACTAAGGGAGCGGTACACTATTCTACATAAGATAAATCTTTCTAAAGAGGACACTCTTAAGTTAATAGTAGACACAGGTGTGGATTAATGGTGAATGAAGAATTTTTACTTTAATTTGAAATTATGTATACATTCTCCATGTATATCCACATTTAGTACACCGGTAAAATTGGGTGGGGGGTTCGTCACCACTTCTTGTTTGCAATAACCACCAATATGCTTTATTGTTCCCACATTTTGGACATTCAATTTCAATTGTTGGCATTGTATCTATTTTTGATTCTTTTTCGCTTAATACCTTAATAGGTTTATTTTCTTCCTTTTTCCCCTCTAAAGAACTTAGAATCATTGGCTCGTATACTCTGTTACATCTTGGACAATAATACCTTAATACCGTTTTACCATTCTCTTTAAACTGCTTTATTTTTAACCGTGAATTACATACTTCACAAAATTTCATGCTTCATTCACCTTCTCAGTTTTATCTAATAATGATGATATAACACTATACAAATTAGAGAGTTCCTCCTTAAAAAGAAGAGCAGCGTCAACTAAACATTTTTCTGGAGGAATATCCTTTGATATTACTCTTATTGATACCTTTCCAAAAAGTGGATGTGGCGGTGTAACTCCTGCAAAGGAAACATTAGGATGCTTTATTAATATAGACTGTAATGCTAGAGCTATACTTATATCTATTGAACCCAGTTCAATCTCTTTTGACAAAGTTTTTTGATCTGAACTCATTCCCAAATTTGCCCTTTATTTAGTGCTTTTTAAACATTCCGAAATCGCTAGACAATTTTCTTTCATCCACCATTTTGCAATCTATGCATTGTATGCGTCTTCCTACAGCTTGAACGTCTCCACCGCAGAAACTGCACTTGGTATAGATTACACCATACTTTTCATCACTTATAGAAAGATGAATCAAATTATTTGTTAAACTTATTACTTTTGCTTTTATCAAATCTCCGAGTTTTAAAACAACTTTTGAACCAGTTTTTCCAGCAAAGGATCTTAGAATAAGTAAGCCTATAAATTGAGAATGAACTGGTTTATCGTTTATTTCTAGAATTCTTACAGATACAACTCCACCTTGTATTTGATCTACAATACCTATTATTTCATCATTAACTTTTGGGATGCCTAAATTCATGGTCTTTGGAATAACTTCTACAATTTTTGATTCAAAATCAAAAGAGGTGGTTCCAATAACCTTTGATCTAAGATTATAATTTTCTTGATAAACATTTTTTGAGGGTATAAACTCTTCAACAACGCCTACAACATCTCCTGGTAAACATAACTTTTTCTTTTTATACTCCAAGCCTATCTCCTACCTTTTCAATCCTTTGATTAAATTTTATGACCTTTTAAATATTCTATGAGTTTATAACCATATTGCAACGAGAGAATAGGTTTGTCAAAAAAGTCTTCGCTAACGCGTGGACAAGCAGTTTCAATAAAGGCATCAATATTTTGGAATTCATTCAATTTCTCATTGGAAATTTCCTTCATTGCAATTAGATAAGCATTTTTTCCAAGATTATTTAACTCCTTATATAATTCTAAAGCAGCACTAATGTTGTATTGTCCTTCTTTTAAGCCTATAATAACACCTATATTTTTTGCATCTATAGCTTTATAAAAGTTAAATAGTAAATGTTTCTGTACTTTTAAAGCATCTTTTTCAATTGGATATACTTCTTCTGTATATGGATCCAGCAATATTACAGGTTTTCCTATCAAATTATAAAGGCCTATAGCGTGGAAACGACTTGAACCTATGAAAAGGAATACGTCCACAAACTGTTCAATTACTTTACAGGTAGAATAATTACAACCGAAAATTTGACCTCTTCTTAAGGGTGGGATTGAATCGCCTATGTATACAGAAAAACCTAGCTTTTGAAGATAATTTTGTACTTCATCAAGCCTTTTTAAATGCGGGCCAATAGTGCATAATCCTATATTTTTATATGCGTTTATTAAAGAAAGCGCTTTTTCTACTACTGGAGTTAAGGATATTGTATCATAAGCGTCTATAAAATATGTCATTTTCCCAGCTCTTCTAAGAGTAGAGTTGTGGCCTATATGTAATATTAAGTCAACCTGTAAAAATGAAGCTTCGCTTTCGGCTAGATCACAAATACCATAGCATGATTCACCGAAGAAGATTGCATTAAAACTATATTTTTTTGAAAAATTACTTATAATTTTAATGCAATCTAATCTAATACCTGAGGGGCAGGTAACTAGTACAAGTTTAGGTTTTATTTCTTCAATCAACTTTACTAAAGATAGCTCATCAATTTCTATCATATGCTATTTCACCCCAAACTGTTATTAATAGCAAAATTTAATATGTACGCTCAGGCCGGTAATTGGATATGTATAAACAGATAGCGCAAACATGGCGAAAGATCTACAAAGAAAATTTAGAGGTACTTAGAATAAGAGCAGAAAAATGGAGAAGAGAAAAGGCTATCATAAGAATAGATAAACCAACAAGATTAGATAGGGCTAGGCGGCTAGGATACAAGGCTAAAAAGGGATACATCATTGTAAGGGTACGTTTAAGTCGTAAAGGGAAAAGGGTGAAAAGACCAAGATCAGGTAGAAGACCAAAACATATGGGGGTAGTGAAAATAAAGCCTAATGTAAATTACAAGGAAACCGCTGTAAATAGGGTTAAAGAAAAATATCCAAACATGGAGGTTTTAAATGCCTATTACGTATATAAGGATGGAAAGTACATTTGGTATGAAGTTATATTAAAGGATAAAAATATGGAAGATTAAACTTTAGTTGAAGCTACAACTTCTAATTCACTTACATTTTTTGATTCCCTAATAGTGGATTCAATGAAATCCATATCAACATTATCGTCAACGCGAATATCTAAAATTAATGCACTTAGACCGAATGCTATAGGTTCAGTTTTAAACTGTCCTACCTCTGCTAGTCCAGCTAACTTTTTCTTTATTTCATCATAAATTGTTTGCAAGTTAATGTTTATATCAGTTGGAAATATTTTATAGCGGATAACCATTTTTCCCATAATTATCACTCTAAGGTCCTTCAAAACCACAATTTATACATTTATAAACTCTAGCAAAGGCTCTACATTTTTCGCATCGCCAAATTTGAACTAGTCCACAATTTGGACAATAAAACTTTACTGCTTTTTCTCCAACAGAAATAGGTCTATTGCAGGATGAGCATTTAGGTAACTTTATTTCTGACATACCAACGCACACATTTAAATGATAAATAAAGTTTACTTTATTAAATTATTAAACTTTTTAAGACGATTTGCTACTACGTTACCAAAAACTTCTTTGCAAATTTTTAACGTATTCCTTACCCCTATGAATTTAATTATTGATGATAAATGCAAGTCGTAATCAATTTCTAAGACATCTTTAGTTGAAAGAAATTCTTTTGCTATAGAGAAGAGTCTTTCAATTTTATCATTATCCATGTTTTCATACAGTTTTCTTGCAAATTTCATTAGTTTTATTTCATTTTTAAAAATTGAAAACCAAATTTTTTCGTATTCATCTACTAAAGAAATTTTGGGGTCAGATATTTTATTGGCAATTGCTTTTGCCAAAAGAAGTGCGCCCATACCACCAAAATATATTCCTCCACCAGTGGTTGGCTTAGTTTGGCCCGCAGAGTCTCCAACATATAGGACCCGACCTTCTACAAGATTTTGTCTTACACCACCTAGTACAATCGGAGAAAAGTAAATTTTTAGAAAGTTCTTTACACCTATTTTTTTAAGAAAAATTTTAGTAAATTCAAATGTGTTTTGCTTTGAGGCCAAACCAATTTTTGCTAAATTTTCATTGAGTGGAATAAGCCAAGCAAAAAAACCAGGAGCAATACTTTTATTAAAAAACACATGAATTGCATCGGTCTCAAAATCCTTGTAATATGCATACAATTGTACACCATTGTATAAACCTAATTTATTTACATAAGAGAAGGCGCCTCGTGCATCTATCAAATAACTGGAAGTTAGTGATTGATCACCTGTAAGTTTTATTTTAACACAAGTGTCATTTTGTGAAAAGGAAGTCATTTTTGTAAGTAAAGAAATTTCTGCACCATTTTTGATTGCTTCTTCTGCTAGATAGCTATCTATATTGTATCTATTGAGAACAAAGATATTTTTTGTTTTAAAATTAACTGTTACTCCTTTACCACTTGGAGGGTAAAAAATTATTTTTGAAAAACTATTTTCCACAAGGTTTTTAGAAATTGGTATATTTAAGGTTTCAATCGTCTTTAGTGATACAACACCACTACATTTATTTGGATAACCTATTTCATTATGTTCTTCTATAACTTTGACTGGAAAATTTTTTGAAGCTAATTCTCTTGCACATAAAAGACCTGAAAACCCACCACCTACAATGAATATTTCTGATTGATCCATAACTAATTTGCGTAAATTACTCTTTTTATAAATTTTTATAGAATAATTATTTTCAAATTTTTAGATAGTTAATTTTGTTTAACTTAACATGAAATAATTGAATTAGAAATTTAGTCGAATTGGAAAACTTTTTAAATCAAAAGGGGAATAAGAATAAAAAGGAAGGCAAGACTGATGAACGGGAGAGGGATAAGATGAAAACAAATCTTAAGCACATAATATTGAGTAAATTAAATGAAAGGAAGGCGATTATGGATAAGGAATTGATAAATAGTTTGAAAAAAGATAATTATGATTTTTCATTAAAAGAATTAAATTTTGCTCTTCTCGAACTAGAAATAGGTGGATTAATTTTAACAAGATGGAGTGGAAAAGATAAAAGGAGGATAGAATTGATAGAGAAAGAAAAAAAGGAAGAGGGATAGAATGGGAGTAGATATAAAGGAAATAGTTAATGCTAGAAAAATATCTTTAGAAGATTTAGCTGACAAAATTTTAGCAATAGATGCACATAATGCCTTATACCAATTTTTATCCATAATCCGAGAAAGAACAGGGGAGCCCTTAAGAGATTCGCATGGAAACATAACAAGTCATTTAAGTGGCCTTTACTATAGAACAATGAATTTACTTACAATTGGAATAAAACCTATTTATGTCTTTGATGGAGAACCACCTGTACTAAAGAACATGGAGCTTAGTAGGAGAAAATTATTGAAGGAAGAGGCAAAAATTAAGTATTCTATTGCCTTAGAAAAAGGAGACATGGAAGAGGCTATGAAATATGCAAAGCGAGCTTCTTATTTAACAGACCAAATGATAAATGATTCAAAAAAACTTTTGGAATTAATGGGAATCCCTTGGATTCAAGCACCTTCTGAAGGAGAAGCTACGGCAGCACATCTTACAATAATTGGGAAAGCTTACGCTGTAGTTTCACAAGATTATGACACGCTTTTATTTGGTGGAAAAAGGCTCTGCAGAAATATTACAATTTCTGGAAGAAGAAAACTTCCAGGCAAAGATGCTTATCAAGAAATAGAGCCAGAAGAGATACTATTGGATGAGAATTTAAAGAATCTTGGAATAACTAGAGAACAATTAGTTGATATAGGAATTTTAGTGGGAACCGATTTTAATCTGGAAGGTTTCAAGGGTTATGGACCAATTAGGGCATTAAAGGCAATAAAGCAGTACGGTAAATTAGAGAATATACCAGACATACAAGAGGAATTAAAGCTAATAGACTATAATTCAATTCGTGAAATATTTCTCAGACCAAAAGTGATAGAAAATGCGCATATTGAATTTAAAAAAATGGATGAAAAAGGAATATTAGATTTCTTATGTAGCAAGTATGAATTTTCAGAAGAACGTGTACTCAATGCTATAAAAAAATATAAAGAGGCTGAAGAAAGAAGAGCAAAAAAGGGGACTTCTTTAGACAGATGGTTCTAATGAGGATAAATTTTGAAGAACAGCGTAAAAGACTTGTTAAGCGATTAAAGGACCAAGGAATAATCAGAAGTAAAAAGGTAGAGTTAAGTTTCTTAAATGTACCTAGGGAAGAATTTGTCTGGCCGGACACTAAAAATCAAGCCTATTTGGATACACCTCTTCCTTTAGGAGACACTGGACAGACAATTTCAGCGCCTCATATGATTGCCATCATGTTGGAAGAACTGGATTTAGAAAGAGGAGACTATGTTCTTGAGATAGGAACGGGGAGTGGATATAATGCAGCTTTAATGGCATACATTGTAAGTGATGGGAAAAAAGAGAAGGAGGGAAAAGTTATTACTATAGAAAGAATAAAAGATTTAGTTATCTTTGCGGAGAATAATATCAACCGTACTACATTTTCAGAATATGTGAAAATTGTGTATGGAGACGGTACTATTGGATATCCACCATATGAGGAAAATGAAATATATGATAAAATCATTATTACAGCGGCTGCACCTCGATTCCCTAGGATTTTAATAAAACAATTAAAGGTGGGTGGGACTATCCTTGCACCTATTGGTGATCTTTTTGCTCAAACTTTAACAAAGGGAATAAAAAGAGTTGATGGAACAATCGATATAAAAGAGGATATTGAATGTATATTTGTGCCTTTAATTGGCGAAGATGGTTACAAATTTTAGGGTAAAGGAAAAATTTCGATTACCATTAATCCTTTACTCCCTTTATTTTGCAAAAGTTTAATTATGCTTCTTGGAATATCTTTTGCAGAGGCTGTGGATTTTATCGCTAAGGTCCTGGGACAAATATAATCACTTTTACGCACAACCATACTCTTTTTATCTATCAAAAGTAACTTGGATGAACCTCTTGCTAAAACTTTAAAGGTTTCTTCGCCTACTTTTATTGTCAAACTTACTTTGACATTGTCTGTTTTTAGCTTACTCTTTATCTCTGGAGGGAGGTCATAACATGCTTTTGATGAATTTATTCCAATAATACAATCACCTCTAGGTGTAACATAATTTTCTTTTGTAATTTCAAACGTTGTTGGATGCGTTGCCCTTATATGCTCATGACCATAGAACATTATTACATCTCTAAAATTCATGTTCTCCAATGGTATTAATATTATACAAAAAATAAATTTTAAAAAAATAACATATTAGTTAGCGGGCCTGCGGGGATTTGAACCCCGGACCTACTGGTTTCTCCACAGTTTATTTAAGAGCCAGCCGCTCTTCCTGGCTGAGCCACAGGCCCTGTCAATTTGGTAAATGCTAAGGTATTTTTAACTTTTTAATTCAACCGAAGATTTATATTTGTTTAATGCAGTAAAATGTAAAATTCTATAATACTGTACCTAATTAGAGTGGAGGAGTATATGTTAAGTTTAGTTGGATTAGGGGTTCAGGGAATAAGGTCAATAACTTTAGAGGGATTCGAAGTGCTTAAGAAAAGTGATATTGTCTATCTTGATGGGTATACTACTTATATTCCAGAAAAATTTGTAGAGGAATTAAAGGAGACTATTGAAAAAGATGTAACAGTTATATTTGAAAGAAAGAAGATAGAAGATGAAGTGGATAAGATATTGGATGAGGCTGTGATGAAAAATGTTTGTCTTGCGGTTTTGGGTGATCCACTTTTTGCAACGACCCATTTGACACTTATACTGGAGTGTAGGAAAAGGAATATATCGTATAAGGTGATACATAACACTTCAATAATTTCAATTTTAATGAATTCTCTTGGATTACATCCTTACAAGTTTGGAAAAATAGCTACAATTGTTAGGAAAAGTGGAACACCCGCAACCACAGTATATTTTACATTATATGAGAATTTAGTTAAAAAATTACATACAATTTTTTTACTTGAATATGATATCGAGAGCAGGGAGGGGGTAAAGCCAAATGATGCATTTAACATACTTAAGGAGGCTGAAGAAATTTACAAGCTTGGAGCCTTTTCCAGTGAAACTTTTGTAATAGTTACATGTAGAGTTCATAGAGAAGATGAGAAGATATACATGGGTAGAGTAAAGGAATTGTTAGAAATTGATTTTGGGCAACCACCATATTCTTTAATAATACCTTCAGAATTACATTTTACGGAGAGGGAGGCACTAAGTGTTTTATTTGGTTTAGAAAAGGGAAATGAAATAAATAATTCTAAAATGATTAAAAAGAAAGTCGAACATCTTGTAGACAAATATGTGAAGAGCACAAGGAGAGCATTGGAAGAGGCTAGAAAAAGATTACCTAAAAGGGAATTTGATAGCCTTTTTGAAAATGTAGAATGCTACCTAGATGATGCTATAAGATTTCTTAATTTAGGTGAAGAAAATTTGGCAATGTTGTGCGTAGGATATGCTGAAGGACTGCTTGATGCACTTAGATTTCAGGGAATTTTAGAATTAAAATGGTGAAAGAAATTGAGGAAAAGAGAAATTGAAAAATGGTTTCTTTTAAAAATTTTTTTGGAACAGTTGAAGGGAAATATAGTTAGTTTCAGACATATTGATACCTTTTTAACACCATTTAAACATCATAACAGAGAAATTATTAATAGGCTTATTAAAAAAGGGTTGCTTGAAAAATCCTGTGAAGAAATTAAACTTACGGATAAGGGAAGGGAAATGATAAAAGTTGTTTTATGCGGGGGTACCTTTGACATTTTGCATCCAGGACATTTATTAACCTTAAAAAAAGCTAAAAGCTTTGGTGACATTCTAGTTGTCGTTGTAGCAAGGGATAGGGTGGCTGAAAAAATTAGAGGAAGAAAACCTTATAATAATGAAAATAGGAGATTGGAACTTGTTAGTTCTCTCAAAATTGTAGATTATGCTCTTTTAGGGGAAGAAAATGAAAAAATATATGATATAGTTTTAAAGATTAAGCCAAATGTTATTGTATTAGGATATGATCAAGTGCACGATGAGCAGGAGATTAAAGATTTTGCACTAAAACATGGATTAAATATTGAAGTAGTACGCATTTCTGAGAAACTGGATGGAGTTAAAAGCTCAGCACTTTTAAAGGACACAAATATTATTAACCAGATTTAGAATTTATACTTTTCTCTGAAATATAAACTTTTAATCTAATTTTGTCGC
Source organism: Nitrososphaeria archaeon (assembly GCA_049969935.1). Taxonomy (GTDB): domain Archaea; phylum Thermoproteota; class Nitrososphaeria; order JACIWG01; family JACIWG01; genus JACIWG01. The sequence continues at coordinate 82,200 of JBMFNX010000001.1, forward strand.
CATCTTTTAGATTTAATCTATTTCTAAGATTTACTGGAGCTATAACTTCTAATACTGATTCATCATATAGTGAACGTTTTGTCAAAACTATTGCACCTTCAACTGTATCATTAATTATAGCAGGGAAACACTTTGCACCACCATAAGTCCTATATTCATCATTAAAGCCTTCTATTAAAATACCATTATAATATTCTAAATCCTTTCTTTGACGCCTTTCTAACATAGAAGTTAACCGAATATTCAATGTCCCGGGATAGGGATCAAATCCAAGCTTTTTAATAAATTGGGATCTATAGCCTCCGATTGTAACATAATATGAGCCTTCACCTACTCCTGAAAAAACGGTACCCGTAAACTCGATCACATTTGGTGCTTCTTCAAAGATTTCCCGAAGAGCAGCATATAGGCTTAACAGAATTGATGTGCCATTTTCTGTCAACTTTATTACAGACCTTCTTTTTCTGTAAGTAACCTCAATTAGGCCAAGTCTTTGGAGTTCTATAAGATGTTTTGATATACTTTGTTGTGATTTTCCTAAACGTTTGCCTAATTCAAATGTGGATATTTCGATAGGCTTATTTTTTGCACCTAAGTATAGAAGTTCTAACAATGTTGGTAGAATTGAAGATTTTATTTCTCTAAAAGACAGGGGCATACACACAACTTATATGGATTTATTAACTTAAGTTTTTTGCAATAATCTAGTATAAAATTTGTATTCCAAAATTTACATTTTGAAAGTATTTATTTTTGTTAGATCAACGTACGTTTCTTCAATTAACTTTCTAGCTAGGTCAACTTTATGCCTAAGACCTGGAATCACGTTATCGAAGTATGAGAGCGGAAAAATTTTTTCAAATATAATTTTCATTGAATTAAAGCAAAAGTTAGCTTTACTGTAATTTTTCTGATTTATATAGTCATATACTGCACGTCTTAATTCACCTATACAATCAAGTAAACCAAAGAGGTAAGCATCTACTTCAACATCTATTTCTTGCTTTGAGGGCACCTTTGCTTCTTGTAGTATGCATAAATATGTATAAGCTTCTACATATTCAATTTGTACAGGAAAAAGATATTTTTGCCATCGTAGACTGATTTCCGATTGAAGCTTCTTTATTTTCGTTTCAATTTGTTTTAATAAATCTTTTGCTTCCGCATACTTTTCATCATGCAATAACATGAAGATTCGTGGAAAACAAATTAGTATTTGTCTACTTTCCTTATATGCATACTCCCTTTGTGTATCAAGTTCTTCTAAGCATTTTAATAGATTATCAAAATCTACCTTGTCTGCTATCTTATTCATCTTTATAAGAATTTGATTTTATACTAGTTAAACTTTTTGGGGGAAATTAGCTTTTTAGATAAGAGGATCACCCTACTGGCTTTTGATTCACCTATTATATTATAACCTGTTCGTTCAGCTATTAATTTGGCAAATATTTTTATATCATCATGTGAAGGCATATTTTCTCTTTTTAACCTATACATGGAATATCCAATATGCATGTATGCTTTCGTTTCCACATAGAGGGGTTCATACTTGTTTATTATTTTTGCAAAAGCGTCAGGTGCATTCATGTTTAAACCCTTTATTGAAGTAATTCTCAAAACAGTTGGACATTCTAAAGATTTTAATATTTCTAATGATTTAAGAATTGATTCCCAAAGGTTCTTTGACAGAGGTCTATTTAATTTAATAAAAGATTCGTAATCATAAGCAGTTAAAGAAATATAAAGTTGGGTAGGTAAACTTGAAAGTGAAGATATCGCATTAGGTAGAGTACCGTTTGTTACTAAAAAAACGGTGCAACCTGCCTTTTTATATAACTCTATTAGATCCCCTAAGAATGGATAAAGTGTAGGTTCACCTGTAAGGGAGATTGCAACTTGGGTTGGGTTAAGAGCTTCAGCATATTTTGAAGAGGAAATCTTTCCCTTTAAGACAAGAGATTTATAACCTGAAAGTATTTTTCTTTGTGCTTCAAATGATTCTTTAAACACTTTTTCTGGTGGATCCCATCCTTGCTTTGGTGGCGAGAGCTCGTCCCAGGCTAGGCCGATGTCTTCAGGCATTATTCTCCAGCAATGCAAGCAATGGAAGTTACAGTGAAAAAGGGTAGGGGACATTTGTAAACAACGGTGAGAGTTTATTCCAAAAAATTTTTCTTTATAGCAGACTCTATTGTATAAGAGACTTTGATGGAGCCAATTGCATTTTTTTACTGCTGAATGAGTACCAACAAGTTGGTACTTTTGTTTCTTTAGTCTTAAATGGAGTTCTTGAGGGTAGAAGGCCATAATTGAGTCATCTAACATGATGTATAATTATTGGAATTTAATTTCCTGTTCTTTGTTTTCATTTGATTTTATTATTAATAGATCTATACCATCACCGCTTGCTATATCCCTTTGCATAGCTGCTTTTAGAGCCTTAATCGCGAGTTCTGTCGCAGCTTTTTCATCCATTCCCTTTTTATATTCGCTTTCAATTATTCCAATAGCAATTTCTGTTCCAGAACCTACAGTTGCATACTCGTCTGGAATTATAGAACCTAAGGGATCCAAAACGTAAACAGATGGTCTTTCATCAATACCACCGACTATGACTTGGGTTAATAGTGGATACAGGCGTTCGCTGAACATTATTACAGACATTAATTTTGCAACAGAGTTTGGAGGGACTGGTCGTTTTATTTCAAGTTCTCTAAGTTTTATTTCAACTGTCACACGTTTTATAAGATTCTGCATGTCTGAAATCATACCGGCACAGGCAGCACCCACATTATTTGTTATAAGAAATACTTTTTTTGAGCTTCTACTTAGCAAAAAATTACCGTATGCGAATCTCTTGTCTGCACCTAATACTACACCATCTTTAAATACAATTCCTAAGGCTGTTGCACCTGGTATATACAATTTTGTTTCACCTTCACCCTTTTATATCCACATTTGTGGTTAATTTAGATTTTGATTTAAATGTTTATTTTATAGAATAAAACAAACTATTGAATAAGTAGAAAAGATTTAACTGGATGATTTGTGATCTTGATTAATAAAAACTTTAATTGCCGATAGTAAGAGCTAAAAGGGATGAATAAGTATAAAACAGCACTTTTTATTGGAAGGTTTCAACCATTCCATTATGGACATTTATTTGCAATTAAGTATGTTCTAGAACAAACTGAGTTCTTATATATAGGTTTAGGAAGTGCTAATAAAAGTCATGAGAAGAGAAATCCTTTTACTGCGGCGGAAAGAATATTAATGATAAAGTCTGTTTTAGAGAAAGAGAACATTGATCCGAAAAGATGGATGGTTATACCAATACCTGATCTAAAGGCACATTATCTTTGGACTAAGATGGTTCGAATGCTTGTTCCAAAGTTCGATGTCGTTTTTTCTAATGATCCATTAACTACAAGACTCTTTTTAGAGGAAAATTTTAAAGTAATAGAAGTTCCTTTAACAGAAAGAGAAAGGTTTGTGGCCACGGAAATACGTAATAGAATCTTGATGGGAAAACCTTGGGAGGATTTGGTTCCTGAACCAGTTTCTAAAATAATTAAAGAAATTAATGGTGAAGAAAGAATAAGAAAGATTGGGAGAATCTAAAAAAATAAATAGAGGAATGAATTGGGGGTTTTATATGCCATTTGAACAAGGCACTTTAGTGTATGTTAATCTAACTGGGATTGTTAAGGAAACTAATGAACTTATTGAGACCACTTTAGAAGATAAGGCTAAGGAATATAATGTCTTTGATCCAACTAGAAAATATAGGCCTAGGTTAATTGCTATTGGAGAAAAGTGGGTTTTGGAGCCTTTAGATGATAAGTTAAAGGAAATGAATGTGGGAGAAAAGTTATCTATAGAAATTCCTCCTGAAAAAGCTTTTGGTGTATGGGATCCTTCAAAGGTAAAAGTTATCCCATTACGTAAGCTTGGAGAACGCGCAACTCAGTTAAGGGTTGGCGATGAAGTTGAGATAGATAATAGAATAGGACGTGTTAAACTTTTGGCATCAGGAAGGGTGCACATTGATTTCAATCACAAGTATTCTGGAAAGACTATTGTCTATGAAGTTCAAGTAGTAAAAGAATTAAAAGAGGATTCTGAGAAGATAGAAGCATTATTTTTAAGACGAATACCCATAGAAGAAGAAAAAGTGAAATTTTCTATACAAGATAACACAGTAGTATTCGAATTACCTTTTGAACTCTATCTTGAAGAAGGGTTACAGATCGTTAAGAGAGCACTAGCAAATGATATATTCAAATTTTTACCTAATATTCAAAAAGTAACTTTCATTGAAAATTATGAAAAGCAGAAGTCTGAAAGATAATCAAATAAAGTTAACAATTTTTTACTAAATTTTTTAAAACTTAAAAATTTAGCAAGAATATTAGAATATGAATTATCATGCATAGGTTTTGTGGCCAGACAGCATCAATCCGACCTTGGACTATTAGTGACAGCGGGCTTAACAAGTTGACCCGAAGGTCTCCTTGCTTACACCCCTGTCCTATCAACGGGATCTTCTATCCCCGTCCTCGTCCATAGCATCCCCCATAAGGAGGACACTATGGAAGGGTGTCTTTTCTCGAGAGGGGCTTCGAGCTTAGATGCCTTCAGCTCTTATCCCCAACAGCTTAGCTGCCCGGCTTGCCCTGTCGGACAGCCGGTACACCAGAGGCTGCGTTGCCCCGTTCCTCTCGTACTAGGGACAACTTCCTCTCAGACACCCTCCGCTCCCATCAGGTAGAGACCGACCTGTCTCACGACGGTCTAAACCCAGCTCACGTTCCCCTTTAATGGGCGAGCAGCCCCACCCTTGGCCCCTGCTGCAGGACCAGGATGGGAAGAGCCGACATCGAGGTACCAAACCGCGGGGTCGATGGGGACTCTCGCCCGCGACGAGCCTGTTATCCCTGGGGTAACTTTTCTGTCACATCCGGCCCCCAATGGTGGGGACACGAATGATCGCTAGGCCCGGCTTTCGCCTCTGGATTCTCCTCTGTGAAGAATCCAGTCAGGCTGGCTTTTGGCCTTGCCCTCTACAGCGGAGTTCTGACCCGCTTGAGCCAACCTTTGGGCCCCCTCGATATCTTTTCAAGGGGGTGCCGCCCCAGCCGAACTGCCCACCTGCCGGTGTCCTACGGTTACCCGTAGTTAGTGCTGTAGCCGGAGTTGGCTGGTGTTACATTGGCGCCTCCAGTGTTCCCGGAGGAACACCTTCTAAGGCTCCCAGCTACGCTCTGCAACCCCGACCACGGCACAACGACAGGCTGCAGTAAAGCTCCACAGGGACTTCTCTCCCCGATGGGAGTTCGTGGACTGTTCGTCCACGTTATGTGGGTTCGCCGGGTAGTAGGCGGGGACAGTGGGGCCCTCGTTGATCCATTCATGCACGTCGGAACTTACCCGACAAGGCATTTGGCTACCTTAAGCAACACCTTTTAGGTGTTGGACCATATCTTCGCCCTCGAGCTCATATTCATTTCGCTCTTAGGCGCTCGGCGTATGGTCTCTGAGGCGCCCCTCCGTCGATCAATTTCTGCTAAAACTTCTTCTAACGTGTACTTTCTATCCCTAGAAAGTTGGTAAGCCTTCTCTATAAGCCTTTTTAGACCTTCAAAACTTCTATGTTCACCTTTTTCAAGTGCTTCCACTATTTCAGCAAAGGCTTCGAATTCCTTCCATTTGATGATCGGCTTATGTTTTTTAAAGAATGGAATTATTTTTTCTGCTAACTGTTTTCTTGAATCAACGATATACTGTAGCACCGTATTTTCTTGCCCAGGCTTGGGTATTATACGTCCACATCTGAAGACACGCCTGAGTATTTCCAGAACAGGATAGTTTTCTTTTGCTTGAGTAACATGGAAGACTGGGTCGATCACCCATCCAAATTTTGTATCATCTTGTTTTTTAACAGAGATAGAAAAGCAGCCTTCTCCATCCACTAAGCCTAAAATGTAATAATGTAAGTACTTCATTCGTTTTGGAAGCTTTTTTGCGTCAATTATGTCACTAAATTCGTATAACATTAAAACCCCAGTATGTTATTGGACGGTAGCGTATAAATGCTTGTATTTAACGGAGGGTTCCCTGCGGATAGGGTCATCAACTAGCCACTTTTCCCTTCTCGGGGGGCTTCGTTTCACCCTTCTCCGCATATAGCCGAGTTTAGTGACTCCCTTTTATGTTGAGAGTCAGAGTTACTCCCGGCGTTTAGCGGCCCTTAGCCCGGTTGTACCCGGGTTTTAGGTACCGCCACTGGCCAGGATTCAGAGACTGTACACACCCTTTCGGGCTTGCAGTCTCCTATGTTTTTATTAAACAGTCGGGACCCCCTTGTCACTGCGACCTGCAACCCTGGTTTTGCCAAGGTCACAGGCACCCCTTATACCGAAGGTACGGGGCTAATTTGCCGAGTTCCCTCGCCTACGGTATTCCCGATACACCTTGGGCTTCTCACCCAGGGCACCTGTGTCGGTTCTCGGTACGGTCTTGGATAGCACTCCTATTCTTAGTTTTCATGGCGTCCAAGAATCGCTGGAACCGACCAAATGGCCGGCTATTCCTCACTCGGTAGGATTCTCGTCATTACGACACTCCTCCTACCTTGTAGAGTTAAATGGAGCGACGGCTCCACTCCAGCTATCTTGAACGCACTAAGAATAGTGTGTTACCAGACTTTCGTCTGGTAACGCGTGCTATCCAAGGCACCGGAATATTAACCGGTTTCCCTTTCGTCCACGCAAGTTGAACGTGGACTTAGGACCGGCTTACTCCTGGTCGACGACGCGTTGCCAGGAAACCCTTGCCCTTTCGGTGGTCAGGATTCTCACCTGACTATGCTGCTACTACCACCGGGATCTGCACTAGAGGTCGGTCCACTGAACCTTACGGCTCAGCTTCTACCCAACCTCTACGCCTCCCTACCGCCACGGTCTTGTGGACCGTGACCTAGAGTATCGGCAGTCGGCTTAAGCCCCGTCCATTTTCGGGGCCACCGAGCTCGGCAGGTGAGCTGTTACGCACTCTTTAAAGGATGGCTGCTTCTAAGCCTACCTCCCTGCTGTCTAAGCTCGGTGACACCCTTCGGTTTGACACTTAGCCGACATTTGGGGGCCTTAACTCTAGTCTGGGTTGTCCCCCTCTCGGTTATGGGGCTTACCCCACATAAACCCGCTTCCTGGCTTCTTCTAGGATAAAGCCTTCGGAGTTTGAAAAGCGAGTGGACCCTTTCGGATCCTTGCTCGCTTATCCTCACTCTACAGCTTTATCCCTATCTGCCAGGACTAGACTGGGATCTATTTCGGGAGGAACTAGCGATCACCGAGCTAGATGGGCTTTTGGCCCCTTGCCCCAGGTCAGGGGAGCGATTTGCACGTCAGCACCCTTTCGGACCTCCAGCGGGCTTTCGCCCGCCTTCGTCCTGCCCAGGGCACGATCGCTCGGTTTCTAGTCTTACTGCCACGACTAAAGGCCCTTTCAGACCCTCTCCCTCTGGAACCTTTTAAGGTTCCATGCGGAGATTCGGTTTCCCTTCGCCTTCGGGCTTTTAACCCTTAAGCTCGCCGTGACAGTAAACTCCCCGGCCCGTGTTTCTAGACGGAGCGTGCGACCTTGGAATGCTTGATACTAAACAACATTAAATGCTGGAGAGAACTCCAACAGATAATGTTGTTTAGTATTTACATTCCTTTCAGGCCGCACTCGTCTGTAACCTTTTGGTTTCAGGCTCTTTTCACCCCCCTCCCGGGGTACTTTTCAGCTTTCCCTCACGGTACTAGTGCGCTATCGGTCTTGGAAGGTATTTAGCCTTGGAGGCCACTTTCCCCCATATTCCTTAGCCATTGTCAAGGCCAAGTACTCTGGCTGACAGCGATAACTTTTCCCATTTTTGCCTACGGGGATTTCACCCTCTATGTCGGGTCATTCCAGACCACTTCGGCTAATGGGAAAAGTTACCATAATGCTGTCAGCAACCACTACATCCTACATTGGTCACCCAATGTAGTTCAGTTTGGGCTTTTCCCTTTTCGCTCGCCGCTACTCAGGGAATCTCAATTGATTTCTTTTCCTCACCCTACTAGGATGTTTCCGTTCGGGTGGTTCGCGATCCTTTCGGATCGTTATCTAGGTCTTAAGACCTAGATAACAGGAATTCCCATTCGGGGATGCCGGAATCAACGGCTGCATGCGCCTACTCCGGCCTTTTCGCAGCTTGCCACGCCCTTCTTCGCCCTCCAAGCCGAGCCATCCACCAAAAGGCGTCGTTGTCGGAGAGATACTGTCTGGCTGTCACACCTATGCATGACATTCATTGGAGACCCTTTAGGCCTCCTATGTCCTTCATCCATGATCCATATGGATCATGAATTGCATCATGGGAAGTGTGATGCTTAGTCGATTAACTTTCGAAGGAGGTGATCCGGCCGCACGTTCCCGTACGGCCACCTTGTTACGACTTCTCCCCCCTTGTCAGGTTTTGGTTCGATGACCCCAACATGGAGCCACCTCACCAAAACCTAACTCGGGTGAAGCGACGGGCGGTGTGTGCAAGGAGCAGGGACGTATTCACCGCGCGATGGTGACACGCGGTTACTAGGGATTCCATATTCATGAGGGTGGGTTGCAACCCTCAATCACAACTGGGGTAGGGTTTAGGGTTTACCTCCTCCTTTCGGAGTTGGACACCCTCTGTCCCTACCATTGCAGCCCGCGTGTGGCCCAGGGGTTTCGGGGCATACTGACCTGCCGTAGCCCTCTCCTTCCTCCGCCTTGAACGGCGGCAGTCCCGCTAACTACCTTCCCTTCCCTTGCGGGAAGGGACAGCAACTAGCGGCGAGGGTCTCGCTCGTTGCCTGACTTAACAGGACACCTCACGGCACGAGCTGGCGACGGCCATGCACCTCCTCTCAGCTCGTCGGGTAAAGTCTTTAGCTTGACCTTCATCCTGCTGTCTCCCCTGGTAAGGTTCCCGGCGTTGACTCCAATTGAACCGCAGGCTTCACCCCTTGTGGTGCTCCCCCGCCAATTCCTTTAAGTTTCAGACTTGCGTCCGTACTCCCCAGGCGGCGAGCTTAACGGCTTCCCTGCGGCAGCAGAATGGCTCTTAGGCCATTCTGTCACCTAGCTCGCATCGTTTACGGCTGGGACTACCCGGGTATCTAATCCGGTTCGCTCCCCCAGCTTTCATCCCTCACCGTCGGGCGCGTTCTGGTGGACCGCCTTCGCCACCGGTGGTCTTCCAAGGATCAGAGGATTTTACCCCTACCCTTGGAGTACCGTCCACCTCTCCCGCCCCCTAGCCCTGTGGTATCCTCCGCAGCCTAACGGTTGGGCCGTTAGATTTAACGGAAGACGGACAGGGCCGGCTACGGATGCTTTAGGCCAAATAACCGTCCCGACCACTCGGGGAGCTGGTATTACCGCGGCGGCTGACACCAGACTTGCCCTCCCCTTATTCCCCAAGCGGTTTAGACTTGGGAAAAGCCATCCTTAGCGGATGGCACTCGGAATAACCCCATCAGGCTTTCGCCCATTGTGGAGGTTTCGCGCCTGCTGCGCCCCATAGGGCCTGGACCCTTGTCTCAGTGTCCATCTCCGGGCTCCTTCTCTCAAAGCCCGTACCGGTCAAAGGTTTGGTGGGCCGTTACCCCACCAACAGCCTGATCGGCCGTAGCCCCATCCTCAAGCGGTAACATGAAACATGCTCATGTTACCTTTTCGGTCCAGATTCATTCCAGAAATCTGGACCTATTGCGGATTAGTCCCAGTTTCCCGGGGTTATCCGCATCTTGAGGGTAGGTTGGCCACGTGTTACTGAGCCGTTCGCCATGCCCCTGGCAGTTCAGGGACATACGACTCGCATGGCTTAGTCCCATTCCGATAGCAGTCGGGTCCGGCAGGATCAACCGGAGTCGGACGCACTACTATTAATCGACTAAGCATCACACCCTTCTCGGATCCGAAGTTTACTTCGAATCCTCATCTTGTACGCGCAACTGGAGGCTTGTTATTCATCGCAAAAAGGGGAACTTTGTTCCCATGCTCTAACAAAGCGCCGCCATTGCGCAAACATTAACCGCTAAAAAGGGATATAAAAATTTTGCTGATAATTATGTGAATTGACAATTTTAATTTTTATAAGTTAAGGGAGATTATTTTTATGGCGCGGGGGTTCCCGAGCCAGGTCAAAGGGGACAGACTCAAGATCTGTTCGCGTAGGCGTTCGTGGGTTCAAATCCCACCCCCCGCATTATACCATAATACAAGTTTACAGTTTTAGGTAAATTTTGTTTACAAAATGTTTTCCTAATCAAGATCAAATGGGCTTATTATTTACTTTGAAGGTCTTATAAAAAAGAAGACTAATGTAAATAGCATAAGAATTATGAAAGTGATCAAATAGATTAGTTGCGTACGTTTCATTCTTTTATCCATTTCAATGGACTTCTGCATGCATGCATTTGAGCAGAAAGTTTTTCCTATTGGAATAGCGGCACCACAAATTTTACAATGTGTATGTGGAGGAATTGCTCTAGACTTATTTTGTTTTTCTGACATTTAACTCACTTTATCACTATTTCAGTACCTACTTTAGAACCTTTTATTGCATTTAATATATTTTGTGGTGTACAAAGAACAATTCTTGTTCTAATATTGGATCGTTCAATTACTTTAATAGCTAAAGGATCAAAAAGATCGTAAGAACCTGCAATAAGAGGAGAAGATGTAACTAAATTAAAAAGAGTCTTTGTATCTATTTGATCATATTTTTTTGCATTCTTATCAATTTTAGGGTCAGCTGTATAGACGCCATCGACATCTGTCGCGTTGACGAAAAGTGTGGCTCTAGATTTTTCTGCAACTAATGCTGCGGTAGCATTAGTAGAATGCCCTGGATAAAGGCCGCCAAGAACAACTATTTTCCCAAAATTAAGTGCCAAAGACAATTCATCCATTGACGAGGGCACTAATGGATAGGCAAAAGAACCAAGTGCACCAATTATTATTTTCGCATTTAATCTTGACACAGATATACCGATTTCATCCAAAGTGGTTTCATCTACACCAAAAGCACGCAAGACATTTATGTAATTTCTTGCAACTTCACCACCACCAGAGACTATTATTGGCTGTATACCTTCATTTAATAATGAAACAAAAGATTCACATAGAACTTTAATATAATTTAAATCAAAGGGTTGCTTAAATATAGAACCACTTAATTTAATTACCACACGTTGCAAGGGTATCTCGCATAACCATCTTAAATAGTAAGATAAAAACATACTGTGATGTAAAATGGAAAGTGACAAAGGAAAAAGTTCAGTTGAGAAGTATAGATTAAAGCAATTAGTGGTAGAACTTTCAAAGAAAAGAGGAAGAGGAACTGAATTAATTTCATTATATATACCTCCAGGGAAACCCATCCATGAAGTAATAAATTCTTTGAGAGAGGAATGGGGTACTGCATCTAATATAAAATCAGATACCACAAGAACACATGTACAAGATGCTTTAGTAAAAACTATGCAACGTTTAAAACTCTATAAGAAAGCGCCTGAAAATGGGCTCGTCATATTTTGCGGTGCTTTACCAACAAATGGATTAGGAAGTGAAACAATTTTCCTTTATGAAATAGTGCCAATTAAGCCTGTGCAAACATATCTTTATAGGTGCGATGACCATTTCCACACAGAAATTTTACAAGAAATGTTAAAGGAGGAAACACTAATTGGAATAATTTCAATAGACACATCAGAGGCTGGTTTAGGTTTACTCTATGGCGATAGGGTAGAAGTAGCAGAAGTTCTGACGTCTGGAATATCGGGAAAACATAGAGCGGGAGGACAATCTGCACGAAGATTTGAACGTCTTAGAGAGATGGAGGTAAATGACTTTTTCCATCGAGTGGGAAGACATGCAACAAAATTGTTTTTGGAAGAAAATAAGGTAAGTAAACTAATTGTTAGTGGGCCAGGGCCTACAAAGGATGACTTTTTAAAAGGAGAGTACTTACACTATCAATTACGAGACAAAATTGTTGCTGTAATAGATACTTCATATGCCGGAGAAGAAGGCATTCGTGAGACGGTTATGAAAGCAGAAAAAGTTTTGGAAGATTTAAGACTTGTTGAAGAAATTAAGTTAGTTCAAAACTTTTTACGCGAGGTGACGAGAGAAGATGGCCTAGCAGTTTATGGTATTAATGCAGTAGAAAACAGTCTCAATCAAGGCAATGTTGATACAATAATTGTTGTTGAAGATATTAATATGATAGCACTTAAGGTTAAATGTAAATATTGTGGAAGAGAGATTATTGAATATATTGCTCGCGATGAATATATAAAACGTAAACAGGAAATTTTGGCTTCAGCTTGTGCAGGATGCCAGAGACTTGATTATGAAGTAGAAGAAGAAGATTATATAGAGTATATTGCTAGGAAAGCAGATTTAGTTGGAGCACGGGTAGAAGTAATTTCATCTAAAACAGAATCAGGTATAATGCTTAAAAACTTTGGAGGAATTGGGGCAATATTAAGATATAGACCACGTACTTAAAGTTTAACAAAGATATTTTCATCGACCTTTTCAAAGTCATTTGATGGAAGCATATCATAAAATATTTCCTTAACTTTATGCATGGAAATTATTTCCTTTTCAAACACTCTTAATTCTTTCGGTATGCATAACATTGAAATTGGTGAAGCAAGGGATAGTAATTTCTTCTTTTTATAACTCCATATAGCAGAATTTAGTTGCATAAATCTGTCAAAAAGATCAGAAAACTCCTTTTTTGTCCCTTGTGGCACTGGATATTCTTCAAGATGAACACTCTCCTTAAAATTAAAGATTTTTTGATAAATTGCTTCTGAAATAAATGGAGTTATAGGTGCAATTAGACAAATTATTGTATAAAGAACTCGATAAAGTGTGGAAATAGCACTCTTGGAAGAGAGTTCAGGGAATTCCTTATTTTTATTATAGGCTCTAGATTTTACTGCTTCAATGTAGTGATCTGCAAATATATTCCAAGTAAAATATCTAATTGCTCGTGCAGCTTCAAACGAATCAAGCTCCTCAAAAGAAAGTCTACATACCTGTATTAGTTCATCCAACTTTTCTAGTATAGCTTTGTCTATTGGTTCCAATGGCGCTTCCTCACATGGTGGGAATTGGGATATAAAACGTGAAATATTCCAAAGTTTTGTGATAAACTTTCTTGCACCAGAAACCCTGCTTTCAGAAAATAGATAATTTGAACCCAATTTTGCTTCACTTGCAGCCCAAAGCCTAAAAGCGTCAGCACCATATTTTTTTACAATCGGTTCAGGATAAATGACATTCCCAAGGTGTCTATGCATAGCACGTCCATGCTCATCAAGACCCATACCAGAAAGACGTACATACTTAAAAGCTGGTTTTTGAGTTAGCTGATAAATCCTTAGTAAGGAATAGTAGAGCCATGTTCTAACTATATCTATTCCTTGAGGACGCATTCCTACTGGAACGTCAGGTAAAGGATACCCTAATTTTCTACCAAGTCTTAACACATATAATGCAGAAACACTAGAGTCAACCCATGTATCAAATGTTCTAATTTCACCTTCAAAGTCTCTTCCCCCGCAATTTTTGCAACTTTCTAATGGATAAGGTTGTTTCCATGGTTGATAATAGTTTCCAGGTAAAGGTAAATTAGGGGTACCACATTTCTTACAGTACCAAATAGGCAGTTCAGTTCCATAAAAACGTCTTCTAGAAATAGGCCAGTCAGATGTAATAGAGTTTATCCAATTAATTAAAATATTGATAGATTCTGGAGGAAAGAACTTTATTTGCTCTTTTGAAATTTTAAGAATATCTTCCAAAAATTCTATTTGCTTAAGATAATATTCTTTCACATTTATATATTCTACTGGTGTTGAACAACGCCAACATACTGGAACATTCTGAGTTATAACTTCTTTTTTAAGCAATAATGATTCCTCTTCTAATAAGGAAACTATTTTTTTCCGAGCTTCTTCAACGTTCAGACCAAAAAGTGGACCTGAATTTTCGTTCATTACTGCATTCTCGTTTAACAATACTTTAGGTTTTAATCTAAGTTCTTTAAAGAGTCTAATATCTGACTGATCACCATAGGAACAAATCATTACTAGACCGCTTCCAAATTCAGGTTTTGCATAGGGGTGGGGAATTATCGGAACTTTATGATTATATATTGGAACAATGGCGAAAGAATCTTTGAGGCTAGAGTATCTATTATCATCGGGATTAAATATTATAGCCTCACATGCACCTAGTAATTCAGGTCTTGTTGTAGCGACAACAATATAATTTGTAGTGTTAGATGATTGTGATTCTAATTGAAACTTAATATAGAAAAGCGTAGAATTTCGCTCTTCTTTCTCTAATTCGGCATCAGCAATTGTTGTCTTACAACTTGGACACCAATTAACGGGTCGTTCCTCTTCATAAACCAAACCTCTTTTCCAAACTTCAATAAATGTTTCTTGCGTGAAAGCACGATAGTCAGGGGAATCTGTTCTATAGCCATTTTCGAAATCACAACTTAATCCTAACCTGTAGAGTGTTTCAACAATTCTACTTTCTGTTTCATCAAGTATTTTTTTACATTGTTCTAAAAATATTTCTCTAGGAATTTCAGTTGCTTTCTTATTTAACTTTTTTTCAGCCATCAATTCAACAGGTAAACCATTTCTGTCTACACCCCAAGGAAAAAACACGTTCTTTTTATTCATCCTGAAATATCTTGCAATAATGTCAATTTGAACATAGTGGGCAGAACCACCAACATGCATTGAACCTGTAGCATATGGAGGAGGAATATCTATTACGAACCAGTCATATGATGGATTAAAACAGCGATACACATTTGTCTTTTTCCAATAATCTAAAATAAATAGCTCATCTTCAGGTTCAAACGTTTTTTTGTCAAATAGGGGTGTATGCATAGGCGCTCAAATGTTATAAAAACCGGTAAATCCTTTCATATAAAAATATTTGGGTGCAACAGTTATTTATAAATAGAAATATTACTAACCGTAATTGAGCCCTGGTAGCTCAGCTGGTAGAGCGCCGCCTTGGTAAGGCGGAGGTTCGCGGGTTCAACCCCCGCCCAGGGCTCACCTTACTAGAAAATAGAATATCAGACTTTCCAATCAAGTTTATATTTTTTATAAATGAATGGAGTTATTATTCCAACAATAAGTACAAAGAATGCAAAAGGTTGATAAAGATAATAGTATATAGTAAATTCAAAAAGGTTAAAATCAAGATTTAACTTTTTGGAGAAAAAGAAAAATAGAAATAGAAAGAATATAAAACTTATTATGAAATTCAGTAGACTTGATAAAATAAAAAGTGAAATAGAAAAAAGAAATGGAAAAGCGATAAGAAAGGGAAACTTTGTAGCCAAAAAAATTATTGCAAAGTTTAAAATTTTATACCCTAAAAAGTTTGATAAAAAGTAAGACAAAATAATGGGAATGAATGTTGGAAAAAGTATTACAAAACTTAATATTGCAATATGAGGATATTTCCTTACATATTTTAGAAGATCCCTCCAATGATCCTTAAGCCATAGTCCAACACCAACACTCCATCTTTTCCTTTGATTGAACCAGGTTATCCAATTTGGAGGACATCTTGTCTGAATCTTTATTTTTTCATAAAATTTAAAATATTTGTCCCTTAGTGCAACCTTAATAGCTAAATCAAGATCTTCTGAAATGACTCTTGAAAAACCACCAACTTCTTCAAAGACTTCTCTTTTAATTGCAAAAGCTGAACCATTAATACCTAAGCATCTATTCGTAAATCTCGAATAAAGATAATTAACAAAATTTGAACTAATAAATTCATAATTAACCATCCTAGAAATAAAAGAGTCCTTTACAACTTCCTTCTTTATATCAAGGATGTCAGTTTCAAGCATTTCTTTCACAATCTCATTTAGAAAATTTCCTTCATTTGCAATTCTAATATCTGAATCTAAGAAAACAAGAATTTCACCTGTTGAACGTTTAACAGCATCATTTAAGGCATTTACTTTACCTACACGTTGAGAATTTAGAATAAAATAAATCTGCGAATCTGTATCCTGATATTTTCCAATAATATTTAACATAGCCTGACTCGGATTGTCTATTATTACAAAAATTTCCTTATTCTTATAATCATCTCTTAATAATGAATCTAATAATGAATCTAATAAATCTGAATTCGCATACACAGGAATAAAGATACTAATTCTTTTTCCATATTTTTCCGATGAATTATTAACTTTTTTATCATCTTCATTCAAGAAAGGAATAGCCTCCTTTATTAATGGATTTTTGTGATTCTTTGCATATGACCCTTTAATAGAACCCCTATTTATTTAAACTGATTTAAATTAAAAAAGAGGAAAGTTTTAAACCCTATTACTAATACGCTTAATTAGAATTGTCAGAAGAAGATATTGAAAAAATTGTATATGAATTTACTAAAGAGGGGTTACAAATAGAGCCAAAAGCTTTTAAAAAGTTAGTTGAAATTCTAACAGGACAAAAGAATATTAGTAAAAACGAGATAATAGAGAAAATAATAAAAAGAAAGAAAGCCGAATTAATAGAGTCAAATTTTATTACCTTAAATGATATTGAATTTATTTTACCAAAAAAAGAGGAACTAGAAGGAAAAATAGAATATGAGAATATAAAAACAGACATCAATGTGCTAAAAGACCCTGGAAATGAAGTTAAAATTCTTGAAGGAATAGAGGGATTTAAAAAATATTTTTTAAATCGTTACATCAAATTATTAAAAGTTGCTAATTCCAGACCTTCACCAAAAAGTCTTACAAAAATAGACAAAGTTACAGAAAATGAAAAAGATATAAGAGTAGCGGGATTAGTAAAAGAAAAAAGAGTAGCAAAAGATAAAGTAGTTTTAGAAATTGAAGATCCATCAGGAGTATTAAAAATAGTTGCCAAGCAAAATACACAAAATCATAATCCTTTGGAAGTTTTACCGGACCAATTTGTAATAGCTGAAATTTCATCTATAAAGGAAGGTATAGCTTATGCTACAAAAATAGAATTCCCTGAAATACCAGATAGAACATTGCAAACAAGAGCACTTGAAGTTTATGCGCTCTTACTCTCAGATTTACATATAGGAAGTAAAAGTTTTCAAAGAGAAACTTTTGAACATTTATTACATTGGCTTCAGGGATATCATGGAGATAAAGAAATTATTAAAAAATTAAAGTATATCATAATCGCAGGAGACCTAGTTGATGGTGTAGGCATTTATCCAAATCAAGAAAAAGAATTAGAAATAAATGACATAAGGAAACAATATATTTTAGCAGCACAGTATATTGAACAAATACCTAAGCACATACAAGTTATTATCATTCCCGGGAACCATGATGCAACCAGACAGGCTCTGCCACAACCATCTATTTCAAAAAAATATTGCGAAGAATTGTATAGGATGGATAATGTACTAATGTATGGTGATCCACTTGAAATAAAATTACATGGAGTAAATTTCTTAGTATATCACGGCCGTAGTTTAGACGATGTTTTTGCGTTTTCGCCATCTTCAGAAACCAATAGACCGGAGAACGCTATGAGACTATTATTAAGAGCAAGACATTTAGCGCCAGTCTTTGGAGCAAGAACAATTATAGCACCAGCGGAGGAGGACACTTTGGTTATAGATACGCCACCAGACATATTTCATGCTGGACATGTACATGTTTTTGGTTATACAAAATATAGAAGCACATTAATAGTAAATTCAGGAACATTCCAGAATCAAACGATGCATCAGAAATCCATTGGAATAAATCCAACTCCAGGTATAGCAGCGATAGTCAACTTAAGCACACTAGAAATTATAGAAAAAAACTTTAATGAAATAACTATTCAGCATAATCTTCCACATATTTAACCAAATCAAATAAGACAGGATCATTAGAAAAAACAGCTTTTACTGTAGTTAATGGAATTAAAAGTTTAGGCCTCTTACTACGGCCTTGACGACCTAGACTAACAGTTTCTGCGGAAACAATTCCTAACATAGACAATTCATTTAATAAACCACTAACACGTCTAGTAGTTAACTCAGGAACACTCAATCTTTTACATAACTGGACATAATTATTATAAACTGCTCCAGTCGACACATTGTCCTTTAAACTGGCCACACTTAAAACAACAAGCTTACTGTGCAGTGGCAAAGATTTAAGCGCATCTACAAGCCTATCTTGATCGATTTTTAATAATGCTTCACGAATTTGTTCTTCATCAACAACATTAAGATTCTTTCGTTCTGCTATTTCACCAGCAACCCGGACAAGGTCAACGGCCCTCCTGGCATCACCATGTTCTGCCGCAGCAAGTGCAGCCGCCAAATTTAATGCTGCTTCTGTAAATACATTAGGTTGAAAACCAAGTCTTATTCTATCAGCTAAAATCACTTTTAATTCTTCGGCAGTGTAAGGCGGAAATACAAGTTCTTCTTCACTTAAGCTACTTAAAACTCTTGGATCTAAATATTCTTTAAATGTTAAATCATTTGATATACCTATAAGGGAAATAAAGACACCTGATAGTTTTTCGTTTGCACGTGTAAGTTCATATAATATATCGTCACCATGACTTTTAACTAAAAAATCTATTTCATCTAAAATTATAAGGCCGGAAAAATGTTCACTGTTAAGAGTTTTAAAAATTCTATCAAAAATTTCACTTAAAGCAAGGCCTGTATGAGGAACTGGAATATTAAAATCACGAGCTATTTCATAAAGAACCCTATATTCAGTACCTGCCATTCGTGTATTTACATAAGCAAAGCGAACATTAATTGATTTTGAAGAAGCTATTTGGCTTAATTTTGAAAAAACGTATTTTGCAACAGCTGTTTTACCTGTACCAGTTTTACCATAAAGAAATATATTAGATGGTCTTACACCATGCAGAACAGGAGAAATTGTTTCAGCTACAATTTTAATTTGTTCATCTCTAAAATATAATTTATCAGGAATATAATCAGATCTTAAAACATTCCTATTTTTAAAGATACTAGTTTTATTTAGAGCTCTTTTAAATATTTCATCAAGGGAAAAATCATCTGTGTTCATATACCAATATTTCTACTGGAATACTATATATTATTTTACTTAGGACACCCCGTTTTTTCCATTAGAAAAAATAATATTATGGTAAATTATATTCTTCTCTTAAAAGAAGAAAATCCCGTTATTTATTTTTATTTTTTCTATATTTTATACTATATCAATTTTTTTAAACTTAATTGTAATTTTTCATTTACCTAATTATATGTGTTTCTTTAAAATATTTTTCTAATGGAAAAAATGGGGTGGTGGTTGTTAATTTTAATTTTTATTTTAAAATTTATTAGGCGGTTACCCCTTTATTTCCACTGGACTGTTTTTCAAAAAATTAACAGTTAATCAACTAGAAGAAGACCCCTTTATTTCCACTGGACCATTTTTACGCATATTTTTAGACCATTTTTTCCTGTGTACTGTTAACTTTTTGTTAAATCTGTTAACTTTAATTGTTGTAAATTTTCTTTTACCAACTAGTTAACTTGTTAACAGTTTATCCATTTATCACTATTATTATTTTATCCGATTACAAATGTCCTCCGGAGGAAAAAGGAAAATAAAAATTGAATTTGAAGATTATGGTGGAAGGAAAATAAAAATTGAAATAAATGGTTTTTCGTCAGGTGAAGAAATAAAGAGACTATATGATTTTCTTTCTAATAATACAGATGTTACCCCTACAAGTTATGAAACAGAACATAAAGATACTAAATTCCAAAGATTTTATGATATACTACTCAAACATTTCTCTGTGGGTGTATTTACATCATCTGATGCGCTTCTTGTCGCTCAAGAAGAGTTGGGCACTGATCTGAGCCAAGCCCTTGTTTCCACATATCTTATGAGATTAGTTGATAGAGGTTTATTGACCAGGAAATGGAGTTCTTCTGGATGGATATATTCAATTATAAAATCTCCTATGATTCAAAGATAATTTTTTTGCCTTGTTCACTTAACGAATACACGAAGAATTTTCCCTGGCTTTCTCTTTTTAATAAATTTTTTGTATATAAATTTTTTAGTAATCTTGCTGTATGTTCTCTAGACTTATTTATGGTTACTTGAACTTCTTTTGAACTTTTTGGTCCAGTTGAAATGAATTTAAGAATATTTAGTTCTATATCGCTTAAATTCAAATTTGCGTTTACTTTTTTTTCTGTATCACTTTCTATTTTTTCTTGTATTGAACTTACTTTTGCTTCCTCTTTTTTTGTAGATGGTTTTTCTATCCTATTTTCTATTAAATCAACCTTTACCATAATTTCCGAAATTTTTTTGTTTTGTTCATCTATTCTATGCTTAAATTCGGTGAGTATTGCTTTTAAAAGGGAATATTCTTCTTTTGATACGTTTTCACTTTTTCTGCTAGAATAGAAAATTAGATGATAAGATATTAAAATCATGAAAATTAGTGATGCAACAATCACAAAATCTATGATATCCATCATGCAACATTATATCACAGTGCTATGTTTAAATACTTTTATATGCTTATTAATTGATCAAAAATACTTTCTAAAGTTTTAACAACATCATTTACCTGTTCTTTTGTTAATGTTCTACCTTTAACATTATTTATGATATTTGTTACCTTTTCAAGTGCAATAAAACTATCTTTCGCGATAATGTCTAAGTAGTAAGCCAGAATTAAAGTATAGAATGACTTTTTAATATTATTAACTCCTCTATCCTTTGTAATCGAATAAGCTGATTTTGAGATTTTTCCTTTATCAGTTTGAATAAGAATATCTTTCATTTTTCCTGTTAATTTTTTCCGTACAATAATGTAATCTAATTGTTTTTTTGTTATATTTCCATTATCAATTAATCGCTCCAACAGTTTGTCTTCTTTAATTATTTCTTTTAGCATCTGTTTTACGTTAACGTAAAACATTTAAAAGTTTTTCTTTTATTTTCTTCCTAATTAGTACTTCTCAAAATTTTTAAAAATTAATTTTTTTAATAAATATTTTTATTTTATTAATTTTATTAGTTATTTTTTACTTTTTATAATTAAACTATTAATAAATGTTATTAATTTATTTCAAGGCATGGAATAACTATATAAATACGTCCAAAGTTTATGTTTTGTTGATGTAAATGGGGCGTAGAAAAAGAAGAGTGATAAAGGTATTCAAGAGAAAGTTACCAAAGATTTTGGCCTGTCCTAGATGCGGTAATATTTCACTAATAGTTGAGAGAGTGACAGACGACTTAGTTAATATAAAATGTGGAACATGCCATCTTTTATACTCTTATCCTGCCTCTAAAGAAAAAGAGTATATAGATACCTATAATGAATTCATTGATAAAATTAATAGGGGGGAAATAAAAATTTAATAAAAATGATGAGATGATCACTGTTGCAAAGTGCTGTTGCATCACACATGCAACAATATTTTTCCCTACTTAAAGAACGCGTATCCTTAAATTCAAAATATGAAAAATACTATTCCTATATTACAGATTATATTTCTAGAGCAGTAGAAATTGCAAGTATAGCTAGAAGTAAAGGTTTAGATCCCTCTCCTTACATTGAAACAAAAATTGTTTTTGATCTGGCGTCTAGGGTTGAAGAATTGATAGGTCTTAAAGGTATTTCAAAAAGATTAAGGACTTTATTAAAATATAGTAAAAAGGAGGCAGCAGCTTTAACTTTAGCAGTTGATGTTGCATCAGGTTTATTTGGTTCTTTATCACGTGAAGAAGCATTAGATAAAGGAATTAGAGCAGGATTAGCCGTTGTCACAGATGGTGTCACAGTTGCACCGTTGCAAGGTATATCAAAAATTGCAATAAAGAAAAATAAAGATGGTTCACAATATGCTAGCATATACTTTGCAGGGCCTATACGCTCTGCTGGCGGTACAGATGCTGCTTTTACATTAGTTATAGCTAACGAAGTTAGGAAGGTTCTTGGTCTTGATCGTTATCATGTAAATGACTTTGATGATGAAATAGGCCGATTTATTGAAGAATTAAGAATTTATGAGCGTGAAGTTGGAAATTTTCAGTTTAAAGTAACAGATGAAGATATAAAAACGGCATTAATGTATATTCCTGTGGAAATTAATGGAGTTGAAACAAACCCTGTCGAAGTTATAATACATAGGAATATGAAAAGAATTGAGACAAATCGTGTTAGAGGTGGCGCCTTACGAGTCTTGAATGATGGTCTTATAGGTCGTGCACGAAAACTAGAAAAGTTAGTTAAAGAACTTTCTTTAACAGATTGGAATTGGCTTTCTCATTTAAAAGGTGGGTTACAGGAAGCTGCTACGCTTTCTCATTTTGGCGATGTAATAGCTGGACGCCCTATACTTTCTTATCCTGGGTCAGAAGGTGGGTTTAGATTAAGATATGGTCGATGTTTTAATACAGGATTAGCAACAGTTGGGATAAATCCTCTAACTTCTGTAGTATTAGATTATGCACTTGTTACAGGAACACAAATAAAAATAGATAAACCTGGTAAAAGTGCTACAGTTGCTTTTGTGGATTCAATAGAGGGCCCAATTGTTAAATTAAAAAATGGGTCTGTTGTGAAGGTTGAAGATTTAAAAACAGCAGAGATGATAAAAAATGAGATCGAGACTATTCTTTTTCTTGGCGACATTCTCATATCTTTTGGAGATTATGTAGAAAATAATGCAGTTCTTGATAAGACTGCCTATGTTGAGGAGCTATGGTTGCATGATTTTATTGATGCATGCAATAAATCATTTGGTAACATCACTGTTGCATCACAATCATTAGATATTCCTTTAGAAAATATTCTTAAATGGATGAGTAATCCAAATAAGTATTATCCTGATTTTGATATAGCGTATAAGCTATCAAAAACTTTGAATATTCCACTACATCCACATTACTTATATTTTTGGGACTTACTACAAATTAATGAAGTTATTCTTCTTAGAAATGCTTTAATGAATGGAATAAGAAAAGATGATAGATTAATTATACCATATGATAATAACGTTAAGCAAATTTTAGAAAAATTATGTGTTCCTCATGATGTTGAAAATAATTCTATAATTTTTGAGCCCCATGTTTCTAAGATTCTCGGAATTTGTTTAGGATTATACAGAGAAGCGGTCTTTCTTTCAAAATATGAAAGTGTACTAGATTTAATATCTTTCCTAAGTGGTATTCCAATTAAAAATAAGTCATCTGCATTTATAGGTGTACGAGTTGGAAGGCCTGAAAAGGCTGAGGAGAGGAGGATGAAACCTCCTGTGCATCTTCTTTTTCCTGTAGGTTCATTTGGTGGTTCTTCACGTGATTTAATAAAGGCCTCTGAAAAAGTTATATGTGTTCCTATTATAAATAGATATTGTCCAAAATGTTCGACTAATTCATTTTCTTCATTATGTAAAAATTGTAATTCTCCAACTGTCATTGTATATACTTGCCCTTCTTGTGGTAATATGTCTGATGTGGATAAGATATGTCCCCGATGCAAAATACAGATGCAACCCTATTCACAGAAGGTTATCGATTTAAAGAAGGAATTATCATTTGCATCTAGTAAAGTGGATTATAAGCCTGTATCACCATTAAAGGGTGTTAAAGGCTTAATGAATGAGTTAAAACAACCTGAACCAATTGAAAAAGGTCTCCTGAGACAAAAGTATAATTTGCAAATTTATCGTGATGGAACTATAAGATTTGATGCTACTAATATGCCTCTCACGGCATTTTTGCCGAATATTTTAATTACAAATTTTAACAAATTAGTTGAATTAGGTTATGAATTAGATGCAATTTCATCTGGAAAACCGGTCCCAATATATGTTCAAGATGTGATTTTACCCAAAAATGCGGCTAAACATTTATTGAATGTCTCAAAATTCATAGACGAGTTATTAGAAAAATTTTATAACATTCCCTCATTCTATAATGCAAAAGATGAAAAAGATCTAATAGGCCATTTAATAGTGGGTATTGCCCCCCATACCTCAGTAGCAGTAATAGGAAGAATTATAGGATTTTCAAATTCCCAAGTTTGCTTAGCTCACCCCTTCTGGCATTCAGCAAAAAGAAGAGATTGTGACGGTGATGCAGACTCTATAACTTTACTACTTGATATATTATTAAATTTCTCATTACAATATGTACCTTCACAGATTGGTGGCCTAATGGATACTCCTCTACTCTTGCAACCATATATTATACCTTCTGAGGTTGAAGATCAATCCCTTTCTATAGATAGTTGCGAACGTTATCCAAAAGATTTTTACGAAAAAACCTATAAATCCGTATCCGCTCGTGATGTCTTAACCATACCATTAATAAAAAATTTACTCTCCAAAAAGGAAGAATTTCCAGATCTAAAACATAACTATGATACTACAGTTTTATTTTTAAACAAAGAAAGAAATTCACTTGCAACTGCTCCATCATTTTTAGAAAAAATTGAAAAACAGTTCAAATATGAATTAATGATAAAAGCAGTTAGCTTTAATGAGGCTATAGTCGCAATTTTGACCACACACCTTTTACCAGATATACTCGGTAACTTGAAGGCTTTTGGTTCCCAGAAGGTTAGGTGCAAAAAATGTGGAGAAAAATATCGTCGTATTCCTCTAAAAGGAGTTTGCGTAAAATGTGGGGGAGAACTACAACTTTCTGTTACTAAAAAGAGTGTTGGTAAATTTTTAGAATTAGCTGAACGTCTTGCGTCAAATGAAGGTGTTCCTTCTTATGTAAGGATGCGTGTAGAGTTGGCTAAAGAGGATTTTGAGAGTCTATTTGGTAAAGAGCAAAAACAAACTACTTTATCTGATTTTATTTTATCCTAATATATTCATGTGCTCCTCTTGTACTTTCGAAACAGAAGTGAATTTTTTGATACTCTTTCCTAAACTCTATTACTTTTCTTTTAACTTCTTCTATGTCCTTGTTTTCTACTATTATATCTGCTATAAATCCAGCTATTTCTTTCATTTCATTTCCTTTCATTCCTAATCTTGTTACTTCTGAAACACCAAATCTTAGGCCACCAGGGTTTTCAAAGTGTCTTCCTTCCTTGATATCCCAAGGAAGTAGGTTTCTATTACATATTATGTTTGCTTTTTCTAATTTCTTCTCTAGATCGCCTCCAAGGCCATATTTAGTAACATCAACAAGTACAATATGTGATTTTGTAAACCCATTTTTTTCTCCTAGAACTTTTAAACCTTTTTCAGCTAAAGCTTCTGCAAAAGCTTTCGAATTTTTGACAATTTGTAGTGCATATTCTTTTCCAAACTCCATCATTTCAATTAGCGCTATCGCTTTTGCTGCAACAGAATGAAGATGATGATTACTAACATTTCCAGGGAAAACTGCTTTCTTGATTTTTTCAGAAAATCTTTCATAAGAAAGAATCATTCCTCCTTGGGGGCCAAATAGTGTCTTGTGTGTACTACATGTTATAGCGTCAGCTCCTTCCCTTAAGGGATCTTGGAATTGATTACCTGCAATTAATCCTATCACATGTGCTGCGTCATAGCATACGAATGTTCCTTTTTCCCTAAAAAATGTTGCAAGTTCCTTCAATGGTTGTGGAAATAAAAGTACAGAGCCTCCAAACATTGCTAACTTAATCTTTATTCCATTTTTCTCTAACTCTTCTATTTTCTTTTTTGTTAAATCTACGTCAATATTCATTTCATTGTAGTCAAATGGAAAATATTCTATTTTTAATCCGTGAACTGCTCCTGCTGTCCCTCCTAGTTCCATTTTACCTGTACTTATATGCCCTCCACAAGGGATCGAAAGACACATCATATATTCACCTGGCAAAGTAAACGCAGTATATATCGCTAAATTTGCGCAAACACCTGAAATAGGTCTTACATCAACAAATTCGCAATTAAACAATTTTTTCGCAACATCTATAGCTAAGAGCTCAATTTGATCAATATATCTGCATCCTGCATAAACTCGTTCTCCAGGCCAACCCTCTGCATATCTATTTCCAAGGTCACTTGCTAGTGCCTCCCTTACCGCTGGACTGGGAACGTTTTCACTTGCTATTAATGGTAAGCTTTCTGAAAACCAATTATGATGTTCATAAAGCAATCTAAATACTTCATCATATAATTTTCTATTCGTGTTCATACAACTCTGTAATGGAAATATTATAATTAAAACTTTATCCTCCGTAAAAATTTTTAAATCAGAAAAATGAATCTCCTAAGTATGAGTTCTAAGAAAAAAAAATCCTCTGCACCTATGCCCGCCTCAAGTGCGGGTCTACTAAGATTCTTTGAGGATGAGACACCTGGAATAAAGATTAAGCCCGCATATGTAATTGCATTAGCTATATCCCTCGTTATCTTCTCAATAATGCTCTTAATACTCGTTCCCCCATAATATTTTAGAGCTCTATCTGGTGTAATTAATGGTAGGTGATGCTACCTCACAAATTGCAAACCATTACAAAAAACTTTTTAGATTTCCACCTCTAAGAGTTGGTGTTTTCTTTCTAGTTTTCTATTGCACAATTTTATCTTTACCATTCTACCGGTATGGAAACTTGAACATGTTCTGTTTTCTTTTCCTTAGTTTTTTTGTAATAATTTCAGTTATTGCTGTCCTCGATACCTTTCTAACCTCCTTTTCATTGATTTCTTCATTCCGACGTTTACTTTTTGCAAACCTTTTCCAATTTTTTCCTTTATTACTTTTTTCGATTTTATCTTCTATAATTATATTTTTAGTTCCTATTTCATTTAATTTATATTTAAAAATGTTCACTTTTTGGATGCTTTTCACAATTAATTTACGCTATTTTATACTGTATGCCATCTTTTATCAAAATCATCTTTATTCTATTATTCATTCACTAATCTTCCTCTTACCATTCTCAAT
Source organism: Nitrososphaeria archaeon (assembly GCA_049969935.1). Classification (GTDB taxonomy): domain Archaea; phylum Thermoproteota; class Nitrososphaeria; order JACIWG01; family JACIWG01; genus JACIWG01. Next base: position 109,237 of record JBMFNX010000001.1, read on the forward strand.
TATTTTATTATATCTCAACAAATATAATATTTCTTTTGATTTTATAATTTTTGTTTTAGCAATCAATCTATTTTTTACTATAATTGTAAGTATGTATATAAAATTTATTGATAAAGTTGGCTTTGAATTGCTAAATTTTAGTTCATTTAAAATTCTGGTTTCATATTTATACTCTTGGGTTTGCGCCGAACCAAGCTATCTTGAAAGTATATTGGAATATCACAGTGTTAACTCAGAAATTGAAACATATCAAATTGAATTTATAAATGATAATAAAAAGCTATATTTAGTTGTGCCCGGTATTCATCCCGGTCCCTTTGCACCAATCGGAAGCTATAACTTGCCTTACGAAATAATAAATTTTTATAAGCTACAAAACATAAATTCAATAGTTTTCCACAGCCCTTCTTCGCATGACGTTAACCTTCCCTCTAAACAGGAGGTGAAAAATTATCTTTTTTCATTAAAAAATGGAATGTATATATCTAAAGGTTCTCTTTGCACTAAACCTGTTAGAGTATGCAAAAATAAAGTCACTGCCACTGGTTTAAAGTTTGGAGACATAATACTAGTGTTTATAACATTTGCTCCCTATGGCATCGAAGACCTTCCTTCAGAAATTTATGCTTACGTAAAAGAATTTGAAACTAATGGAATAAAGAAGGTTATATTAATTGATTCACATAATGCGTTAGGCCCCCTGCCCTCTAGTGAAGATGTAGATGACTTAAAAAATTGCTTAAGTGAACTTATCAAAAAAATTAAAGAAGAACCAGTGTATACTTTTAAGTACAATTTTATACAAAAAAGTTTCCCAGAATTTAAAGAAATTGGTCCCGCTGGTGCTTCTTGTCTCCTTCTTTTAATTGATAATTGTCCCTTTGTTATATATTCGATCGACTCTAATAATGCTATACCCCAAATTAGATCATTTTTAGAAGAAGAGTTGCAGAAAAAAGGTCTAATATTGATAGAGATTTGTACAACAGATTCTCATTTTTCTTCTGGTAAGGTTTTGTCAGAAAAGGGATACTATGCCTTAGGTGAATTATCAGATTATAATTGTATTGTATCTCAACTTGTTGACATGGCAACAAAATTATTAGATTCTCCCCTGCAAGGTGTTTTTAAATCTTTTTATTGTAAATCTAATCAAAAAATTTTAGGCCATAGCCAAATTGATGCTTACTCAAGGTTCTTAAATATTACTTTAACCCGTGCAAAAAGGGGTGCATTAATACTGTTCCTATTATCCATATTGTTATTTGCATCAACTATGATATTTTATCCAAGTTAAAATATATCTCCTAATCTTTACAATGGATAGAGTGTTAGCAAATGCGTGACCTATCTAGTATAATAGACGAAATATTACAAAAATGTCCAGGTCTTACTAAAGAAAATATTCTTTCCTTAATTCAAGAAAAAAAGAAAAAGATTGGCAGTGGTTATTTAACAGATACCGGTGCCGCCTATTTGGTGGCGGCCGATTTGGGTGTCAAGTTAGATTTTAATTTACCGTCTACGATAGAAATTAAAGACTTATATGTAGGCGCTAAGTCGGTAAATCTTAATTGTAGAATTTGTTCTGTATCAAAATTAAAAAAATATGTCAAGAGGGACTCTAAAGAAGGCTCGTTTCTTCTTTTAACCGTTTTTGATAAAACTGGATTAGTTAAATGTTATGCTTGGGACTCAAAAGCAGAAGAAATTATGACAATGAACCTAAAACCTAATGAAATAATTCAAATTAAAAAAGCATATGTGAAATTAGATTTTGATAACACTCCTTCCTTGCATATTGGACAAAAAGGTTCAGTTGAAAGAATAAACATACCTGAACTTACTTCCACCTTACCTACATTAGAGGACTTTTCTCACTCAATAGATAATTTTGAACCAAAAAGTACCCTATTCTGTATAAAGGGCATCATAGATTCTACACCTATAATATCTACTTACACGAGAAAAGATGGAACAAATGTTATCGTACACTCTTTTCTACTTCGTGGTTTCAAATCGTCAACCCAAAGAAAAAGAGTTGTGTTATGGTTGGCTGAGGATATAAGTAAAGATATTCCACCTATTGGCCATACGGTCATAATAGGTCCACTAAAGTCCAAATCACTTGCAACAGGTGAAATTGAATTTCATGGAGACGAAAAAACACTTCTTCTTACATTGCAACAAAAATCTAGTATAATAAATTTTAAGTCTACACACTATCTTAGCCTAAAAGTTCTTTCAGTAGGCCCTTTAATGAAAACAAAAAAGGGTTCTCCATTAGTAAACGCATTAGTGTATACAGACGATGGTCAATACTATGTTTTAATTGGTCTAGAAGATGTAACTTCATTTTTATTATCAATAAAACCTGGAGAAACAATAGTAGGTTCCTTTACACTTGGCAATAAAAATAAACTAATTTGTTCTAAAGCATCTAATATTGGAAAAAAGTTGGACGTTCCTCCATTTAACATGACAAATCTCTATGAAAAAATTTCAAAGATAAAATCCAATATTCAAGAGAAAAATAGAATATGTTTTCTCAAGGCTGTGGCCATTTCACAAGCAATATCAAAGGAAATTCAGCTTAAAAACGGCGAAAGAATAAAACTTTCAGAAATTTTAATAGGTGATGAAACTGATGAAATAAGTTTGGTTGCTTGGAGAGATTATGCGCAATTGATTGAAAATATCCTCCCTGGCGAACGATTAATTATAAATGGTGTTGCATTAAAAACTACACCTTCACCTTGTCTAGAGGTGCAACCTTACACTTCAATTTATAGAGTTCAAGAATAAAATATTTTAGTCCCAGAATGGCCGTGTTCTAATAAAATTCTTTTCCGCTCTATAAATTTCATTTAACAATTCTGTCATATCTGCCTTTTTATCTAATATTCTACCTGCAACTTTGGGGCCAATCCCGTAACCAGAGAGCACAAAAATCGCTTTCTTGCCAAAGTTCTGTATAAGAGAAGAAATACTCCAAAGCTTTCTATACTCTTTTTCTTCTTCTTTTGAAAGTTTTTTCCTCAATGCGCGTTTTCTAATTATTTCAATTGCTTTTCTATCTTGAACCGATGCGATAGTAACAAGTCTTGAACCGCATAAATTACAATGTATAAAATCATCCACGTCCTTTGTTTGAATAATCTTCTCCAGTTTGCCACAGGAAAGGCACAATAGTAAATGTCTTCTATTCTCCAATCTTTCTTTAACTATGTTTAACATTGTCTCATCAATATTATATATGCTAGCGACCTCTTTTATAGCATACTTAAAACCAATCTTGGCTAGGGGTGAAAAGTCTTCTAACTCTTTATAAAAGATTTGTATGTCTCCGTCTCTTATCCTTTTTAAAATATTATATGTTCTTTCCAAATCAAATTTATCTACAAAGATTTCATTTAACACCTCTTTATAAAAAGCTGTGTCAGAGTACCTTTTTAGTAAAAACAAACTACTTTTACTATCGTAAGGAATATCACGTGGTATAATTCCAAACCTTTTCGCAATGTTCCAACCTCGTATACGGAGTATGTTTGTATCCCTTAAAGCTACTGCCAATATCTCTTTTAAATTAATTTCTTTTGATAAAACTTCTAAAATATTCTCAAATGTGAGAAGATATCCTCCATTAAGAATTATTCTGTAGGGGTCAAAATTATATTCAATCTTATACCCTAACTTTGAAGATAAAAGTGTACTCAATAATATACCTAGCGTATTATTAACTTTTGTTCCAAAACATGCATGTATCACAAATATATTTCCCCCTTTCCTTTTTTCAATAAATATGCATTCATTGTCCGGAATGCGTCCCAATAAATTTTTGGTAGTGTCCAACATTAACTTAAGGGGCACGAACTTGTCAATATTCTTTCTTAAATTTATATTTTTTCTTAACTTACCAACCTCTTGGGCTGTAAAATAATCAACAGGAATTATTTCGCCTAGCCAAAATGGTATCTCACTTTCTGACAGATTTCTTGGTTCTACTTTGACAATCTGTTTTTGTTCATCTATTGAAATTACACTCCATCCAGTGCCTTTTAAGATAAATGGTTTTCCATCCTCTAATGCTTCATTAATGAACAAATAATCAATGCTTCCTATTCTATTATTGTTAAGTGCATTTATTACAATATACTGAAGATTATCTGGTATCATTGAAATGTTACTAAAATAGTATTCATAACTTTTCCTTCCCATATGAACTTGTTCATTTACTACACGAATTACACCCATTTCTGATAGAATCTCTAAAACTGAAAAAACTTCTTCAATTGTTAAATCTTTATAGAAAATAGTTCTTTTTGCAATCTTTATTATATCCTCCAAATTAATTGTCTTATATGCTATCGTCAATCCCGCAATATGATGAGCTAAAACATCTAATGCTTTATAATGGATACTTGGTTCCTCAACTATATCCTTCCTAACAAGTTCACAAATTGCCTCTGTTTCTATAAAATCATCCATAAAATTGTTTAATATAATTCCTTTTGCTATGCCACTAACCTTATGCTCACTCCGTCCTACACGCTGTAGCAATTTTGTAACCTGACGTGGCGATTCGATCTGAAAAACTAAAGAAACTGTACCGACATCTATTCCTAATTCTAATGAAGATGTAGAAATTACAACTTTAACCTTTCCTTCCCTCAAATCTTTTTCAGCCTGTTCACGAACTTCTCTTGAAAGTGAACCATGATGCACTTCTAATAATATCTCCGGTCTCCTTGTCTTAATGATAGAAGCTAAATATTCTGCCATCTGTCTTGTATTAGTAAATATTATAATAGACCCTCGAATTGCTTCACCTTCAATTCTTTCTATAATGTTCTCTATTACATCCTTCATTTCCCCGTCAATAAATATGTTTTCAAAAATATATCTCCTAGCATTCCTATCAATAATGACTGCGCCTTTTTGTCCTAAGCCAAAAAGAAATGTTTTTACTTTATCTGGTGCACCCACAGAAGCTGACAAACCTATACGTACAAATCCTTTTCTAATTTTTTCTAAACGTTCCAGAGATAAAGCGAGGTGTACCCCCCTTTTACTGTTAATCAACTCATGAACTTCATCCACTATAACCCATTCTAAATTTTTAAACCACCCAATATAGGCAGGTAAAGTTAAAAGTGCGCCTAATGTTTCTGGTGTTGTAATTAATATATCTGGTGGATTTTGTTGGATCTTTCTCCGTAAACCTGTGGGTGTATCCCCATGTCTTACCTCTGTCTTTAAGTTAAAGTACTCACTATATTTCCTTATCCTGCGTAATAAGTCTCTATTTAGTGCACGTAAAGGTGTAATATAAAGCACACTTGGTTTCCCCTTAATTTTATTTTCTGAAATATGAAAAAGAATAGGTAATATTGCCGCCTCTGTTTTTCCAGTACCTGTTGGAGCAATAATTAAAGTATTTATTTTGTTTATAATGACTGGTATTGCTTTTTTCTGAATATTTGTTAAAGTCTTAAACCCCAGCCTAGACACGTGATACAAAAATTTTTCATAGATGGTTTCCATGGCACTTTCATTAATCAATATTTTCTCTTAGAGTTCGAGTATTCATAGAAAAGAAGAATTAATAGCCCTAAAGTAAACAGTAAATAAATTATTACCGCCCAAAAATTAAAGAAGGATGTGATGTCCACGCCAGAGAATCTTTTCTTTCTATTATATAATTTTTGCCTTTATCTTTAAAAGATAAAGCTCCGGGCGGGCTTTGAACCCGCGACCTATAGCTTACAAGGCTATCGCTCTACCAGCTGAGCTACCGGAGCTCGCCAAATCTTAATAAAATATGTTTAAAACTTTTACTTTAAGTTACTGAAAATTAATTTAATAAAAAGATTAAGTTCTTCATCATTAAAGTAATATGTTGTATATTTTCCCTTCCTCTTAGCAAGTGAAAATGCCTTTAAATGATAACACATCCTTTTTCTTTTCTTGATAAGACATAAATAGTAAAAATCCTTACATGTGCAAAAAAGTGGTTTTTCATTAACCAAATGATCACATTCATCTCCTACGACTGTCCATACTTCGATATTGCTAGGCAAGAAAATATGTCTTTTGACAGCATTCCTATCCACAATTAACTTTATCCTCAATCTTTCTTCCATCTTCATTAAATTTCTTTATTCACCTAAAATATACTTAAATATAAAGTGTATGCTGTTACTTAATTGTTGGAGACAAAATTAATTCTCCTTTATAAGGATGCTGCGATAAAAATAGAAATTGGAAAAGAACACTTTCTGTGTCTTAGTGACTTACATATTGGCTATTCTCCCTCTAATATAATTAAAATTGACAGTAAACGAATTTCAGTTCTTTTTTCAGAGAAAATAAAAGATTTATATGAAAGAACAAAATCTAGAAATTTGATAATTTTAGGAGATTTAAAGCATACAATTGGCCGCGTTACCTTAAATGAACAAAAATCGATTTCACTATTTTTTAGCCAAATTAACTCGTACTTTAAAAAAATATATTTTATTTTAGGAAATCATGATGCCTATATCCAAAATTTTTTGCCAAGTAATGTTCAAATAGTAAAGAGAGGTTTCCTTTTGAACAAGTTCTATTTAATGCATGGCCACACTTTACCAGATCCTAATATTAAAAAATCAAATACTATTATTATGGGACATATTCATCCCCTGTATTCTAAAGAAAATTCACCCTTGAATGGCCAGAGGGTTTGGATTATTATAAAATTATATTTAAAACAAATTTATTCATCTTTAACGAAGCAATATAATCTTATAATCATGCCCACATTTAATCATGAATTGTATTTGCCATCAAATTATGTCCTCTCTTACAATTTTATTGGTAAAAATTCTCCTTTACTAAATCGGTGTAAGAAAGACATATTATCTACAAAAATAATATCTATGGAAGGTGTTCTCTTAAATGAAACTTGAACTACTATTTTTCTGAAACTATTTTTCTAAAGTGTGGTTTTCTTGGTACTAGAGCCATTTCTTTTTTAAATAAAGTTGACTCATTTTGGACAAAAATATACGCTTTAATCCCAAATTTAACTTTCGGCGTAATTGAGCAAAACGAGTAAGGGTAAAATAAAAATGGATCTTCAATCCTAGTAAAGTCATGAGGTACTCTAATAGTAAATTCATTATTTTCTATTCTGCCTTCTTCTAATACATATTCATCAAATTTTTCTTCATTTCCTTTAACAATCCACTCTCTAATTAATACGCCCGCAGTAGCATTTTCTATCCCACCTGGTACTTTACAAAATATTTCTTCATCAGGCTCATAATATGATTTTCTAAGCAACAATTTGTCTCCATCCTTATTGGCTTCCAATTCTATGTTGTAAACCGGTAAAACTTTTAACCTTATCTCTGTTCGAGGATAAAGTATCTTTCCTCCAAATCTTGGTCTGCCAATTACAAGTGAGCATCTGGTCTTAAAATGTTTAGTGGAAACAGTTGGTGGAAATGTTTCAGGATATTTGATTTCAGTTTCACCATCATCTAGCTCTTTCTCTATAATTGAAGAAAAAATCACTTCATATTCGGGGAAGCCTTTTCTCTCCTTTTCCTTTAATAAATCAGAAATTGTAATCACATACAATTTAGTTTTTAAAATTCCACCACTATAATTTTTTATTTTTAAACTTTCTCCAGCAAATAAAGTGCTTTTTTCAATAAATACATTTTTTATCATCTAATTCACTTCTACCAAATAATATTCTCTTAAAAGAGATGGTCTCTTGATCACTTTTATCCTTCCATAATCGCTATTGTAAAGATGTAGTCTAGTGTCTTTTGATTTTAGTTCCCATTCTTCCTTATTTTCAGAAATAAAGTAAATAATCTGTTGTACCATATCCTTTAAAAATCTTATTTTCGATTTATGAAGTTTAAGTTCCCTTTCATAAAATTCTAATACTTTGGTTAAAGAAAGCCACCTAAAGAAAATTATTGCCACTGTGCCCCATCCCAGTGCCATAAGTATATTTAAATCTAGATATCCAAATGAAAAGATGTATATGATTGAAAACATATATGCGAAGATAAATATCCTAAGTAAAAGTTTTGTTATCAAAAAAATTTTCGCATAGAAACGTGCACTAGGGTCCTTGGCTGGTAAGTTTATTATGTAATCAGCAACCTCAAATATTCTTTTTTGTCCAGTTTTATCGATTTTATGTTTAATTATATCCTTGACTTCCTCAAACTTAACCTTAACTTTTTTTAAATCGACATTTCTTCCTGTAGTATATCCATCTAAAGCTTCAGCTAAGAAAAGCAAGCTATTCAATGTATTCTTATCCACTCTAATGTTTTTCATGTTTTTCTTCGCTTTACTATTAAGGATTAATAAGTATTTGCAAATTGTATTCGATCAATATATTTAATATAAAAGTTAATAATTTACATTTTTTGATTAAAAAATTAAAATTTATTATAAAATTGAAAGAGTAATACTTAAATATAAAGAATGTAAAGGGATTGATTTATGTCGCAGGAAGCGCCCACTCTATTCGTTAGGAGAGCTTCTGGTTTAGTTAGAACAATAGGTCCGTTCACTGCATTTATGATAGTCTTCAGTCATACAGTTGGTGGTGGTATCCATAAACTAGCTGTACAGGCAGCCTATAATAGCCCAGGCGCCTATATCCCATATTCTTTCCTCGTTACCGGCTTACTAGCTGGATTACCAACTGCCATAATATATACAATGCTTGGATCGATGATGCCCAGAACTGGTGGTGACTATATATTTATAACCAGAGGCTTAAGCCCAATACTTGGTTTTGTGGCTTCATGGGGCTTCTGGTTCACTGAAGTCCTAAGTTATGGTATTATTGCATGGTATTCAATAGACTTTTTTGCTGGAGCATTGACAATCTCTGGCGTTGTACTTAATAATCCTGGGTTAACTGGCTTCGCTCAATGGCTTTCGACAACTGAAGGACACTGGATCGTAGGCTCCATCTTTGTATTTGGTTTTGCTCTACTTGCATTATTTGGTATGCGCGTGTATAGTTGGGTAGTGAACATACTTGGTACTCTAGCAATAATAGGCGTACTTACAAATCTCATAATTCTGGGAGGTTTTGGTCTTGCTGCGGGTGCATCAGTTGTAGGTTGGGATAGAGTATTCGGTGCAGGTGCATACGAAAAAATAGTGCAGAAATCATTCGAATTATCCTCTCAATATAAGGGTGTTTTTCCAGTCTCTGAATTCAGTTGGAGTGACACAATGCGCGCTGGAATTGGGGCAATATGGGCCTACATCGGTATTACATCCGCTGTATATGTAGGTGGTGAAATAAAATCTCCGTCTAAAACATTGTTTATTTCACAAGTACTTGGCACAATTGTTATCATGCTCTACTATATTGGGTTACCGGCTCTAGTTTATAATGCTTGGCGTGTGCCATCTGAAGTTTTAGATAAAACAGGAGCAAGTAAAATTCTAGAGCAAATGAATGTACCAAAAGATAGGGTTTACTTTATTGCACTTTACCAATTCCTAATGAACAATTGGGGTTCAAAAAATGTTGCAGCTCTCTTAGGTGTACCTGAAGCACATCTTCTCCCAGCTGGTGTAGTCACCACATATACTGTTACCCTTCTGCCTCCAGAATTGGCATGGTTCCAAGTATTAAATGGAATATTGGTTGGGATCGTATTACTAAAGGATATACCGGCGTTTTTCCTTGTAAGCAGTAGAATGATTTTTGCTTGGTCCTTTGACAGGTTCTTCCCTGAAATTTTCTCCAGAGTAAATAGTACATTTAATAGTCCACACTGGGCAATAATTCTAACAATGGTCGGTGGCTTACTTGGTGTTGTGCTTAACATACTAAGTGGTGAATGGTTGGCCTCAGTCGATACAACAATGCTGTATCAATTTGCCGTAATGGTTGCAGGTTTATCTGCAGCAGTTTTACCTTTTATAAGGTCAGACATTTATGAAAAATCTTCTGCAAAATACTCTATATTCGGTATTCCTCTTCTAAGTCTTTTCGGAATACTCGCGTTTGGTTCAAACTTTTACTTCCTAATTGTAGCTGGAACATGGTTGAATCCAGAAAGAGACCTTGTTATGCAAACCTTCTGGATGGCACTAGGTGTTGCGATATTTACAGGATACCTTATTAAGAATGTGAAGCGTGGCATAGACGTGAAAACAATATATACTGAAATTCCACCAGCTTAGCTCTCTCCCCTATTTTTTAATTTTTAAATATGGTTGAAACCGAAGGGTAGATGGCTCATCTTGACTAAAATATTTTTCGCCGTTGATGTGCACGGAAGCACTCCTGTGTGGAGAAAATGGATAAATGTAGTAAATATGTATAAAGTAGATATACTTATTCTTGCTGGAGACTTAACAGGTAAAGCTGTAGTACCCATCTTTAGAAAAGATAACGAATATGAAGCAACAATCTTTAATAAGAAATATACGGCGAAGAATGAAGAGGAGTTAAAGAAGATTCAAGATATAATCGAAAATATGGCATATTACTATGCCATTATGACAAAGGAAGAAGCAAATGAAATATCAAAAGACCCTAAAAAAATGGACTTGTTATTTAAAAATGCTATGATAGGTCGTCTAAGGAAATGGTTGGACTTACTACTGGAAAAGGTTGACACCAAAAATGTGATAACAATTGTAATGCCAGGTAATGACGACGAACAGTACATTGATGAAACTATAAAAAGTTATGAAGATCGAAGCATCCTCTATCCATTAGATAAAACAATAACATTGCCTCACAACTATGAACTTGTATCTCATGAATTTGTTAATCCCACACCTTGGCGCACACCACGTGAAGCAGAAGAGGATAAATTGTATAAAATTGTTGAAGAAAAAATAAAAAGGTCCAATGTAAAAGATTATTCAAAGGCCATCTTTAATTTCCACTGCCCACCATTTAATACAAATCTTGATCTCGCTCCAAAATTGGACAAGAATATGAAAATTGTGTATGTAGGTGGCAAACCTTCAATGATTCATGTAGGTAGTACTTCAATAAGAAAGTTAATTGAAAAATATCAACCTGCACTCGGATTACATGGTCATATTCACGAAAGCTATGCAAGTGATAAAATAGGAAATTCTATCGTACTTAATCCTGGTAGCGAATATACTGAAGGTATCTTAAGAGGATTTTTTATAGAATATGATTCTGAAGGGATAAAAAATTATTGGAAAATTGAGGGGTAAGTGGTGGCTAGTGCACATTTTGTCGGGTTAAGCGAAGAAGAGTTTATAAATGAAGCATTAAAAATTGTTTCAAAAGCAAAGGAAAAAGATATTATTCTGAGAATATTAGGTTCATTAGCTGTTCACTTGTATGTCTCCAATGATCCAAGAGCTCTCGCACTACATAGAAAAAGATTTGGGGATTCAACGCATGTGTTCACAGATTTAGATCTAGTCGGATATGGAAAGCAAAGAGGTTCGATTGAAAAATTTTTTAACGGGCTCCAGTATCAACCAGATAGAATTGTCAACTGTATATTTGGTGACCGTAGACTAATATTCTATCATCCAAAAGGATACTTTACTGTCGACGTCTTCTTGAATAAATTAGAGTTTAGTCATGATGTGTACTTTGGAGATAAACCAGGTAAAGGTCGGTTAGAACTTACATATCCTGCAATAACTCCTACTGACGTGGTTCTAGAAAAGTTGCAAATTCATAAAATAAACAGAAAAGACTTAATTGACCTTGCTGCCCTTTTCCTAGTAAAAGACATAAATTCTGAGCCCCTATCAATTGATGGTTCATATATAGCCAAAATTCTCGCCCAAGATTGGGGATTCTGGTATGATGCAACAAATAATTTAAACGCATTAAAATATGTTGTAAAAGAACTTTATGATTCAAAGGAGCTTCAAGAAGATATATACTCAAAAATTATTAACAGAATTAATTTACTTCTAACAATTATAGATAAAGAGCCCAAATCGAAAGATTGGATAAAAAGAAGCCAACTTGGAACAAAAAAACCTTGGTATAGGGAAGTCGAAGACTTATTCTAATTTTCTTGACTATTTCCAACAATTCTAATTATAATTAATAGAATTAAATGGTGGGGTCGATGGGATTTGAACCCATGCTTTCACGGGCCCGAACCGTGCAGCCTAGACCAGACTAGCTGACGACCCCTTTCTCCCCCTTTCATCATCAAAAGATAACCATATATACCCCTTATTAAATCTAAGGTTGATGCCGAGAGCGTGCCGAGATACATTTTGCTCGAAAGCTCAGCCTGGTTAGAGCGCTGGACTCATAATCCAGAGGCCGCGGGTTCGAAACCTCAGGCGAAAAGCCCGCTCTCGGCATCTCCATACTTAGAAAAATTTTCTATACCTTAAATTAATTCTAGTATCTTAGTATCGTGAAAAAAGTTATTGATAAACTGGTGCGGGGGGTGGGATTTGAACCCACGAACCCCTACGGGACAGGGTTCTGAGCCCTGCGCCTTTGACCTGGCTTGGCAACCCCCGCACACTAACATAGTATAAAAGTTCAATTTTATAAAAATTAAATCAAATGCTATCAATACCTACATTATAATAATCTTGTATTCTACCAGCTTTCCTTATTTAAAGAACAATTTAAATATAAAAAGCCTTTCTATGTTCTGGCGATGTTGTCACGATAATTTTTTGCTGATGATTTTGTATACTGAAGGCGAAGCGAAAACATTCTACAGTAACCTCTCCTATAATCAAACACCAAAATCCATAACAAGATACATAAGCTCATTTACAGCAATATAAAACTAGATTCCAAACAAGCTATCGTGACAGTATCGTTCTGGCTTTGTGTATGAGTAATATGGAAGTGAATATTGAAAATAAAATTAATGAAATAAGAATGTTGATAGAAAAAATAAATGAACCAAGCATTCAGAGAAGAAACATTATATGTGATCGAAAAATGCTTATTTCAACCACCATATGTATTTTCTCCTGCGGCTAAGAAGGCACATCATTCTTATCCGGGTGGTCTAATCGATCATTTAATTTCTACTACTAATATCGCATTATCTATTGCAACTCAATTAGAGAAAATTTATGGCTATAATATTGATTTTGATACTATAATATCAGCTGGTCTTCTACATGACATTATGAAACCAATAACCTACAACTTAAAAAGAATCTGATAAAAATTCTCCTATAGGCCACTACCTTGATCACTTAACATAAAGTGCAATAAAATTATTCCAAGAAGGTTTTCCACTAAAATTATTCATGCTGTCGCAGCTCATCATGGTGAAGCCAGTCCAACCCGCCCTGAAACAATTGAGGCGATGATAATTCATCTTGCTGACTATATTGACTCAAAACTAAACGGAGATATTTTACGAAAAGCAAGGAATATCTGCCAAGAAGAACTAAATGAACCTCTCGAATTTAATAACATAGGTCAAGTTTTAGATGTTTTTTAAAAAAATACTTGATAAAGCACAAGCTGAACTTACAATATCTTTATCCTCAAAGACTTAAATTTTTTAAACTCCTCTTGACAATTGTCCTATAGCCGGGGTGCCTGAGTGGTCAAAAGGGCCGGCCTCGAGATCTTACAAGAAAGCCGGTAACGGTCCGTCCGTTGCAAGGGTTCAAATCCCTTCCCCGGCGCTAATCTATTGTATTCTAAAAAATATCGAATACTAAATTATTAAAAAACCTTATTTATTTAATGCAATAAATTTTATTTCTCCAATTGGTTTAAGTTAACAAGCCTTGCATATAAGCAACTCTTTATTGTAATTTTTTCTGGGATATCACTTTTTATATCCCAAAATTTTGATTTTTAATAAATTTTTCCTAAAATCGGTACTTAATCCCTTATATTTTCTAGACAGCTTATTGCATCATATATTTTTACTCTAGCAAATATAGGTAGATTTGGGTCTTCACTTATTTCAGTTAATATCGCTACAGCATTCGCAGCTCTGACACCGAGTTTTCCTGTCCCCTTTTGCAAGTCTGTCATAATTTCTTTTATTGTTTTTCTAATGTTTCTTGGAACTGTTACTGTTTCAGAAATATTTTGTAATACAGCCAATGCTTTATTAACTCTTTCTTGGTTCTCCTTATTAATTGTTGACAATTTCTATACACCTCCATTTAAAAATTATGCCCCTATTATATCCCCCAAATTATTTAATTTAAATCTTCTATTTTTTGTTACTTAAGTTTATTATAATCCAAAGTTACTATTTCCCTTATTCTTTTTGCAATAGACTCACCAATACCCTTTACTTCCATTAATTCCTTTTTATCAGCAGTAAAGATTCTTTGCAGTGTACCAAACTTTTCTAATAATCTCTCTGCTAAAACTGTACTTATCCCTGGTATTCCAGCTAATATATATTTTTGAATTTCTTTCATGTTAACAGGCTTGACTCCTTCACGAATCTTTATGCTTTTCTTTTTTTCAAGTTGCTCCCTTTTTGCAATACTATAAAGCAAGAAGGCAGTTTCTGAGGGGTTCTCAGTTATTATTACAGGAATATTATAGTCTGAAATCAGACTAGCTAGTGCTCCATAAAATGAATTTAGAGTGATTCTTTCCACAACCCCTTCTTTCTCTATTATCATAATTGGTTTTGAATAGTGCTGTTTAAGATTCAGTGCTTGTGAAAAAAGTCTTCCATCTATCACTGATTCAACAAAATCCTTTATTGTCTTCCTCTCAACACAGATTTCTTCTGATAATAAAAAGTCCCCTATTTCTAATGATTGTTCTTCTATTTCTATATCGTATTTTGAAAGTTCTGACTTTATTTCTTGTTTCTCTCTATAGTCTACAATTACTTTTAATTTCTTTAATTCATTACCAATTGGATTAATAAAGTGTTCTAAAGGTAATATTTTCACCTCTTTTTTTATTTCTTTAATTACTTTTTCAGCTTTTCTCTTACCTGCCCAAAAGAGTGCTTCTTCTTTTGTTCCTTCCATAATTAAAGCAATAACCTCACCTTTCTTTTTCCTTCCTGTTCTTCCCTTTCTTTGAACAAATCTTATTGCATCAGAAACATTATCATAAAAAATTACAGTATTGCATTCGGTTATATCTAATCCCTCTTCACCCACTCTTGTCGCAAATAGTACCTTGCATTCACCCTCTCTCATTTTCTCTAGAACTTCTAACTGTTCTTTTTGAGATTGGCTTAGCCTTCCTTTCTTTCCAATTAAATAAGCTCCTTGGATATTCCAATTTTTTGCTTTTTCAAAAAGCATTTTCGTAGCATATTTATAATTAGTAAAAACTATTACCTTATCTTTTTCTCTCGCTCTCATTAAAATCTTCTTCAATTCAATTACTTTTGGATGTTCCTCGCCAATAATTTGCATACCCTTTGCTATCTCATAAGCTGTTCTAAAATCGGTGTCACTTTTAAGTTGCATAATACTCTTTCCTTTTCTCAAAAGGATTTTCTCACAATAATCAACAAATGGTTCAATACCATATGTTTCAACAAGGTTAAGGCAATGATGCAATCTGATCAATGAATTAATTATAATTTTGTTTTCCATATTCATTTCTTTCTTACGTAGTTCTAAAAGTTCCTTAACAGATCTTATTTTAGAAAAGTTTATACTTTTATTTTCCAATTGTTTACTAATATTTTCAATAGATTTAAGTAAGCTTTGTCTTATTACATTTAAGGCGGGTGTCTGCTTTATTTTTATTATTGTAATCTTTGAGCCAAAAATGTATTTTCTAACTTCTGGCTCCTCCTCTGTTATAGTTTCTACAGTGTTTAAGTTTAGTGAATCCAAAATACTTTGAACTTTTTCTTTTTCAGCTGGAGGCGATGCAGTAAATCCAATTATTCTAATTTCTTTTTTCCTATCATTGATCTTCTTTCCTAATATTGAATATGGATGATTGCCAACTGCATGATGTGCTTCATCAAAAATTATGGCATAGAAATCTTCTATACTAAATATATTTTTTTCTAAATCACTTAAGGTTACCTCAGCTGTAGCGATAACAATCCTCTTTTTCCATGCCTCTATTCGTTCTTCTAATTTTTTTTCTCCAGTAACCTCCGAAATTTCTTTATATTCTAAATCCAGTATTTCCCTTAGTGTAATGGTGTGCTGTCCAACTAAAACACGAGTCGGTGCAATTATTAAAAATCTTCTTATATTATTTTCAATTAAAGATTTTGCAATAAATAATGCTGCAATAATAGTTTTACCTAATCCTGTCGGTGCTATAATTAAACAATTCCTCCTAAGACATACGTCTGAAAGTTTATCCTGATATTCTCTAAATTCAACTTTATTCTTTTTTATAAATTGCATAACGCGCCTTTTCTTTATCCAAATATCAGTTTAATTAAAGTTTCTGAAAGCTAATTAAATAGGTATTAATAATAAAGTAGGGTGAGCTCTCTTAAATGCAAATTCTAGGTGAAGAAGATCTAGTAAAATATCCCTTCTTAGAAGAAACTAAAGAGTATATTGCAAAACTAGGTCTAACATTAAATGATTTTGTATCTAATGAGTTTGAAAAAGTGATTAGACGTTGTGAACTGAGATTAATGTCTTCAAGGTACCCACCAGAACTTTATACTTTAGATAAAGATACCGACCTTCTCTCTTTTATACTGGCTTTGATCATAATTAAAGCCAGTCAACGAGAAGATGTTTTTTCTAGATTTGCTTTTAATGAAGCAAATCGAGCAGAATATTTTTTAAAAACAGAAGAAAATAAAAGAGTTTTAACTTATATTTTAAAAAGATTGTTGAATATAAATATACTTGAAGTTGATGATTCTATTGGAGGTTCACATTATGAATACGCAATCCATGTAAAAGATTACATTAAACTTTCTTCATCATTAAAAAGTATACATTGGAAGATTGTTAACAAGATTGTTTATAATGGTCTTGTATATTTGAAAAGAAGAGAAATTATTAGACTTGCACGCGATAAAATATTTCAAGAAATATATAAAAGAATTAAAGATGCTCCAACTCCTGTTGTCCCTCAAAATCTTCAATATCTTGTTGATATAGTAAAAAATCGTCCACTTCCTAAAAGGTTAGCAAAAAATTTTGTACCAACTGAAGACCCACCTTGTGTAACACAAATATTGGATAAAATTAAAGCAGGTAAAAATCTGTCTCATTACGAGCGTTTTTTTATAACAACGTTCTTATTAAAAAGAGGGAAAACTGTTGATGAAATTATTAGCTTATTTTCTTTTTCTCCTGATTTTAACGAAAAAATTGCAAGATATCAAGTAGAACATATCGCTGGATTACGTGGTGGTAGAAAGCAATATAATGTACCTGATTGCAAAACTCTTTTCTCTCAAAGCTTGTGCTATAAAAATGAATCCTGCGATAACATATCGCATCCATTAAATTATAAGTTAAAAAAGGTGGAAAAATTAGATGGAAAGAAGAGAAAACTTCCTAAAAAAGATATTTAGGAAGTATTACTATGAAAATGTGTACAAAATCCAAGCCCCACAAAGATTGTCTGAACGAGAAATTGGTTATTTAACGTTCTATCCAGAGAAAATGATTAGACATATTAATTTAAGAAGTGAGGGTGAACTAAGAGCTCTTTTAATTCATGAAGCGCCAAAATCTGTTTACTATTCTTCAGCTTATTATGATGATCCCTCAGCTCCAATTAATGCTCGAATATGGAAAGGCGCTGATCTTATATTCGATATTGACCTAGATCATCTGATAGTTAAGGAGGATTATATGATCTCCTTCACTTTGTGTAATAATTGCAAACTCTATTTCCCCGAAAGCAAGAACAAAAGGTGTCCTGCTTGCGGATCAGAAAAGATTACAGTAATAAATATTCCTACAAAAAAAGGGTTAGAACATGGTAAGGAAGAAATAGTAAGATTAATGGATATTCTTACAGAAGATTTTGGGCTTTCTAAAAAGGAAATAAAAATATACTTTTCAGGAAAAAGAGGTTACCATTTGACAGTTGAAAATTCATTATATGAAGATACAGATCAAACTTTCCGTATGGAACTATCTGATTATTTAACTCTTAATGGATTTAAAATATCAAATATTTTAAATCAAGATTATACTTTAAATGAGCTTTCTCAACTTTTCCCACTTCCTTATGAAAAAGGGTGGTTAGGCCGGATCTCTAAATCTTTTTTTAAAGACATTTTAAATGCCCCCCTCCAAAGCCTAAACGAAAATTATCTTAGGGATATGTTACAAAAATATTTTTCAACCGTAACACTTAAAGAACTACAATCTATTCTAGAAAAAATAATTGATAAGATAAAGATAAGAATAGATACGAACGTTACTACGGATATACATCGGATATTTAGAATGCCTGGAACTTTGCATGGAGAAACAGGTTTCATTAAAAAAGAAATTACAACAATTGAAAGTTTCTCTCCACTAGTTGATGCAATTACATTCACCCAAGAACCAATTAAAGTACATGTACATTATGCACCAAAATTTGAGTTGAACGAACAAGTTTTTGGTCCTTATAAAAACCAAGAAATAATCCTTCCTGAGATGACCGCTGTTTTTCTCATATGCATGGGACTAGCTGAGCCATTAGATTATCCTTAATTGAAATAAAAATTATTTAACTATAAATTATGTCCTAATAATGGTGCGCATGTCAATATCAGTTGAAATCAACCATCTTTATGAAGTGCTTTTAAATGAAATATTGAACAGCGACTTTACAAAATTAGATGAAAATTTTTTTAACGATATTGCATTATATTTCAAACAAAACAAAAATAACAATTCTTCTTCATCTACAATAAATTCGCTTCTAAACAAAGAAGAGAAAGCAATTATATTATCACTTATAAAAAAACTTATAGAAATAAGGTCAAGGAAGTTATTTTTGATTTCGTCTGAAAAATTAACTCTTTCTAATTTGACTTTAGAAGAACGTTTCTTATTTAATCAAATTATAAAATTCAAGCAAAAAACAGAAACTTTTCTCAAAAACATAGAAATGGGTAATATAAATAAGCTTGATGAGATGCGAAAAAAGGTTATTAAAAGGACTGTCCTCGTTAAAGTTGAATCCGATATTCCTCCATTTATTGGAGTTGATTTAAAAAAATATGGACCATTAGAGCCAGAAGATGTAGCAGTTTTACCAAGTGGAAACATCGAACCATTTTTAAATAAGTTATCTATTAGCGGAGGGTGGGAAGAGGGTCTTGAAAATTCCTAAAGAAATTAGAACTTACTGTGCAAGATGTAAATCACATACTTTACATTCTGTATCAATTTATAAAAAAGGTCGGGAACGAAGATCATCAGCTGGTGCACGCCATCATGAAAGAGATAAGAAAGGATATGGTGGACAAAAGTTCCCTGAACTTGTACGTACAGCTAAGACAACAAAAAAAGTTACCTTAAAACTTAAATGTAAACAATGCAATTACATACACCATCGAGAAGGTGTACGTTTAAGAAAATCTGAAATAGTTGAAAGGTGACATTTAGATTGGCCAAAAAAGAAAAAATATTATTACCAAAGCCAAAGAGTGCTTTTTATTTAGTAGAATGTCCCAATTGTAAGACCCAAAAAATAGTTTTTTCGCATTCAACAATAAACGTTAAATGCCCCTCATGTAGTTCGATATTATGTGAAAGTACTGGAGGTAAAGCGGTAATAAAAGGTAATATAGTAAGAAGGCTAGACCAAGTTTAGATAAATTTTTATTAATAAGAATTTCAATAATAAAGGGGATAAAAATGTTCCTAGCAAGAAGTGAAAGCCCAGAAGAATGGAAAGCTGTATCCTTGGCAATTTCTACATTAGTTGAAGAAGCCACATTCGAAGCCACCCCTCAAGGAATAAATTTCCGAGGAATGGACCCCTCCCATATTGCTCTAATTGACCTGAATTGGCCTAACACTGCATTTGAGAAATACGAATGTTCTGAACCAATAAAAATAGGGGTGAAAATCGAGGATCTTGTTAAATTTATAAAAAGAGCATCTTCAAGAGACAAAGTAGAACTTGAAATGAAGGAAAACACTCTTTTAATTAAACTATTTAATTCATATAAAAGAGAATATATTTTACACTTAATAGAACCATATAGCACTTCTACACCACTTCCAAAAATACCACTAAATTCAAAAATTGTAATAAAGACAAAAGCTTTAGAAAAACTACTAGACGATATTCAAGTAGTTTCAGAAACAGTTACCCTAACAACAAACAAGGATCAACTTCTATTAGAAGGACAAGGTGATACAGGTGTTGCAAAAGTTATAGTTGACAAAACAAATGAAGATCTAATTTCCATTGATATAAAAGAAGAGAGTTCATCTACATACAGTTTACCACATTTAGTTGATATAATAAGTGCCCTTTCTACCGTATCGGAAAATGTTACACTCGAATATTCATCCAAAATGCCTATTAAACTAAATTTTAAAATTGGCCCATATGGAATTGATTTAAATTATTACCTTGCACCAAGAATTGAATAAATAGCCTTATAGTAGCTATAAAGGTTAGAAAAGTTATAACCAACTCATCTTTACCCTTCTATGATTTAATTATGCCAAAAAAGGATTTTCAATTACCAGAAGAGGGTGAAGTTGTCTTAGCTACTGTAACAGAAATAACACCCTATGGTGCTTATGTCACATTAGATGAATATGGTGGTATTCATGGCTTTCTTCACGTATCTGAAATATCATCAGGATGGGTTAAACATATTGATAGATATGTAAAAGAAAATCAGAAAATTATTCTAAAGGTTATAAGGGTTGATAAAGTTAGACGAGAAGTCGACCTTTCCTTACGCCAGTTAACAGAAGAAGAACGAAGAAATAAATTGATTCTAATAAAGAAAGAGGAAAAAAGTAGAAGTGTTCTAAAGAAAGTTGCCTTAGACCTACAGATTCCTGAGCAAATTTTACAAAGTTATATTGAAAAAATCTTAGAAGAGTATACTTCACTATATTCTATGATTGACGTCTTATTGCAAAAGGGGCCTTCAATTTTAACAAAAATTTCCCTTCCAGAAGACTTCTCCCAAAAAGTGTACGAGGTTGCAAAAGAGAAACTTTCTCCCCCTCCAGTAGTTGTAAATGAAATAATACAAATCACTTCTACTGCCCCCAATGGATTAGATATAATTAAACAGGTTCTAGGTTCGGCTATCATTCTAAAAAATGAAAATAATATATCCGTAAGCATTAAATATGTTGGTGCACCAAATTATCGCCTATCTCTTTCAGCACCAAATTATAAGATTGCCGAACACTTCTTAAAACAAGTTAACGATTTACTCCAAAAGGAAGCTAAAAAAAATAGATGTGAACTTCAAATAAAAAGGGTTTGAAGTGAGTAAAAATGAAATCATTACTAAAAAAGTGTCCTAAATGTCTATTATATACATTAAAAGATTTATGTCCAAAATGTGGTTCTCAGACAATTTCTCCTCATCCACCTAAATTTTCTCCCGATGATAAATATGCATACTTAAAAAGTTTAATACGGTAATACCCCTTACATGTTATAGCTTGACTTTATAGATAAGTACCTGTAGATAGGAGTTAAAGGATGACTTGTATACTAACTCAAAATAGGGGTCACCGGTTTCACCAATCTTCTGATAATAGTAGTAAACTGTTATTATCTGATTACCATATTGTGCTTGAGTTGGGAACCATGGAAGCATTTTTCCTAAAAGTGTTTTTTCCCAAAAATATTCTGTAGGTTGATTACTACTTTCATTGTAGTATTTTTTCTCATCCAATCCAGCAATCCTCGCCATCCAAGGGAATTTACTCTCATCTCCTCCCCCTCCTATCCAATACACTCCTTGCTGAATTTGTTGTCCAACAGTGAATACGACAACATATATATTGTTTTTTCCAGGTGCAAGTTCCTTTATCATACTTATAGCCTCTGTTTCATTTGATAGAAACATTTTACCCACCAACGCTATTTTTGTTGAATTTAATGTCGCATTATCAACTAGAGTTGTTCTATTGCCTATGACTCGTATCCAATATCCATAGTCCCACCAAGAAATAATAACAGAATCTTCAGGTGTTCGATCATGGATAAATGATAATGCATCTATCCAGTCGTTGCTTATGACTTTAAATGCGGTAGAGCCCGTAACAAGAGATACAGGTTGATCTGCATAGCGAATCCATATGCCACAGTTGAAGACCATAATGATCAAAAAGAAGGCAATAAAAACTAACTTAAAACTAGTATTAGTGTTTTCCAAACCCTTCTTTTTTAAAGAAAATCTAGAAGACTGTGAAAGTAATGTTCTTATAATAACTAGTATTCCGACACCGCCCAAAATTGATAGACTAAACGTTAAATAAATCATTAATCTACCGAAAGAAGCAGCAAAATATAAAGCGGTTATTGCAATAATTATTGCAGAAAATTTTTTAATTTCAATGTTTTTGAGAATATAATAGATACTGAATCCACTAAAAAATAGTGTGATGGAGAAAAAGGTGAAGTATTCAACAGCTGTTGATGAAGCATGCTCTGCAACTGATTCAACAAGCGGTTCATGTGATATCTCAAATGGAAGGATGACAGAAAAATATCTTGCAGTCAGTGTTCCTATTGCACCAAAGCTAACCAAAACTAAGCCTAGTAGAACAGCTGTTAAGACTGAATAAATCTTATCTTCAATCTTTATTTCTTTTCTCTCCTCTTTAAGCATCAAAAAAAAGCAACTTAATATTCCAATATATATTACAAGATTTGCTGGATTAACGATAACCATATAACCCGGCTTCTTAAAAATCATACTAACAAGCAAATTCCATATGGTTAAAACTATTGTATGCTCAAAAAATACTTTATAAGATCTAACAAAAAATAATGAAGCCAAAACTAGAATTCCCAGAGTCCCCACAAAATACATTGCTCCCCCCCAAATTGTCATAGAAAGCCCCAACAAAATTCCAGCAACTGAAGTTTCAACTAAACTTTTAATAGAAACATTCTCTTTCTCAACAATTTTCAAAAATAAAATAAAGACCACTATGCCAAAAAGATAGGCTAGAGGTTCAGTATCCCACCATCCAAACGAATCACGCGATATTAACGGTGGCGATAGAGCAGAAAATAATCCTGCAAAAATTCCTACAGCCTCTCCGCCTATTTCTTTTCCTAAAAAGTAGATTGCTAACGAAATTAATCCACCAGTAACAACTGGTAGTAAAACCAAGAAATCATATAAGCTAATATTCAGCTGAAGAATGTTCCTGGAAAAAAGGTATAAGAAGGCACCTAAATAATGGAGCCCACTAAAGGAGGTTGAAGCCACATCCCTACCTTCAGGATACCATGCCATTTTGTCTATCCAATTAAAATAGTCAAATATACCGGCAAATCCATTTTTATCAAAACTTTTTACAATATATTCAGTAGACATATACTGGAAGTATGGGTCAAACTCGTTAAGATAGAATCCATATTGAGCAGAAAGTAATCTTACACCGACAGCTAAAATAAATATTAATGTGAGAGAATAAATAAGCAGCATTTTCTCTCTTTTCAAAAGAGGTCTTGCAAGTGTTCTTTGAGTGGTGAAAAATTTTATTATAGTGCTCATGTGCTCCACCCTATAACAAAAAATGTTATAAAGTTAAAGTTTTTTCTTTTACATTGCTGTGTTGAATAACTGTTTTGTATGGTGTTTTTGTTTGTTGTTTCTTTATGGGTTTATTTTTGTGAATAGGTTGTAGGTTGTGGCTTTGAGTAGTAGTTCGTTGGTTATGTTGTTCCATTTGGTTGATGTTATGTGTTCTCTGAAGGTTCTTTTGAGTGCTGATATTGCTGATTCTGCTATCCATCTTAATGTGTAGTTGTGCTTCTTCTTCCATAGCTTTGGGTCTTTGAGCTGCTCTATTGCTGTGACCTTTCTTGGCATGCATCCTCTGGCTTTTGTTGACGTGTTCTTTCTCACCTTTATACAAGGTTCTATGTTTCTCTCATGTAGGTATGTGATCTTTTGTATCGTATGCTCCTATAACCTTAGTAGCTTCAGCCTTCTTTGATGCATCCTCTACCAGTGGTTTGAGCATCATCCCCAGTATCCTCCTTTGTTACTTTCATGGATACTATCTGCTTACTCTTCACATCAACAGCTAGATGGATTTTTATGAACCCTCTTCTAACACCCCACTTACTCCTGATCCACTCACCCCTATTAGCTACCTTAACACCAGATGAATCAACAGCTATAATCACATCCTCCTTGATCGATGGGTTGAGGTCAACATTCATCCTCGAAACCCTCCACCATATCGTAGTATAATCAAGGAGCCTTCAAACCATCAACATATGCAACTAAAGCCCTAACAAACCCCTCAAGCTGCCTAAAAGGTAGAAGATAAGCATGCAATATAGCTAAAAGCTTCATAAACGATTCAGGGTATCTGAATCTTGCACCCTCCTTACCATCATTCATAGCATCAACCTCACTAGACCAGCTAGATACAAAGCCCATATCTAAGAGGATCTCACCCCTCCTGACAAGAGCCTCATTATAACCACTCCAATTTCTTGCAGAAGACATACCAACCAAATAGCAAAAACCAAACATTAAACACAAAAACAATAGACAAACAAGCCAGTTATTCAACACACCATTAAAAACAAAATTTTTTTATATTACATAAGAGATCATTTCTTGTGGCGGCTCCAGTTTGAGGTACTTGAGAATCTGTTTAATCGTACTCCTTTGCACGGCCATGATATTTACATTCTTTCAAGCGCACGCTCAGACGGGTAAAATTGTGTATGTTCCAGACAGTTTTCCAACAATACAGGCTGCAGTCAATGCAGCATCACCAGGGACAACGATAGTTGTAAGAGATGGAACATATAGGGAGAACATTGTTGTTGAAGAGAAAAATGATCTAGTTATAAGGTCAGAACATGGGCCGAAAAACACAATAATATGTAATACTGGAGAAGCTAGTGACGCATTCATCATCGAATTGACTGCATGCACAAATATTGTTCTACAAGGTTTCACAATAGTTAATGACAAAGACCTAGTGGCTCACGGAATAAAAATAATGTCAGACAAGGTGAACGTTACAAACAATATTATAAGGGGACCTAACATTAACACGGCAGTAGTCGTTGACACATGTAGGCGGATAATGTTAGAAAACAATACCTTCAGAGAAACTTTCAACGGCATACAAGTCGACCGCTCAAGTTATTGCATGATCAGAGCCAATCTAATAATCGGCATGAACAATTACGGAATACATCTTAGACACAACAACGACCATAACATGATAGACCATAATATTATTTCATCAATACAAAGCACCACTCCACAGATTGTTGCCGCTGGAATAATAATAGACAGCGATTGGAACAGTAAGATAACATTTAACAGTATAGTCGGCTGCCAAGTAGGTATAACGGTAAATTCTCCAGGAGAATCGATCTACTTAAACCAGTTTGTGGATAACGGCAAACATATTTCAATCCAGATGGCTAACACGACATGGAATTCAAGCCCACTAGACTACATTTACGATGGGAAAAAGTTTCATGGCCCTTTAGGAAACTATTGGGACGATTATAAGGGTGTTGACCAGAACCATGACGGAGTAGGAGATACGCCATACAAGATTTCTGAAGCGCAAGTAGACAACTATCCTCTAATGGAACCAATCAATTCCTATACAATAATATCGTCTACTACACAAACTTCGACCACAACATCTACAACATCACCTAAAACAAGCACTTCAACCACGCAAACGATAACGTCTACAGCATCAACTACACATACAACATCATCCTATACCACTACATCCACGGTTCCAACAACTTCAGGGCCTCCGATTGAAGTTCTAATTATTGCAGTTATATTATTGTTGGCTATAGTCTTAGCAATAATATTATATGCACGGAGTAGGAAAAGAGTGTAATTATCATGGCATCCCCCTTTTTATTGGCAAATAAAATAAATGGCTGCTTGGGAACATATAGGAATAATTTTGTCAAACTTATGTTTAAATAGAAGATTTTGTAAAATCATGTCATATGACACACCTTGAAGAGGTGAAGATTTTGAGGAGAAGGGCAAAGGCTTTCTATGGTAAGGCCCTAGACAGTTTAAATAGTGGAGATTATGATTTAGCTTCATTTCTTTCAGAGCAGGCGGTCCAATTACATCTTAAATCCATTTTATTAGAGGAATTAGGTGAATATCCTAGAACCCATTCTATTTCATACTTGTTTTCCATAATTAGTAAAATATCTGGATACAATAATCTTATAAAATTTTTTGAAGATAATAGGATGCAGTTCCGTCTTATGGAGGATGCGTATATATCTTCAAGATACTTAATAAGAGAATATACAAGGGATGAGGCTCAAATGTTGTTAGATTTAGCTAAGGAGGTTCTAAGGTATGGAAAAATATATTGACACCTTAATTGAGAGGGCAAAAATGGTTAGGGAGTGGAGAAAATATATTCCAAAGTTGGTTAAAGCAATAGAGGAAAAGGTTCCCGATGCAAAGATTTACGTTTTTGGAAGTGCTGTAAAAGGTGAAGCTGTCGCAGGAAGCGACATAGACATTTTAATAGTTTCTAAAAGTTTTCCAGAAAGCAATATTAGAAGGGCTGAAATAAAGGTGGAGATAGAAAAGCTTGCTGGACTACCATACTATCATCCATTTGAATTCCATTTAGCTGACGAAAGCGAGCAGAAATGGTATTTTGATAGAGTCAAAGAGTTAGAGAGTATAAATTAAAAATAAAGTGTTCTAAACCATTTTATACCTTAATTTTTGTGCTCACAAAGTTTATAATCTAATATTTTATTAGATTAAAAAAGGTATGGTATAGGATGCCGTCTAATTCAACTTCTGTTAAATTAGTTAACGTTTCCAAACGCTATGGTGACATTACTGCTGTAGAAGATCTTAATTTAGAGATAAAAAGGGGAGAAATTTTTGGACTTCTTGGACCAAATGGTTCCGGAAAATCTACGACGATCAAAATCATTTTGGGGCTAATAAAGCCTGATTCTGGATACGTAAATGTTTTGGGAACTGATGTCGAAGACGATCCTATTACAGTTAAGAAGAGAATAGGATATGTTCCCGAGTCTCCTAAAATATACGAGTTTCTAACGGGCTTAGAGTTTCTAGACTTTACTGGAGACATTTATGGAATGTCACCTGATGAAAAGAGAAAGAGAATTGAAGAGTTCATTAAAGCTCTTGATCTGGAGGGAAGAGAAGGAGATATAATAAGTTCATATTCTGAGGGTATGAAGCAGAAGATTGTTATCATTTCTGCTTTAATGCATAAGCCTGAACTTTTACTCTTGGACGAGCCTTTAAGTGGACTTGATCCTAAGTCGGCTAGAATCATTAAAGACCTATTGCGTCAGCTTGCGTCTCAGGGTGTTGCAACAATCATGTCAACACATATTCTTGAAATAGCTCAGGCCATGTGCGATAGGATAGGTATAATGTACAGGGGAAGGCTTCTGGCTTTAGGTACGATGGAAGAGTTGAGGCAGATGGCGAAGATGCCTGGGTCCGGGTTAGAGGACATATTTCTTAAACTTACTGGAACAGAAGATGTTAGGCCCATAGTTGAGGCGTTGATTAAGTGAACTGGAGGAACGTATTCAGACTGGTAGGTGTTCACGTTAAAGCGTCTAGGGTTGTTAGAGGTGTAAAGTTTAGGCGTTTTAGAGAAAACAGGTTTCTAAAATTTGTTTGGTACATTATTTCAGTAGGCTTGGGAATATTTTTAGGCTTAACAATAGGAAACCTCTACACATCAACCTCAGACATGTTTTTTAAGCAGACGATTTCAGGATACATAGTAAATATTTTGATAACTATTCCAACAATAGCACTCCTTTACGCGATCATATTCACTCAAATGAGCCAGTATCAGAGAATCGGTGTAAAGGTTACAGTTCAACCACTCTACTGGCTTCCCATAACATGGGAGGAGCGTACTCTTGCCTCAATCATAGCAAACATTATTGGACCACCACTATATATAACAGCATCTATCATATCATTCATAATTGTTATCTCAACATTCTCTAACATGGTTCCATTGGCCTTACTCACAATTTTCTCACTTTTGGCCAGCCTAATTATGGCAAGCATAACAACCGAGACACTAAAAGTTCTGCAAGCAAGAATTTATGGTGCAATAAATAGGGCAGCCGGTAGAGCAGCAGTCTGGATAAGGCTTATAGCATCAATCTTATCATTCATAATCTTTTACACAATGTACTTTTCACTATACTATAATGTTTCACCCCAAATCCTTCTCGAATGGGTTGTTACTGGCCAGAAGATGCTCTGGTTTATACCGTACCTTTGGCCTAGTGTAGCGCTTTCAGCATACGTTTCAGGCATGCTTGTTGAAACTGTAGCGTACCCGATTTTCTCAATAGCTTTCATTTACCTTCTATTCATAGCTGCTGTACGCTTGAACTCTAAATTTGGCTTATATGAAATACCTTCTATCAAGGTTTCGAAAGGAGTTTATGTTCCGAAAGCAGGTTTCCTTGAAAGGTTAGGCTTCTCACCTATTGAGGCAGCGATTTTGAGGAAAGACTTCAAAGCGTTAACTAGGAGACTTGAGCTAATGTACATTTTTGCAATGCCAGTAATCATAACAATTATGCCCCTCATTACAATAGTTAGAGAAGAAACGCCAATACCTATAATGCAACTATTTTTATGGATCTACATGACATTGGTTCCAGGAGCATTTATGGCAATGATGATAGGCAGCCTTATTGTAGGCTCAGAAGGTGGAAGCTTCTGGTATATACGTGCATCACCGGTTTCTGCAAAAAGTTTTGTTAAAGCAAAATATTCCTTTACAATAATATTTAGTGCAATTGTAGCATTGGTTTGTGCACTTGTTGCCATAGTTTTTGGAATACCGTCCACTAAAATTTTAATCACAGGCCTGCTAGAATCGATCTTTTCAATTATAGCTTTATCGATGATTGGACTTGTTTGCGGTATAAAGGGTGCGGATTTTAGAGAGAAGCCTAGACCAAGAATGATTAGACCCGAATGGAGTATAATCAACTTTATCGCAGCCATTATAGTGGAGTTAGCTATAGTTGCACCACTAGCCCCCTACGCAATACAGCTAATACTACAATTTCATATTCCAGAATACTATTTCTATCTAGCACTTTTTATAAGTGGAGCTGTAGCGTTAACGGCAACCTATATAGCATATCCTACAGCATTAAAAAGTGCAGAGGAACTGTTGATGAAACAAGAACGTATCCAGCTTACATAAAAAAATATTATTAAATCATCTTGGTTTGCAGACTAGTTCATAAATCTTTCTTCTCTTCTCCTTCAAACCGTAGACTGTTTTCAGTTGCAGAAAATCGCTACATTTAATGGCTTCCATTATAATAGCTGTGTCACCACCACCCTTTTCATAACCTAGTCTTCCAGTACCAGCAACAGCGATAACCTCTTCAACTGACTGAATAAGTCCAACATCGGTTGCAACAAGAACAATTTCAACACAAACTTTAATCCATTCACCAAAACGCTACAAAGTTCTCTTAACATCATCTGGAAAAACATATTTTACATCTTGAGCCAAAACAAGATTATGACCCAACTGCTTCAACTTCAAATTTTCAGAAGAACTTGACGCACTTAAACCGACAACGGGAATCTTGACATTTGAGTCCTTGAAAACTTCTAGAGCCTTTTCAGCACTATATCCTGTAATAGACGCTAGAACAACATTCCTAATACATCCCTTCTCAACCCTTTCTTTAGCAAGCCTAAGAGTTTCTTCTATATTATGCCTTTCATCGAATCAAAATAGACAATCTTCTCCTACAAAGAAACCGCCAATTCATACTATATTATTTATAAAATTTTAACTTGATGTTGTCACGATAATTTTTTACCTGTTGGTCTAATGTTTTTTGTTTATTGGTTTTTTGTCTTGCTTGATTTTTGCTTATGTCTGGTTTATGGTTTTGTTAAGTGGATACTGTCAAGTTATGGGTGTTTGTGGTCTTTTTAATGTTTGATGTTATGTTGTTGAAGAATCTTTTGAACTTAAGAGTTAAAAAAAGGATTGTGCCACAGTAGATTTTTATCCTATTTTCCCTAAGCCCATTATGTAAGTGTATGATTCTTTGCTTCCAAGCAGATACACTTGCCCCTCTCTTGTAGCACGTATTATCCAAACGTTTGAAGCGGGTATTGGAAGGTTCAGGCTGTAGGCTGAAAGAATGTTTCCGCTAAAGTCTAGGACGATGACAGATCCGGCGACAGTTTCCCAAGAATATCCCTGACTATATAATGCATAGACTCTGTTTGATGAAACGCCAATGTCAAAGTATAGGTAGGGCCAGCTGTCTCCTTGCATAATTTCTGGAAAACTATGCTGCCACACTATTGAACCGGTCTCCCTATCAAGCATAAAGAGAAAACCTTGGCATGAATAAATCCAGCCCCAGCCGGGGTTAGTAGCGTTCCACATACTGACTCCTACAAAAATTTTGCCAGAAACCTCTCTAATATTATTGCATTGGTAATAGAGAGAGCTGAACACTGTACTACTAGTTCCAGAGAAGATTCTGGCCCAAACGCGCTCCCCACCAGAAGAGAACTTCTGAACTTCGCTAACCCAGCACCAGAATCCGGTGAGCCGCCAGTATCCTATAACCGTGTAAACGTCATCCTCTCCTCCTACAAAGAGTCTATAGGGATAATAATATCCTCCAAATGGGGTTTCCGATGGCACAACCTCTTTCGTATAAACTTTGTTAAATCTGCTGTCATATTTTATTAGGTATGCTCTATGATTACTTTCATTTGCCATGAGGATGTAGAGGTTCCCATATTTTGTTAACGCTGCGTCAGTGTAGTAGCAGTTTTCCGGCTCCTCCAACGTCCAAAGAAGCCTTCCTCCCCAAGTGTAGACGTTAACAAACTCTTTATCGTTGCTGTTGTTGTAGCAGACGCCTGCAAACCTTCCCTTAGCTAAAGAAACTGTGTACACTTCCTCCGCTCTCCGAATCCTATACTGTTCCCTAATATGCCCAAATGGGCTTATTCTAGCATAGTATGCGGCATAGGGTTCTTCAGTATATGTTGTAATGTGCAGTGACCCGTCCATGTACACTTCTCCAGCATCAAGATAACCTTGTATAGTCTTAACCCACTTCGGAGAAACTGTTGAATCAAATGCTTTAGCGTCCAGAACTCCAGAAAACATTGCAAGAACAATTGTAAAAATAGATAGAGCTACCGTGGCATTCCTAAACATATTCATGCGACCTTGCGCTTGCATAAAAATTTTTACTCTCTAATGCTATATGAAATTTTGCATGCGTAGGCTTTGGCAGAAAAGTTTGTCTCACGGTCTAATGCAATGTTTTGATAGGGTGAATTGTCTTGAATGTTCTCTTGCTACTGACAGGCTATTTTCGCCTTCTCTTTTTCAAGGCTATTAAAGCGATGATGGAGAAAGCAACTGGAATTGCGACAATATATAATGTGTAAGGTTGTGGCTGTAGAGGTGTTTCAGTGGCTGCTGGCGCAAGCAATATTATAATATGATGTTGCGAGTTAAAGTACTCGAAATGTATCCAATACCTTTGGTCTGACTCTTCCACTTTAAAGGGCACCTGTACACTGTCGAAGAACACTTTTGGTGTAGCCTTAACCATGTCCCTTGGAAGGCCGAGTTTAATGAAGCCTCTTGTCCCATTCTTTCCGCCTACGGTGAAGGATATTGCCTCGATTGTCCTATTATAGTAGAAGTTTGAGATTGTGGAGTTGGTGAGCAAGTACACTTCCCTATCTGTTCCCTGGAAGTTGACTGTGAAATTGTATGTGTAATGTCTATTTTCTGTAAATAGGGGTATAAGCCTCCAAGCTCCAACAAACTCTCCTGAAACATAGTATGTGACAAAGTCTACTGGAACCGAAGCCGGTCCACCGAAGTTCACATAATATGCTGGAGGCTTTTCTGGTATAAGGTCCCACTGTGCTACATGAAGTATAACATATATGTTAAGTTCTCTTTCATCTAACGTTTTAACTTCATCGCTATAGAATTTTATTTTTCCAAAGTATTCGCCTAAAGTAGAATATTCTTTAACGTAAATTGGTTCAAGTGTGAACCTTACACCATGCTTTAAACCAGTCTGCTCCATAATCTTTTCAACATTGGCCCTGCTTATCTTTTTAGGGTTAACTTCAATTACTTCAGCTTCAGCTTGAGCTTGGGTTCTGATAGAAGCTTTATCTGTCAGCTCAAACACTGTCGAGCTTCTCGGCGGAACTCCCCCGTCCCTGGCAACGCTTAGCTTACAGTATATTTTGTCCCCAACCTTAAACACGTTGCATGCACCTTCGTTCCAGTAATCGTATAGTGGGTCGTTCGTCCTTATAGTCGCAAAACCCATAGGCTCTCTAAGGGTCATGTTATATTCCACAATCTTGGCCTTAAATATTTCACCTCTGAGGCTTGAGCCAAACTCATATAATCCGTCCACTATCGAAATATTGTAGTAAATGTTTTTTGGATGAAATTGAGCCGGTTGTGTGGAAAAGGTTATCGTGAAAGGCTCTAACCCGAACCCGTACACATCCAATATCTTTGAAGTGAAGTTGATGACGTATCTTGTGCCGTAGTCAAGGTGATAGTTTGGGCTCATAACAAGCTCCATCAACTCTGGCCCAGAGTCTCTGAAGTGGAAGAAGTCGAAGAAGTCTATGGGCTTAGAGTTTGCTGTAGCAACTATCGTTCCAGGGCTTTTCACTATAGTGCCCCTGTCTATCGGCTTACTGAACTTTAAAGTAATTTTAGTGTTAACAGGCATGTTTTCACCCAATGGGCTCACATTTTCGACTACAGGAATATAATAGTGTAATAGTATTCCTCCAACAGACATTCCACCAGAAGGGAGCTCGAATATTCTTGAACCAAACAGCCCCTCTAGCAGAGGACGGCCCCATGGCGATTCACCGTAAAAGTTTGCTATTGTGCCAGTTAAACCAGCGGACTTTGTCTGACATACTAGACTACAGTATGCGTAGAATTCTTTGTCCAAGTCTATGTTAACGTTTTGCCAGACCAAAATCTTCGCGTCAGTCACTGTCTCATCAAAGCCTAGGCTTAAAAGCAATTGTATGATATCGTATGCGAAGGAAACGTATCCTAGTGCCGATAGAATCTCTTTCGCTAAACCTGATTCAAAAACCTTTTTACCGACCTCCAAAAATATGTCGATTGAACCCTTCGCAGAATCTTGTACAATCAATGGAATAGCTGTTTCAGAAGTATATTTTTGTTTTAGATATAGTGTATGATTTAGTCCAGAATAGTACGCTTCATTTAATGTTGAACCAGCTCCTACACCAGCATCAATCTTACATCTATAGTTTCCTTTTCCAGCAAAACTTTCTGGGGCAGCATTAAACCCGCCTAAATAGCTGAAGTCAACATAAACGTCAGGTTTACCGGAAACCTTGGGCGGTTTAAACCCTTTACCAAAAACGTAGAAGACCCCTGACTCGCTTGGACAGCCTACTGGAACATTTGCCCCTGAAGAGAGGACTGCAGCACGTCCTCTTGTACCGCCAGACATGTCTGCGACAGCCCAGCCTTCACTCCAGACCAAAATTGGAACATAATGTACTAGTGGATCCCATTCTCTTACAGTTGATAGGAAAAGGTTAAGTTTTGGGAAACCATTTCTTGAATACAATGTTATGTTAATGTATGAAACGAAACACTTTCGCGGTAGGACATAGTATATGAGATTTCTCCCTTTACCAACAGAAATCTTGCTATCGTTGTCGAAGCCAACACGTGCTACACCTACAATAGATTCAACCTTATACGTTCCACTTGAATCGGATACGGTAACATTTTCTCCTACAAAAGTAAACCTTATGAAATCTCTGTTAATGTCGTTACCGGAACAAATAATATAAAGTGATATTTCAAACCCTGAAACATTTTTTCCAAAATAAAACCTGTACTTTGACTCGTCGACACCCTCATAGTATACAGTCCAATAATTTAAACTACCATTCAAACCTGAAGCTCTATAATTGTGGAAGAAACTTTCTACTGGGAGGGTGTTAGTTAAAATAAAAAAAAGAAGAAACACTATCTTCTCCAATTCTATTCAAACAACTTTATTACAAAATATTGTTTTTAAATTTTTAGATAAACCAGTTCTGTAGCCTTCAAATAGGAAAAAAGGCCACACTAAATCCAGACACGCTCACCTACACAACATCCACTTCCGACTCTTCCTACTGTCACATACGCCAATAATTGTTAAAGGCTCTTCTGAACCTGTTGCACACGCAGCCCAAACACTGAGAAACAATATCATATTCTTTAATGGAAAATATGTGATGCCTCGAATATATCTGTTGAGCTAGATTTTAGAAGGCACCAGGGCACCCCTTTCATATCCGAATTGTCGCAACAGTCCAAAACTATATGAAGGATAGAGGTTCAACATTTTCATTCATACTGTTAGACTGAAAAATTGTCCACTATAAGATTTGGAGTAGATATTGCCAGTAGAGCATTAAGTAAAAAGGGTCTTAATAATAATGTTATAAAAAATATAGGGAGTGGAAATCTAACGGATGGTTACAACCATTTTTAGACCCTGTGCAACATTCTTCTCAAGTTCTTCTAGAGTGTCTCCAGCCGAGTATACGAAGTGTAGTGTTTTTGTCTCTCCTGGCTTTAGGTTGCCCAGTAGCCATTGGTAAACCGCACAGCCGTCGAAGAAGTCTGGGGAAGTACCTTTATACGATAGCGAGATCTTGTAAGGACTATATATTCCTCTTTCTAAGTAATCATCCCAGTCTAGGTGATAGTCTGTCGGCTTCTCACGTGAAGCAAACCCCATGTAAACTGGTCTAAGTATGCCAGTTGAAGCGCTTGAATTGATAAAGGCTACAACTAGGTTCATGTTAGGCCTTCTAATGTTATCCATACCCCAGAAATTGTCATAATCGCCTAGTGTAGGTTGCCAAACGTCCCAGTCAACAATCTTTTTCACCTCCAAGTCAGTGATAGTTGTAGTACCAATATTCTTAACAAACATGGCAAGTATTAGAAACTTTTTATCATACATGAACCTGAATTTGAAAGTTATTTCCAGCTGGCCATCGTCTGTTCTTATAACACATGTCTTTACAATACCGTATTTATCATAAGTTAAACTTGTAGTTGGCGACACACTACTGATAGTACCCCAGGAACCGTCATCAGGACTAAAGCCAGCACTGTTTTCTCCATAGAAGACTGACCAACCATCACCCCACCAACCGACAGCCAAAGACTCATATTGACTTCCATTAGGATATTGAAAGCCAATATCTTCTGAGTCATGAACTATACCTAGAACACCGTAGTCGTTTACTCCCACTCTTAGATAAGTTCCTTGGAAAACATCACCCTTATATTGTGGTGGAACCTGGCTGTAAGCTACTTTTAATGGGAACATTGCCATTATAACAATCACTGATAGCGTAAGTATAACCTTCCTAGGAAACACACGTTTATTCATCACCGCTAGT
>JBMFNX010000002.1:0-103238 GCA_049969935.1 Nitrososphaeria archaeon
GCTCATAACCGGTCAGCCGTGGGTTCAAATCCCACCGGGCCCACTAGACAAAAAATTTTTCTGCCATAGTTTACCTAAAAAATGTATAACTTAGGCTCCAATTATAAAAGGAAGCCATATAGAAAAAAGGAGCGCCGCTGGGAGGATTTGAACCTCCACTCTACTGGTTAACAGCCAGCCGCTTTACCGGGTTAAGCTACAGCGGCACATTTTTGAAGGATTCATTAGCTGAATATATAACTTTTTGCGTATAAAATTCGTGATTTTGAATTTTAAATTTGGTTTTGATATTTGGCTTTTTATAAATTTTTCTTGACTAAAATTTTTTGTTTATATTTGTGTTTGTGTATGGGTTTATGGTAAGATGGTGTGTTTGAGTAGTGGGTTTGTTGAGAGGGTTAAAGATTTTTTGGTTGAGTTTACTGGAGATAAGTTTGTTATTGTTGACGATGTCATGTTTTTAAGAAGGTTTAACATTTTGTGGAATGTTTGTGTGCCTTATGATGTTAGGCCCTTAGGATATATTGGTGGAGTGAGCGAGAGCGTGGATCATGAGGTTGTTGTCTATCCTCATATGTCTGTTGATTTGCAGGGTGCAGCATATGATCTTGATGAAGCTGATATAGAGTTGAAGGAGTTTTTGGAGGCATTTTATCAGGAGCCTAGAGAGGGGTGTGTTGTTGTCAGTATATTGGATTTGAGAAAAAGAGAGAGGTGGAGTGAGTTGGAGAAGAGGCTGCCTTGGACTACAAGGTATTTGATTATGCGGGATGAGCTTGCAAGAGAGTATAGTATTAGGTATAATGTTAGTATTGTATTTTCTCCTGGATTTGGTGGTAGGCTTCAGTGTAGGGATTACGCGTATTTTAAGGCTGATAGGATGGATGATGAAGTTAAAATTGATTTGATTAAGAAGCATGCTTTAGCGTATACTGAATATTGTAAGGAGTATGAGAGGAGATGGGTTAAGTTTAGGGAGAAGGTTGAAGAGAGTAGGAGAGGTTCTAGTTTGCCATAAAATGTTTTATAAAATTTTATTGTCTTAAGAGTGAGAGAAATTCTTTAATGTTGTCCTTCATTGATTCTATTAGAGGATGTTTTATGGTTTCTGGCTTTTGCAGCCTTTCAAGTCTTTTTATTCTAAAGTAGATTGGAGGGTGAGGGTCAAAGCCCAGCCAAGACCTAATTCTGAAGGAGAAGTCTCTTTCAAGCAAGAGTCTTCTGTACCCGATTTTTCTTAATGCTTCAGCCAACACTTTAGGCTTTCCAATTATTATAGCCGATTCTAGGTCCGCTTTAGATTCAAAGAATTTTGCAATAAAGTAGACTAGAGAAAAGGCTAGTAGGAGGTATATGAAGCCTAATACTGCGACAAGAGGCCAGAGCACATAGACCCTTAGAATATATTCTGCCGAGGCCAGGGTAAAGAATGCTACAGTATCTTTTCCTTTAATGTGACTGAGCTCATGCCCTATAACTGTTAAAATTTCTTCTTCATTAAGCTGTGTTAGAAGGCCTGTTGTGATCAGCATGACACCATATTTTGAACTCACTCCAGAGGCAGCCGCATTCGGTATTGTAATGTTTGATAAAACAATTTTTGGAACTGGAAGGTTAAACTTTCTGCATGCAAATTCAACAAGCTCATAAAGGTTTAATATTTTGACGGAAACGCTTTCGGGCACACATTTTAAACCATATTTTGAAAATACTTCTTTGGCTGTTTCACATTCAACCTTCCTACCTTTAGCTAAAGTTATATTGTATACTTCGCTCTTGATTTCCGTCAAAATTTTTGGGTTAACTTTAACCGTTTCAAACTCTTCCGGCGTAAGCTGATACTGTAGAATGTGAACATATGGGTTACCTTTAGTAATCTCCCAGTCACCAATAGATGAGACAATTTTTCCAGAATATAATAGGATGATGAATTGGACCATAACTAGGAAGATGGGAGTGTATGGTCCGAAGATTATGAATAGGAAAACGCTTATGAAAATGAAAATGAGGAAAAAGAAGAGCATGCTTTCAGAAAATACTTTAATGATTAGGCTGTTCTTTTTAGAAAAAGCCTTTTCCGGCACAATAGTTTCTCCTTCAACCCACGTAAAATATAATGTTGCCTGCCGAACCCTTTCTTCAAAAACTTGAACGCTGATAAAAAGGTCTTCTTTTATTCTGGAAACAAGCTCCTCGGGTACAGGCCCGTTTAGAAGCATTTCAACCAATATAGGGTTTCCTGTAATAATGGAGACATCTATTGACCATAAGAGGCCTTCAACCATAACCTTAAATGAGAGAACCTTACCTCTTTCATCTTCTAAAATTTTAATGTCTTTAAAAATATCTTTCCTCCTAAGATAGTTTTCTTCAATAAATTTTAAGAGGTAGCTGAAATTGATTGGAGAAAGTTCAGTTTCTATCGTAAAAGACGATTTTGAAGACATACTATTGTATTACCATATCCATTTTAGTTTACTGTTTATTTTAATATTTCTAAAACTTTTTAATTCATAATATGATAACCTTAGATTAAGGTGAAGACATTGGAGTTTGAGATAGGATTCATTGGACTCGGTATTATGGGAAAGCCTATGGCAAAAAATCTGATTAAAGCAGGATTCCCTCTCACTGTATGGAATAGGACAGCGTCTAAGATGAACGAGCTTATTGAAATGGGTGCAAAGGGAGCGAGCTCACCTAAGGAGGTTGCTGAGAAAAGCAATGTTATAATAACTATGTTAACAGATTCCCCTGATGTAGAGGAAGTGATACTTGGACCCTCTGGAGTAATAGAGGGGGTGAAAAAGGGTTCAATAGTCATCGATATGAGCACAATTTCACCTAAGGTAGCGAGAAAGATTGCGAGCAGGCTGGCTGAAGTTGGAGTGGAAATGCTTGATGCTCCAGTGACTGGGGGGGAGATTGGGGCAATAAATGCAACACTATCAATCATGGTTGGAGGAAACTATGAAACATTCCAAAAATGCCTTCCAATATTCCAGGCTCTAGGAAAAAGGGTAACGTACATGGGACCCAATGGTAATGGGCAGATCACAAAACTCTGTAACCAGATAATGTGTGTAATGAACCTTCAGGGTGTATGTGAGGGACTAATATTGGCAGCTAAAGCTGGACTGGACTTAGATAAGCTTCTAGAAGTTCTTACAGGAGGAGCTGCAAACTCTTGGATGTTATCTAACCTAGGTCCAAAAATGATTAAAGGTGACATGGAGCCAGGATTCAAGATAGCAACACAACAGAAGGATTTGAGACTAGTTTTGGAGACAGCGGCTGAACTTAATGTGCCTTTGCCTGGAACAGCGATAGTACAGCAGATGTTCAGAATAGCTGAAGCAGAAGGGCTTTCGGAGAAGGGAACACAGGCATTAATTAAGGCAATGGAGAAGATTGCAGGATACAGGATAACAAAAGAATAAGATTCAATTCAACCAACTTTATTTTAAAATTTAGACTGGTAAAGGCTTTGATCCAAATAAGATATAAGAGCATATGCTAAAACATTGTCTAGTGAAAATTGTGGGATAAAGTTAAAAAAATATGATTTTTAACCCTTAATAGGTTATAACCAGGTTAAAGGAAGACATACTATAGGTGATTGTAAAATGGAGACTAACGTAGAAAATGAGGGGAAAAAGGTTGAAGAGAAAGCAGAGGATATTGGACAGGTAAGTGGTACTCTAGAAGAAAAGAAAGATGAAGTTGAAGATTTAAAGAAGGTGGTTGAAGAATATCGTAGAGAGGTTGAAGAGGAAAAGAGGAAGGCTGAAGAGTATCTTACAAGGTTAAAGTATGTTCAAGCAGACTATCTGAACTTTAGAAAAAGAATTGAGAAGGAGATAGAGGAGGTTAAAAAGTATTCGAACGAACGCTTTATCGTCTCACTTCTTGAGGTGGTTGACGAGCTTGAAATGGCTTTAGAGGCTGGTAAGAAGACAAACTCTATAAAGATTTTACTTGAGGGTGTTGAAATGACGCTTAAAAAGTTGAATAAAATTTTAGAGGGTGAGGGTGTTAAAAGGATAGAGGCGCTGGGTAAAATGTTTGACCCCAACATACATTATGTGATCGCTCGTGTTGAAAAGGATGATATAGAGGAGGGGACAATTTTAGAGGAGGTTAGAAAAGGATATATTATGAAGGATAGAGTTATTAGGCCGAGTATAGTTAAGGTTGCAGTTAAATCTTCAAAATAACGTTTAGGAGGAGATCAGAATGAGTGAAACACAGTCTCGTGAGAAGGTTCTTGGAATAGATTTGGGTACTACAAATTCTGCTGCAGCAATATGGGAAAACGGTAAAGCCATTGTCATACCGAGCGCGGAGGGGCCGACGATAGCGGGCAAAATGTTTCCATCTGTTGTTGCGTTCACAAAAGATGGGCAACTGCTTGTTGGAGAACCTGCGAAAAGGCAGGCTACAATAAACCCTGAAGGAACAGTTTTCGAGATAAAGAGGAAAATGGGAACAAATTATAAGGTGAACATTTTTGGAAAAGAGTATACGCCTCAACAGATTTCAGCATTCATACTTCAGAAGATTAAGAGAGATGCTGAAGCATATCTTGGAGTGCCGATAAAAAAATGTGTTATAACGGTTCCAGCACACTTTAACGACAACCAGAGACAGGCTACAAAAGATGCTGCAGAAATTGCTGGATTCGAGGTTCTAAGGATAATAAATGAGCCGACAGCAGCATGCCTCGCATATGGGATAGATAAGCTTGAGAAGGAAATGAAGATTCTAGTATTCAGTTTCGGAGGGGGGACGCATGATGTTACAATAATGGATTTCGGTAAAGGTGTTTTCCAAGTTCTTTCTACAAGCGGTGACACGCAAACTGGCGGCGCTGACATAGACCAGGCGCTAATGAACTATATTATTGAAGAGTTCAAGAAGCAGACGGGTATAGATTTAAGAGGGGACAAGATGGCTATGGCAAGACTAAAGGAGGCTGCTGAAAAAGCTAAGATAGAGCTTTCAACACTCTTGCAGACAGACATAGACCTGCCCTTCATATACGTGGACTCTTCTGGACCAAAGCATCTTCATATGACGATAACGAGGGCGAAGCTTGAAGAACTTGCAGAACCTATTGTCGAGAGGACAAGGACTACAATAATGAGAGCAATAGAGGATGCTAAGCTTACACCAAAGGACATAGATAAGGTGATTCTCATAGGAGGTACAACAAGGATGCCTCTGGTGCAAAGATTTGTTGAAAAGATTATTGGAAAGCCTCCGGAAAGGGGTGTGGACCCGATGGAGTGTGTGGCAATAGGTGCAGCAATACAGGGTGCAGTATTAACCGGGGAAGTGAAGGACATACTGTTAATTGATGTCACACCATTATCTTTAGGAGTAGAAACATTGGGAGGAATATTTACAAAGATTATTGAAAGGAACACTCCAATACCTATTAGGAGAAGCCAAATCTTTACAACAGCAGAAGATTTTCAGACAGCTGTAACAATACATGTCCTACAGGGTGAAAGGGCTATGGCAGCCGACAACATCTCATTGGGAATGTTTCATTTGACAGGTATACCTCCAGCACCAAGAGGGGTTCCACAGATAGAGGTTACATTCGACATAGACGCAAACGGAATATTACATGTTACAGCAAAAGACCTTGGAACAGGAAAGGAGGCTAAGATAACGATAACGGCTGCAACAAAACTTACTCCTGAGGAGAAGGAGAGGATGATTAAGGAGGCTGAACAGTACGCGGAACTTGATAAAAAGAAGAGGGAGGAAGCTGAACTCAGAAATGATGCTGAAGCACTAATATATACTTCGGAGAAGACGAAAAAGGACCTTGGAGACAAGCTTACACAGCAGCAGAAGGAACAGATAGATAAGGCGGTTGCAGAGTTAAGGGAAGCACTTTCTGGAAAAGATGTAGAGAAGATTAAACAGAAACGTGAAGAGCTAAGGAGGGTGCTTCAAGAAGTTGGAACAGTAATCTATCAG
The DNA here is from genome assembly GCA_049969935.1 of Nitrososphaeria archaeon. Taxonomy (GTDB): domain Archaea; phylum Thermoproteota; class Nitrososphaeria; order JACIWG01; family JACIWG01; genus JACIWG01. The sequence goes on from JBMFNX010000002.1 coordinate 5,995, forward strand.
CAGGCGGCTTCAGAATATGCTAGGCAACAAAAGAGTGGACAGGAGAAGGGTTCAGAAAACAAGACCGTGGACACCGACTATAAGGTAACATAATAATATTTATAGCATCAAATATACAAAAGATTTTTAGAGACAATATGATAAAATAAACAGTTAATATCCTCTTCTATAATTCCGTTGGTAGGGAAGAGCTTACCTTTAAAGGGGGGTGATAGAGCATGTCCGGTAAAAAGGACTATTACGAGATACTTGGTGTACCAAGGAATGCTACGAAGGAGCAGATTAGGGAAGCTTATAGAAGGTTGGCCATGCTCTATCACCCAGACAGAAACAAGTCGCCTGACGCTGAAGAAAAGTTTAAAGAAATTTCTGAAGCATATGCGGTACTATCTGATGATGAGAAGAGAAGACAATATGATATGCTTGGACAGGCTGGCTTCCAGCAACAGTATACTCCAGAAGACATATTCAGGGGAACAGATTTTGAGTCAATATTTAGAGACCTAGGCTTCGGCTTCGACTTCGACAACATATTCGACTTCTTTTTTGGAAGAGGAGGATTTAGGAGAGAGAATGTGGGCAGAGACCTATACTATGAGCTCCAAATCACATTAGAGGAAGCTGCCAGAGGAGTTGAAAAGGAGATAGAAGTGTATAGAAGTGAAGTATGTGACACATGCCATGGTTCAGGCGCCAGCCCCGGAACAGCTCCGAAAACATGTAATGTTTGTAAGGGAACAGGACAGGTTCAAAGGGTCCAAAGTAGTGGATTCACAAGATTTGTTCAAATCACCACATGCCATGCGTGTAAGGGAAGAGGCACGGTTATAGAAACACCATGCAAGGAATGTAGAGGGTCAGGTATTGTGAGACGAAAGAGAAAGATTATAGTTAAAGTGCCTCAGGGAATAGATGAAGGATACAGGCTGAGACTTGATGGACAAGGTGACATACCTCCAAACGGTGGAAGACCAGGAGACCTTTACATTGGAATAAGGATAGTGCCGCACAAACATTTTAGAAGAGAGGGAGACGACATATTCTATAGGCTTGAAATAAGCTTTCCCGAGGCAGCGTTAGGTACTGAGGTTACGATACCAACGCTTGAGGGAAGCACAGTATTAAAGATACCTCCAGGGACACAGCCTGGAGAAACTATAAGGTTACATGGAAAGGGTATGCCGAGACTAGATAGAGGGGGAAGAGGCGACCTTATAGTGGAAGTGAATGTTAGCGTACCAAAGAAGCTTACACCAAGACAGAGAGAACTAATTCAGGAGCTTGCAAAGGAATTTAATGTAAATTATGGAAAACGGGAACGATTTTTCAGGTTCTAAAATTATTTAACCAACATAATCTTATAGCTGAAGGGAAAAAGGTTTGAATGCTAGAGTTGCTGTAGCAAAGGGAAAGACTAGATATGATGCTGTTAAAAAAGCCCTAGAATATATAAGGGATGATGTAGCCAAAGATGTTTCCGGAAAAAATAGTCTTATCATTAAACCAAACCTGGTTTCAGCCCACGTGCAGCTTGCAGTAACACATGTGGACACGGTTAGGGCAATAATAGATTCCATAAGACAATATTATGGGGGAAAAATTTTAGTCGCAGAAGGATCTGCTTCAGACACAATAACAGCCTACAGGAACTTCGGTTACATAAAGTTGGCTAAAGAGCAGGGTATAGAACTTTTTGACCTCAACCAAGACAATTATAGGGAGATAATGGTGTACGATGATAGATATGATAAGATTCCAGTAAAAGTTGCAAAAAAGGTTTTGGAAAGCGACTACAGAATATCTGCGGCAGTACTAAAAACACATGACACCGTGATAGCAACCCTTTCAATAAAAAACATGGTTGTCGGAAGCATAATCAGATACGACAAGCATAGAATACATCAGGGATATAAGGCAATAAACTTGAACATATACAAGATAGCAGAGTATGTTTGGCCCAACCTAGCAATAATAGACGGTTATACTGCAATGGAGGGAAACGGTCCAGTTTCTGGCACACCAGTGGAGATGGGAACAGTTATAGCAAGCACAGACCCACTTGCAGCGGACACAGTTGGAGCCTACATTATGGGATTCGACCCAGACGATATAGGATACCTACATTACATTAAGAAGACTGGAATGGGTGAAGGAGACATGGATAAAATTGAGGTTGTAGGAGAAAATGTGGAGAATGTGAGAAGAAATTTTAGGCCACATTCAACATACACTTTACAGAGAATGTGGAGGATAGAGGAGGAAATTTTAAATAAAATTTTATGAGACAATAAAAGGGTATATTTTAAATGCTAGAACTTTAAAGCAGCTTGATCGTATTATAGAATAAATTTTGTTAGCGGTTAAAAAGGCAAAAATTTAAATCATAGCATGCGGATGTAAAAGTTATGGTAAACTTTGTTCCTCCAGAATACGCTTGGATAATTCCAGTAATAGTGCCATTTATCATTGGATTGATTGTTGGAGTTATAATAAAAAGGGCATTAAAGCTTGTACTAGCCCTTATCATACTATTGATAGTTTTAGTGGCGGTGGGATATACTCAATTACCTACCTTTGAAGAGATAGCTAGGGCAGCATTAAAGTATCTTCCAATACTTTGGGCAGAGGCAAGCCCTTTGACAAACATCCTACCATATTCTTCGATAACATTTTTGCTTGGACTCGCTCTAGGATTATGGAAAGGCTAGATGGGAATGAGCTTGGAGGCAATATGTAAGATAACTGGAGTATTGAAAAATATTCCGAGAACAGGATGGCTTCAAAAGGGTATACCATTTTATGAGGCTGAATCGGTTGCAGAACATTCTTTCGAGGTAGCAGCAATCGTCCTAGCATTATTAAATAGTATTAGGATGAAGGTTGACGCAGAAAAAGCTTTAGCAATGGCGTTAATCCACGACTTAAGCGAATCAGTTATAGGAGATATGCCGAAAGCATTAACAGAAAAAATCGGCGAAAACTTCAAGCACGAAATCGAAGGTGAAGCAGTTGAAAAGATTGTTGGCTCAGGAAAGCTTAGCGAAATTTTTGAAGAGTATTTGAGAGGAGAAAGTTTAGAATCCAAGATTGTTAAGTTCGCGGACAAGCTTTCCACATTCTATCAAGCTAAAAGCTACAGGAAAAGAGGATATGATGTGGACGAGATTATTGAAGGGACATTGGATGAAATTAAAATTATGGTTAAACAGTTTAGAGGAGAGGGTATAGAAAAATTGTTTAACCTTCAATAAACTAGTGATGGTAGAAGGTTCCTTTCTAAAGCAACCCTTATGTCTCTAGCGATCCTCCTTCCAGTAGACATTGGCTCCCTGAAAATGTATGGTGTATATGGAGAGCCTTCAGGATACAGGTTTGTACCAGCAACAATCCTCGCCGACACTTCAAAAACTATAAAACCCCTTCTGGGATTATAGACTGTTTCAATACAAAAAGGCCCAATTAAACCTGGTGGAAAGAGTTCGATAGAGGATTCTACAAGCTTTGCACCCATGTCCAAAATTTGTGGGAGAAGACTTTCTCTAACCACCACAGGCTGGTTTCCTGTTACAGTGTAGTCGAGATAGTCGGGTATAATGTTTGGAAGACCACGGTACACTTCATCTATAGGCTCAATTCTTTTATCGATACTCAAAAGCTCAAGCCCTCCAACCTTCAATTTTAGGCCCCTAGAATATATTTGGCTGTAAAAATAGTGTGGATAGTATCTTACACCTGCAACAAATTCCTGTATAACAATCTTATCATTTTCACCAATTAAACCATCTCTAACCTTTTCATCAAGTTTTTGATAAAAGTCATCTCTAGAGGTTACTGTAAAATAGCCTCTACCGCCTCTAGCACCATAAACTTTCACAAAAGCCAGAGTATCAATTTCATCTGGACTATTGAATGTTTTAGGGAAAGTTAGTCCAGCCCTTTTAAACCATTCAAACTGTTTTCCCCTATCACCTTCCCATTCTAAAACAAGCCTATTACCGTACATTGGAACATAAAAGGAGTCAAGAATATTTTTTGAACCAACATATTCTACAAAAGAACCGTGAGCGATTACAATAGAGTTTAAGCCAATAAGCCTTTCTTGGACACATGCGTCAAGAATGTCCCTGTAACTGTCAACAACTATAAGCTCATCTGGAAAGGCTTCAGGAAAGGCTCTATAATATTTAACCCTATCACTTAAACATATTCCAACAGTCTTAAAACCTTCACGTTTTGCACCATAGAATATTTGAAGAGAGGAGTGAGAACATAGTGTGGCTATAGAAATTTTATTTAAATCATATTTCGAGAGAGTTCTTAAAATTTCTATCCTATCAATCATTTTTCAGCCCAACACTAGAAACTATATTATGTAATTAAGTTTTAGTAAAAGAAATGTGATTTTACGCTTAAAAGCATGGGCAAACTTGTTCCAGTATCCTCCCACATTTTTCAAGGTTGAAACATCTAGTACTTTAGGAGCACACCACAACCTTTAGCCAAGGCCCTTTCATAAACCTTTTTTGCGACAACAATATCTGTTATAGCAAGACCCAAGTTTAGTGCCATAATCTTTTCACTATCACTAACGCGGCCACATAACTTTCCAACAACAAGTTCACATAGTTCACCATCAACCTTCTTTAGTAAAGGAAAATGGCCTAGTGTCTGATAATATTTAAGCTGTTCAATATCGTCTGTGAAAATGCGATCTACTTTATAGAAGGTTTCAGGATGCCAGTAGCTGTCAAACTCTAGTGGAGCCAACATGGCACCATCCTTTACCCACTCTATCATACCGATTGGACTGGGATTTTTATAAATTGGTGTAGCTGTAACAATTAAATCAGAGTCTTGAACTGCCTCCTTAGGAGACTGGCTTTTAAAGACTTCTAGACCAAATTTTGTCTTTACAAAACGTTCATATTCTAATACCTTTTCAGGAACAGTATCATATATTTTAACCCTTTTAAGGCCACTTAAGACTAATGAAATAAATTCTAGGTGACTTTTGCCTTGAACACCACAACCTATTATAGAAAGAGTTTCAGAACATCCTCTTGCAAGATACTTTGCTGAAATGGCTGTAACTGCAGCAGTCCTTTTGGCGGTGATCCAGCCGGCATCCATAACAGAAATTGGTAAACCTGTTTCAGGGTCATTTAATATTATGAGTCCAGCCAAGTATGGTAGACCCTTTGATGGATTTAATGCTGAACCTGAAATCCATTTAATTCCAGCAGCATTAAATTTTTGAACGTAGGCTGGCATAGCATGAATGAAGGTAGTATTTGATGGATGGATGCCAGGTTTTGGAGGAATCTCGACCTTTCTAAAATACTTTTCTCGAAAAGCGTCTTCAACCCAGTCCATTATTTCTGAAGCACCTATTTGCATCAACTCTATCTCCCCCCTTGATATGAAAAGAATACTGTTTTGCTCCATTACTTAACGACACCTCAACAAAAATCTTCTAACATTATTGTAGGCTGAAGCCAAACTTTTTTGAAGCCAACTCTATGGCCAACTTTATTGCTTCCAATGTTGCACCCTCGCTTGCAGTACCCTTACCAGCCTTACCCCAAACAGTTCCATGGTCAGGTGAAACCCTAATTATTGGGAGACCAAGACTCAGATTAACTCCTTCCATGAAACCAACCATTTTTACGGCAATATGGCCTTGATCATGGTACATTGCGATAGTGGAATCAAACTGTCTATTATAGTATGCTCTATAGAATATTGTATCAGGCGGATATGGTCCTGTAACCTTTATACCTTCAGATACTGCCTCTTGAATTGCTGGAACAATTTCTTTAATTTCCTCGTCCCCGAAAAGTCCGCTTTCACCCGCATGAGGGTTTAAGCCTGACACTCCTATTTTTGGGTCATTTAAGCCAAAAAGTTCTATCAAACTCTTGTATGTTAACATTATTGTTTTGAGCACATTCTCTTTTTTGATAAGCTCTATAGCATTCTTTAGAGAAACGTGGGTGGTTACGTGGGCGACTTTGAAGAAGTTGGCGACAAGCATCATTTTAACATCCTTGGAGCCTGTAAGGTCAGCCAAAAGTTCAGTATGTCCAGGATAATTGTATCCTGCCATGTTCAGACTTTCCTTGCTTATTGGAGCTGTAACGATCGCGTGCACCTTATTTGATAGAGCATGTTTTACAGCCTCTACGATAGCTTCATAGGATGCTTTTCCACCCAACACAGAAGGTTTTCCGTAAACGATTTTAGAGACGTCAACATTGTTTAGGTCAAATATGTTTACTGATGATGGGGAGTCAACATATTCTGAAACATCACAAATTTTTATAAGCTTTAAGTCGGTTGCATTCACAGTTTCCGCAGCCTTTCTAAATACATTATAGTCTCCAAATACTACAAAGGATGCTCTAGAAAACAGGGAACTGTTTCTTAAAGCTTTTAAGACTATTTCTGGGCCTGAGCCGGCTGGGTCACCCATTGTTATAGCAATCATTGGCTTCTTGTAAGACATCTTTTATTCACACTTTTTAGTCTAGTCGATACTTTAATAAGCGTTTCTAATCCCCCAAAGCCTCCAGCCTTTGTAACAATAAGCAAATCTTTTGACCAGAGAATAGGTAGTCCCGGCTCGATTTCACCTAATATCTTGAACGATTCAAGCTTAAGATGCTTTATAATTGAGACAGCAATATCACCTCCAGTCATGTAAATGCCGCAAAAGCTATCTTTTTCAAAAAAGCTTATAACATGAGATACGAGTAAACCGAATTTTTCCGCCAATATTGAACCGAAATCTGAAAGGCTTAGCCTCAACTCCTTTGCCAAGCTAACACCTTCTTCAACCTGTTCCCTAGTATATGAGGTTGCAATTATAATATCGTTAGAAAATTTTAGCGCTCTAGAAACTTCACCTATAATCCTTTCTTCTTCCCTGCCAAAGTCCTTTACAAGTGCAGAAACACTTACCTGTATTATGTTTGTAGGAAAGACTTTAGTAAATTCTAGAACCTGGTTCCTAGCAAGTTCATTAACTGAACCAACCGCCATCAGAACCGGCTTACCCTCAACTGAGCCAATGATAGAATTGTAGGCCAACTGTTCTGCAAGACCAGCTGAACCAACCCAAATAACACGCTTTTTTTCTGAAGAAAGTATTTGTTGAACAATATTTTTAAGGTCAAGATCGTTTTCTACATCAAATGACAAAATTTTAAATTCTCCAATCACCTTATCCAGATTCCCCTTTCTAAGCTCCTGAAGATTTATGTGACGATAGCGTGGACCGAATATGGGTTCAAAGTATGATGGTAAATAAGAGGATTTAACAGGAGTCCTTAAATCTCTTCCAAAATATGTTTTTTCAACAGGGATACCGTTAACCATGTGGACACCATCCTTTGTTATACGGCCCTGCTTCGGAAATGCTGGTGCGAAAACAACTAGGTCAGGGTTTAGAGCATCTGCTAGCCCCACAATTTCTGAGACAATGTTGCCTCTAAGTGTTGAATCCACTTTTTTATAGAAAACGATGCTGCCAAAAATGTCTTTAACCTTATCTCCAAGAGAATATAGTATTGAATAGGACTTTTCCTTATCGATTGCCCTACTTTCAGTGGTAACGCCCACAACATCATATCCTTGTATAAGCTCTTGAACCATGTCAAAGTTTAATGTGGTAATTGAAGCTAATCCAAGCTTAGAAAATTGTACAACAGTATCATTAACTCCTGTAAAATCGTCTGCAACAATTAGGACTGAATCAAATATTTTAGCCATCTACTATTATCACGTACAAACTGTCTTAAAACATGCTCTTTAAAAATTTCACCTAAAAGCCTTCACGTATAAGTGATATAGCGTAGGCGGCCATTAACATTGACATAACCTTATCTAAAACAATTGTACCATTTCTTCCAAGCAGCCTTAACATCTTCTCACCACTTAAAAGGATAGCTAACGTGATACTTGAACAAACAAGTATGCTTACTAAAGACACTTCAAGACCCCAAGTATATTTTATGTATATTACAGCGGTGACCGCTCCAGGTCCAGCCAAAAGTGGTGTTGCCATAGGAACAACGCTTATTTTGTCAGCTTCAGGCTTCGGCATCGTCGATATTTCAAGAAGGCCTAGTATAGAGTATATGAGTAGGATGAGGCCGCCGGCAACTTTAAAGTCTCCAACACTCACACCCATTAAAGAAAAAAGTATATCACCAGACACTGAGAACACAAATAGTATTGTGGACGCGATAATCACACTCTTTTTTATTATACTGGAACGTAATTTAGAATCATAGTCTTTTGTTAGAATGTAAAAGTAGGGGGCGTTAGTAAAAGGGTCAAGTATAATCAATAGTAGGAGTATTGCTTGCAGTAGGTCAAGCATAAGGCTTCACATTATATGGTTTCCAAAGAGTTCTAAAATACTTTTGGGAGAAATAGAATGCCACAAGTATTTATAAAAGATGTAGTTAAACTATGTGATATGAGTAGAGTCTGTTTGCTTGGACCCTTAGCTTTAATTATAGCGTGGGCAACTATAGTTGTTTCTATTATGGTTAATCCATGGTTTAATCTGTTTAAGGGTGCATTAAGTGACCTTGGAGCACTAGGTTTAGGAACAAACTATATTTTCAATACTGGATTGATTTTGACAGGAATAGTTTTTGCAATATATGCAGGCTTTCTTGGAAGAGTCTCGAAGAATAGGGTTAGTGCTATGGCGTCAGGTGTCGCTATCTTGGCCGCGGCACATTTGATAATGATAGCGGTTTTCCCTTCTGGTACAGAACCGCATAGGTTTGTTTCCTTAGAATTTTTTCTACTTGCAGCTGCAACAATCTTCTTTATGAGTATATCATTTTATGCTGACGGAGAAAAATTTTATGGAACATCTTCCACGATAATATTCTTGGCTGGAATATTGGGTAGTGCACTTATTGAATGGCCTTCGACAGCTTTACTTGAAATATATGACATAATGTTGTTGACAATATGGACTATACTAGTCTCATATTATTGTATGAGAAAAGAATGCTAGTGTTTGAAGATGGAGAGTTTAGAGTGAAAGTTTGGCTAAAGCTTTTTGAACCCCACTACTATATTGCATCGCCTTCTTTTGACTGCCGTAAGCTTCCTGTGGAAGACCTAAGTCTTTAGCCAGCATCCGCAAAACAATTTTCCTTTCATCCTTTTCAAAGTTGATTTTATATTTTATAGGGATAGAGAAGGCTGCTTCCGCCACCCTGCGATTTATGTAAGGGAAAACTGGTTCACAGTACATTGCAGTTGAAGCATCATCTCTAGAGATGTCGATAGACTGTAGTTTTTCGAAATCGTGTTTTAAAATTTTATCAATATCATAGCCTTTTTCAGCAAACGAAACATATTTTTTGTATCCTCCAAAAAGTTCGTCTGCACCCTGTCCTATAACCAAATTTTGGAAACCTGCACTCGATGCCTCTTCAGCGACAGAATTTAATACTATTGCAATAGAAAGATTCATTAGACTCTCTTTACCAATTATTTTGCTCAAAAGCCTTGCCTTTAAAGCCAAACGTTCTTCATCCAATTCTATTATCTTGTGCTCAAGAGAAAGGAGTGAAGAAACCTTTTCTGAATGTATGTAATCGTGTGATTTCTTTAAACATACTGTTATCAGATAAGGTCTTATATTACTGAGGTAAGACAATTTTGCAACTATTGATGAGTCTAAACCTCCAGAAAATGCTATGGCCACATTTTTTACCCCATCTAAATTTTTTTCCAAAGAATATTTTAGAGCTGAACTTAAAAGGTTGAGCGCACCATCTATACTGTCTATTTCTATAAAATTATAGTCATAATATCTTTTGCACAAAAGAATGTTTCTAGAAAAGTTTACGTACAAGTAAGTGGATGGCTGTAAAGGTTGACAATCTAGGCCATTGAACTTTAATGAATAGGGGTCTGATGAGAGTATAAAATGTTTTTTGCCAGAAGAAAAATATAGTGGCTTAGAGGAGGCTGGCGAACGTAGTGCAAATATTTTGTCATCATCAAATATTGCGAGTGAGAAATCACCGTCAATTTCTTGTGGAAATATCCTATCACAACCATCCTTTATGTTTTCATAAAAGTTTAGGATACTCTTAATACTGTTTTGGTGGCCAAAAAATCTTCCATGAATAAGTATATTAGATTCAGGTTCCCAATCTAGGGAAAGGTACGCTAAAATAGTATTTCTAATATAATCTGATGACACAAGTTTTAAATGCTTTCTGTAAAATGTATGCTTGATTATGTTTTCCGCTAAACTTTTGACATCATCTTCGCCTTTTACAATAAGATAGCCGTTTGTTTTAGCTGTATGTTGAACCAATTTCCTTCCTAATTCTTTCTAACGTCCTTCTAATTATTTCTTTGGAACCCTCAATATGGTTTTCTGGCACAAATATTTTATCCACTTCATCCCTGCTAATGAACTTTGAAACAAGTTCGTCTTTTAAAAGAATTTCTTTAAACTCTTTACCCTCAACCCTACATCTTGTAGACAGTTCCCTTAAAATTTTATGCGCTTCAGACCTCGAGAAACCTTTCCTTATGAGTATGTCGAGGACAAATTCCGAGTATATGAGACCTTTTGTGCGTTCGATATTTGCTCTGACAACATTTTCCTTTATACTCATTTTAGAAAGAACCCTGCAAACTGTTTCAATCATTTCATCTAATATTATGGCTGAAATCGGGATTATGAATCTTTCATTCGCAGAATTTGTTAGATCCCTTTCATGCCACAACGCTATATTTTCGAGGGCTACTAGAGGCATAGAGCGTAGTAGTTTTGAGAGACTGGAAACCTTTTCACATGATATCGGATTTCTTTTAGATGGTACAGCCGAGCTTCCTATCTGATCCTTAGAAAACTCTTCCTCAAACTCGTCTATTTCTGTCCTAGAAAGATTTCTAAATTCTGTTGCAATCTTATCAAGTGTAGAGCCAACAAGAGCACACCACCATATAAATTCAGCATAATTTTCTCTTGAAACAACCTGTGTTGCAGCCTTAACTGGATAGAGGCCAAGTTCTTCTCCAACTAGCTGCATCACCTTTAATGCTTCTGCACCTAAAACAGAACCACTACCCACTACACCTAAAGTCTTGCAAACTAGGACTCTTGGCTTAATTTCGTTAAGCCTGTTCAAATGGTCAAGGAGGTCGTTAGCCCAGACTGCAAACTTTTGTCCAAATGAAATTATTGAAGCATGCTGCCCATGTGTCCTTCCAACCGATGGGAGGTTAGAATATTTTTCAGCTAAAGAACCTAAGATGCTTATCAAGTATTCAAGCTTCCTTTCTACTATTTTTATGTAATCTTTTAGTTGGAGAGATTGGGCTGTGTCCAGTATATCATTACTTGTTAGCCCATAATGAACCCAAGGCTTAGCCTTGTCTGAAACCACCGAAACTATAGCTTCAACTAGGGAGGCTGTTTCATGCATTGTAACCTTTTCAATATCCTTCCACATAATATAGGATACATGTTCTATACTACATTTTGAGCAAATTTCTTTAGAAGCCTCTTCTGGAATAATTTTTAGCAAGCCTTCAGCTTTCGAGACAGCGGCCTCCACCATTAGCATGTACCTTAATCGAGACTCTTCAGAAAAGATTTTTTTAACTTCACTAGTGCCATATCTTCCTGAATCTATTGGCAGTATTGGAGAGTAGGACATATGTTAACCATTGGCATCTGAAGTCTTTAAGTGTTATGGAAGAAAACGGAGTTGCTCCTTTATTCTTTTAGCCAAAGTTGGACCCAGCTTCGGAATCTTTGCAATATCCTGCTCCTCAGCCTTCTTTAGGTCATTAACTGTTTTGAAACCATGAGAATAAAGTATGCGTGCTCTTACACGACCAATTCCTTCAAGCCTTGTAAGTTCTAAAAGTTCATTTTTAACACCATAGCGCAAACGTTCTTCAAGCAGTAATGAAGTATTTTGAAGGCTTTTAATGCCAAAAAGATTCGATAGTTTTGTGAAAGCGTGAACAAGCCATTGAGCTGACTCGACTTGACGATAAAGGTCTCCTGGCTCTATAGAGAATTTATCGTATATTTCATTTTCTGTCCGCTCATTTATCCATTCCTTTAGAGATAGAAAGCTTCTTCCAACTTCCTCGAAAACTTTGGATCCTATGCTAGTGAATATGCTAAAGATTGGCCCTAATCTTTTTTCAATAATGTGCCCGAATTCTGCATAATCAGAGTTTCTAAGATAAAATTTTGGTTGAAAATCTTCTGAAGTTACAGCGGATAAGAGTATTAGGTCTTCTTCATCCACTAAACTTTTGTTTCTAAGGTTTCTGTACTCTTCTAAAATTGTTTTATAATGTATTCCCGTAGAGGTTGAAATGTATAGGAAAGAAATATTTTTACCAAATTCTGTAGAAATGTATCTGCCACCTTCTTCTTCAATCAGACCATTTAATTTTAGATAGGAGAGTACTGACCTAATTTTTGATATAACGAATTGAGGCCTCCTCTGATAGCCAAATAGTGTTCTAGAGAAAAAGGAATAGAGCTCCTTTTCAGACAGGCCTGGGAAGCTAACGATTACTGCAAGAAGATGGTTTCTTAAAATTTCTGTGTTAATCAGTTTTGAGTAGATTGGTTCAGGGGAGCCCTTAACATAACGTTCGAAGAATGTTTCAGGATCCCCTGACCTTAGGATGGTTATAGCGTAGCCGACATCATCATATTTTGGTCGACCCGCTCTTCCACAAAGTTGTTTATATTCTAGTATACTTATTTCTTCACTTTGACCCCATTCACTGTGATAACGTGATAAACTGTTGATTATTACAGTCCTTGCTGGAAGATTAACTCCAGCAGCTAATGTTGGTGTAGCACACAATATTTTGATAACACCTTCTCTAAAAGCTTCCTCAACTATAGTTCGATGCGAATGTGATAAACCAGCGTGATGGAATGCTGAACCCTTTAAAACACAGTTAGCAAGCTTTCTACTTACTTCAGTAAATTCTTCAGAAAACATTATTTTCTCATACACTTCTTTAAGTTTTTCAATTTCTGATTGAGTTAAAAACTTTGATGAAACAACAGTCGCCTTTTCTGCAAGTGATACTGCATTCCTTCTATTATCAGAAAATATTAGCACTTGACCTCCATACTTCAACATCGCATATGCTACGTCGATAGCTGGACCATAGTCGCTTCTTACTGTTTCAAACCTTTTACCGTCATAGAAGAGTATTTGGCCATTCTGATACACACCTTCAATTAACTTTACTGGACGCCAAGACATGTTAACGATTTCAGCATTAATCCATGACGCTATATCCCTATAGTTTGATACTGTAGCGCTTAAGGCAATAATCTGAGGCCTATTGGGAGAAGAGAGAAAATGTGAAATTAGCATTTCGATAACTGGGCCTCTATCATCTTCATTAAGCAAATGTATTTCATCGAATATTACAAGCCCTATCCTTTCGATCCAAGCAGGATCCTGTCTAATCATTGAATCAAATTTTTCGTTCGTTAAAACAAGCACATCTTTTTCCTTAAGATAATCGCCTCTTACATCATAGTCTCCAGTCGAAATAGCTATTGAAGGATTTAATCCGTCAGACTTTGATAATATTGAAAGTGACTTAAACTCCTCATATTTTTCGTTTGCAAGAGCCTTTAGTGGGGTAAGATATATGACCTTCTTATTCTCAAGCACCGCCTTTGCAGCACACATTAGGGCAATAAGAGTTTTCCCGCTAGCTGTAGGAGTTGTTATAAGCATACTTTTTCCTTCAAGCACACCCTTCCTAACAGCTTCCTCCTGTGGAGGGTAGAGGGTATGGTATCCTAAATTTTTTAACATGCTTTTGACTTGTTCAGGTAATGGTAGTGAGTCAACATGCATGAGTATAACCTACTATTATACTCTCTTATAATATCCAGGCTTAACCATGTAGAAGACACCCTTATTTTCTAGCTGAGAAAAGTACATTTTGGCTTCAATTTCATTAAACTTTTTTGTTTCAACAAGAGCTTTTATAAGTGTGTTCAATTCTACAGGCTCATTCGATGGACCTGAAAGTTCCTTATACTTTTGGAACACTATCTCAAGCTTGCTTCTTTCACTTGCAGGCATACCGGTTATTGTGCCCATATCAATTTTACCAGTCTTTTTGTCGACAGCAACCGTGTATAGCATACTTTTGGTTAACGTTATAGCTTCAGCCGCATCCTCTTCAGTAACCTTATCTTTGAGCAGAAGCCTTGCCCTAGCCATTGCAAGACGAATCAATGATTCAAGCTGTCTCGGAGTCACCGGTATACCTTGCGTATCCGATTGTGAACGCATTTCAAGATAGAAGTCTATCAACATTTTTTCAGCTTCAGGTGTAATTGTAGGATTAATATTTTTACAGTATACAAGATACTTTCTTAGAAAGTCTATGTCAAGGGGAGGCTTCTGTACAAATGTGCGTGAACGCCTTAGAGCCATTATATGTGATGCAATCTGCTCGTCAACAGACCTTTCTGGAACATCTCTTATAACAAAGATTAGGTCAAATCTTGTTAAAAGTGGTGAAGGCAAATTTATGTTTTCAGCCAAATTTTTGTATGGATCATATTTTCCAAGCAATGGGTTAGCGGCTGACAGTATTGAGGTTCTAGCGTTAAGAGTGACTACAATACCTCCCTTTGCAACAGACACTGTCTGCTGCTCCATGGCTTCGTGAAGAGCTTGCCTGTCAGTATTGCTCATTTTATCAAATTCGTCTATAGCACATACACCTTGATCTGCTAAAACTACAGCTCCAGCTTCTAGCATTAGCATACCACTCTTTTCTCTTACGACAGCAGCGGTTAAACCGGCAGCAGTTGTACCTTTACCGGAAGTGTATAGGCCCCTTGGAGCCAGACGGGCAGCATATTTTAAAAGCTCACTCTTTGCTGTTCCCGGATCGCCGACAATAAGTATGTTTATGTCACCTCTCAAAGTTGTTCCATCAGGTAAGGGTATTTGTGGCGCACCCACGATAAGAAGCAAGATCGCTTCCTTTAAAAGGTCAAGGCCATAGATTGAGGGGGCGAAAGAGTTTATGAGGAGCTTCATCCAGTCAGGACGCTTTGCTAGCTCCTTAAACTTTATTTCATCAGCCTTTTCGATTATAATATCCTGTGGACTTTTACCTAAAACTTCAACATAGTTTCCTTCAATAAATGCATTAAATGTTCTAGAACGCCCACCCCTTCCACCAAACTCTTCTTCAGCCCTCAAAATACCTGTGACAGTTACCCGGTCACCAGGCCTGGCTACATCAACGATATCACCATATAATTTTATTTCAAGCTGTCTTGGAAGCTGTCCGGGAGGAAGTTCTTCTGGAAGCTCCTGTATCCTTAATAGTTGAAAGTTCACGTACACACTTTTTAGCTCATCAAGTTTGAAAACGTCTTTTTCATCACATTCTCTACATTTTAATGGCTTTTTTAGCGAACGTTCCCTTTGAGGGACAAAGGTTATGTGATTGTTTGAGCAAACCCATGCAGCTTCAATTATATAGGGCTTTATTTCTGAAACCCTTACAACTATTCCTGTTACAGCAACAAGATTGCCTAGTAGACTTACATCCAATTTTCTTAAAGGATATTTTTCTGGAAGATTTCTTATCCTAACTATAAAAAATTTTTCCACCCTCTTCGCGTACTCTGGATCCTCTTCCTTCAAAAAGTCTAGAGCGGCTCTAGAGAATATTTCTAAATATTTTGGATCCCTTGTCGCTAAAGCTGCAAGGTCACTGTTGTAGCGTGAAAGGTCAGAGTAGTCTATTATAAGTGAGTTACCTCCTCTTTGTATAATATTATTCAATTGAATCCTGTACTTCGGCTGCCTGTACTCATCTAACCATCCTTTAATAAAGTCTAGAAAAAGGTCCTTGATTTTAGAGTCCGAAACCGTTTCCAGCATCCTATTTTCCAACCTCCAATATTTTAGAAACAAAATCCTTAACATTCTTTTGCAATATCTTCAAAAGTGTCTGTTCTTCGAGAGTCAGTTTCGGAAGGACTTCTCCCGCGTCCGTGAAAGGTCGGGCAAAATGCAGTAATTTTCTTATTCTAATACTAATTAGATCTTGAGCGTCATTATAAACTTTCAAATACTCACTTCTTGCCATAACGTCTGTTGAAGGAGTTGACCTTTTCTTATCTAAAAAGTCTATAAGTGCAAGGTAAAAGTTTTCTGAAAGCTGTGAAAGGTTGAGAGAGTCTCTTAAAAGCTTTTCCTTAGCAACACTCTTGTAAAATTCCTCCTCAAACCCTTCATCTTGAATTTCTACAAAACCATTTTTTTCAAGAATTTTTGCAGCCCAAAGAGGTATAGACATTATAGAGCCTTCTAGAATTGCTTCCGCTTGAAAGGCTCCAAACTTAAGATTTTGGATTGGAGATTTGAACAATACTTTAACCGGAGTCAGCATAAACCCTAACCTTCTAATATCAATCATTTCCTCTATTGTGACGTACAAGGCTGCAACCACACTCTAAACAGCATGTTAGTGGTTAAAAACTTTAATTAAATTATATGAGAGTTGAAGGTAAAATATTTTATAATAAAATTTTTTCCTACATACATTTATGCTTATATCTATTAAATTTGATTGGTAGAGTGTTAAAAGATGAGTCTAGAAGAACTAATGTGGGTTGAGAAATATAGGCCGAAGGAATTGGATGAAGTAGTAGACCAACGTGAGATTATAGAAAGGATAAAGCTGCTAATCCAGAAGCCTAATGAAATGCCGCATTTACTTTTCGCTGGACCTCCTGGAACTGGAAAGACGACGGTTGCATTAATAATAGCAAGAAAACTTTTAGGTGATGGTTGGAGAAATTATACACTCGAACTTAACGCTTCAGATGAAAGGGGTATAAAGACTGTTAGAGAAAGGATAAAGACTTTTGCAGGCTACGTTGATAGAAGTGTGGAAGTACCTTTCAGGCTTATCATTTTAGATGAAGCAGACGAGATGACTCATGATGCTCAAACAGCTTTGAGGAGGATAATGGAGGAAAGTTCAAAGTACACAAGGTTTATCCTAATATGCAACTATTCTTCACAGATAATTGAACCGATACAAAGTCGTTGCGCCATATTTAGATTCCAGAGTCTTAGTAAAGAAGATGTTGTTGAACATCTTAAGAGGATATGTGTGATGGAGAATGTTGGATTCGAAGAAGAGGCTCTAGAACTATTGTACGAGATAACTGGGGGAGATTTGAGGCACAGTATAAACCTTCTACAGGCTTCAGCCATTGAAGGAAAGGTTACAAAAGAAAATGTTATGAAACAAGCGGGTTTAATGGGTGAAGCAAGAGTCAAGGAAATGGTTGAGCATGCATTAAATGGAAACTTTAATGAGGCAAGAAAAATCTTGGTTGAGATGCTGAACATTAAGGGTGTATCAGAGAACGAGATACTGAGGATGCTGGGTACAATACTATTAAATGATGACAGAGTAAACCATGGTAAGGCAGCTAAGATTTTAGCCGAATACGATTATAGGCTAGTACAGGGTGCGAACCCTGAAATACAGTTAACAGCACTATTATCTGAAATTGAGGAATTGAAAAGTGATAGGATTTGAGGTTAGACGTTCCCAGAGGATTGCGTGATATAGAGCCTGAAGAATTCGATAAAATGGAATGGCTAAGAGAAAAGTTTATGGAAACATTGGACCTTTTTGGATTCAAGAAAATGGAGCCTTCAACAATAGAACTTTTGGATATACTTGAGGCAAAAAGTGGGCCTTCAATTGTTGATGAAATATACTATTTGAAGGATAAGGCAGGTAGGGAGCTTGGACTAAGATTTGATCTAACTGTTGGAATAAGCAGGTACGTTTGCAGCCGAAGAGACCTCGAATACCCTTTTAAGATAGGAGCGTTTTCAAGTGTTTGGAGATATGATGAACCACAACGTGGAAGATATAGATGGTTTTATCAATGGGATGCAGAAATATATGGAAGACCATGCATAAGATCTGATGCAGAAATAATAGAATTGTCCAAAATATATTTTGAAAAGGTTGGATTAAATGATGTTAGAGTAGAGTTAAATGATAGGAGAGTGATAGAAGAGTATATTATAAATGTTATAGGTGTGAAAGAGGAGGAAGTAATTAACGAGCTGTTAAGGCTCCTTGACAAGACAACAAAGAAGAAGGAGGAGGAGATAATACTTGAATATACTTCAAAGGGTTTTCCAAAAAAGGTTGTAGAAGAGGTTCTAGAATTGGCAAAAATTTCTGGGAATGCAGACAATGTTTTATCTGAAATCGAAGGAAAAGGTTTAAAAAACACAGGAGATTTGAGAAAAATTGTTGAGGAACTTGAAGTTAGGGGGATAAGGGATTTTTGCATTAACTTGGGTATAGTAAGGGGAATAGACTACTATAGTGGGATCGTTTACGAATTTTATGATCCAACAATATCTAGACTAGCGATAGCTGGTGGAGGCAGGTACGATCGACTAATGCAAGTTTTTGGAAGAAGCGACCTTTCGGCAACCGGAGCGGCTGGCGGTGTAGAAAGAATGCTTATGGTCCTAGACCAAAAAGGACTTACTAGGATAGATAAGAGAAAAAGGATTTTTGTAGCGTTCGTGACAGGAGAATTACAGAATAGGGCACAGACTATTGTCACAGAACTTAGGAAGAGAGGATATGCTGCGGAAATGGATATTTATTCTAGAGAGTTAAAGAAACAGCTTGCCTACGCATCAAAGTACAGTAGCCATACAATAATTTTAGCTCCAAGAGAAGACCGAGAAAATAAATGTATTATAAAAGACTTGGAAACAGGAAGTGAAGAAAGAGTGGAATATACTAGAATTTTCGAAAAACTTGAAACCTTACAAAAGCAGTAATATAAAATAGAGAACTGAAAACATTATGTTCAAAATTTTTGAAGCTAAAGTTAGAATATTCCCACATTTGTCGATTATTAAAGGACAAGCTTGTAAAATATTTGGCAGATATTTGAGCAAAATAGTTATAGTTTAATGGTAGCCCGGGAGAGATTCGAACTCTCGTCGGCGGGTTTCCTCAGCAAGTAGACTAGTGTATTTGTGTCTACATGCTTCCAAAGCCCGCTATGCTTGACCGCTACACCACCGGGCTATCTCTTCCCATACAAATTAGATGGTTTAAACTTTTTCTCTAAAGAGTTCTATTTTTGAAACTATTTTTTCCTTAGGGTCTTCCATTATGGACCAAAGAAGTTTAACCTTCTTTTTGAATTGGCTTCTACTTTTAACATTATAGAGAAAGTGTCGGATTATTTTATTAACATTTCCTGAACCTTTTGGCCTTATCACTAAACCTTTTCTAATTAGAAATGATTCTATTAATGTTGCCTTTCCAGGAAATAATGATATTGAGGGCACACCTAAAAGTACCGCTTCATGCGTCATTGTGCCTCCAAAGCCTATAAACATGTCAGAATATTTTAACAGACTTGGCCCGTCAACAAAGTTGGGTAAAATTATCTTATTATCTAATTCTTGCTTGAGATAGGAAAATTGGTTAGGGTAACGAGCTAACACAACAATATTGGCTTTATCATAGTATTCTTTAACAATATTTTTTATTACATCAAGTACGTTTATTTTATCTCTTCCAAGAAGGTATGAGGCGTGCTCTTCATGCATTCTTATAACAATTGTTGCCTTATTTGATAAATTAAGTTCTCTCCTAATATCCTTATACATCCAGTTTCTTATCCAAAAGGCAGCATCTATACACTTGTATTGAACTATTTTTCCCTTACTTATTCCATATTTTACCCAAACTTTTTTAGGAATCAGCCAAGGTGTAAATAGAAGACTTGATAATGGTACTGTCAATTTTGACGCGTGAACTGCATGAGGGCTGTCACTGAACATTATGTGAGGTACACCGAGCCCATAAGATACTCGGGCGCATTCTGGTGAAGAAAAGGAAATTGATAAATCAAAGTTTTTTTTCATCACAATATCTGCCAAGAGCTCTATTCTCCTTGAACTTTCGATAAGCTTCTCATAAGGTGTTAGACCATGCTTGCCGACAGAAACAATATCATAGTTTACAAGGGAGGACGCTTCAAATCCTCCATATCCTGACCTTGTGGTTGAGAAGATTTCATGCCCTCTTTCCTTTAACCATCCGCTTATCACATTAAAGAAAAAGGCTTGTTTGGGTGTGAGTATATCTATCCAGATTCTCATATTTTTTACACAAAACTATAATAGTTGAGGTTTTTAAATTTGTTGATGTCATGGAAAAGAATACGGTTACAGTATATGGCTTAAGTACAGAAGGGTATAAGGTTGCACAAAAGGCTCTAGAAAAAGAGTATACAGTATATATAGTGGACGAGAAACTAAATTCTCCAATTAAAGCCAGTAAAAGAATTTTAGACTATAAAACTGTTGACGAATTTTTCGAAGAAGAAAATCTTGCTGAAATTAAAGCTTTGGATGAAGTGATTTCTAGAACAAAATATCTAATATTTTGTCCAAAGATTAGATGCGAGATAGAGGAAGTGCAAGCATATTATGAAAAGATGTTGAAAGAAATATGTCAGAAGATAATGAAAAACTGTATTATAATTTTTTGGGCACCTTTGGGTGAAGGTGGGCAAAAAAGGATAGCGGAGATAGTTTATGAATATTCAAGATTCTCAGAAGATGATATTGGCATAATATTTTTACCTCCATTTTTTGAACACGAAGCTAATTATGTTGGAACAATTGGAAGAGTGGAAGATGGAATAAAATTTTTACATGACCTTCTTAACTTGGAAATAGTTACTCTAACTTTGGAACAGGCTGAAAGAAAATTTATTTTAAAAATATTAGAAAATATTTCAAAATACACTTCAAAGATGATTACACTTTCAGAAAAGGATTTGCCGGAAGAACAACATTATTTTAACGATATCTTCTCATATTATACTGATCTTAAACTAATATATTTTACAGCAAAAAGAGGAGTGCCTCTAAAAAGTTTTTCAGGAACACTTTTGAGAAATGTTGAAGCCTACCCTAAAAGCCTTGTCAATTATGTAAAAGATGTAATTAAAGAAAAGAAGCTTAAGCCAAGTAGAGTTAAAGTAATAGTTTTATGGAGTAAAAGCGACTATCATGTTAGACCTGATTTCGAGGAATCTGCAAACAAACTTGTTTTAATGCTACAAGATTTTTTTGCAGATGTACAATTATTGTCTTCAGAACAATCGATTCAGAAAAAGATTTTAACAACATTTAGTAGGCCAACATGCATAATTATAGCTTGTTCAGAAAAAGATTTTAGAGCATTAGAGGAACAGTCGGTTTTAGGAAGAGATAAGGTTATAGTTATTAAAGCCACTTTACCACCATCAAGGATAGAGTGAACTTGTCTGACATAAAGATTGGTGTCGTAGGTATAGGGGGATGGGGTAAAAATCATGTTAGAGTATTAAATGAGCTTAGAGTTTTAGAAGCAGTATGTGATTTGAATGAGGAAAGGGTTAAGGAGTTTTCTAGAAAGTATGAAGTTGATGGTTACACAGATTTAGACAAGTTTCTTGAACATGGGTTGGATGGAGTAATTGTCAGCACACCTACAAAAACACATTATGAAATTGCATTAAAATCTATTGAGAAGGGGCTTCATGTTCTCGTGGAAAAACCTTTTACATACAATGTTGATGAGGGAGAAAAGTTGGTGAGGAGGGCTAGGGAGAAAAATGTGATATTAACTGTTGGATTTATTGAAAGATTCAATCCAGCGATAAGAGAAGCTAAAAGGCTGGTTTCGAATGGAATTATTGGTTCACCTTTATACCTCTTGTTTGCAAGAGAAAACCGGTGGCCAGTACACATTATTGATGTTGGAGTAGTCTTGGATACATCAATACATGATATAGACCTGTCAAGATGGTTTTTCGAAGAAGAGCCTATGATGGTTTTTGCCCGAATGGGAGCCTTTGGAACAGAACATGAGAGGGTGTCCGCTCTCGTTTTAGGATTTTCGAAAGAAAAAACTTCATTAATCATATCTAATTGGATAACACCAAAAAAGGTTAGGGAATTGGAGATTGTAGGCGAAAATGGGACAATATCACTAGATTTCATTACACAGCAAATTAAAATAGATCTAGAGGACAGGACAGATATACCTCGAACAAGGTATGAGGAACCACTATTACTTGAGCTAAAGCATTTTATAGAATGCATAAATGGGACAAGAGAGCCTGAAGTTATTGGCGAAGACGGGGTTAAGGCAACTAAAATAGCGCATGCCGCATTAGCTTCAAATAAGCTTGGTTCAGCAATATTTATACATTTAGAAAAATAGTGATTATGTAAATGTCGCTAGATAAGCCTATCAATTATATTGGAAAAAACGTTAAAATTGGCAAGAACGTGAAAATCTGGCATTTCACGTACATTGGAGACAATACTGTAATAGGAGATAATGTCATGATAGGATCCCTCTGCCACATAGACTATAATGTGAGAATCGGAGACAATGTTAGAATAGAGGGTTCATGCTATATACCACCATTGACTGTGATAGGAAATAATGTCTTTATTGGGCCTGCGACAGTGTTTACAAACGACCCCTATCCGCCAAGCAAGCGTCTAACTGGCGTGATAGTAGAAGATTATGTTGTAATAGGTGCACGATCAGTTATTAAGGCAGGAGTAAGGTTGGGGAGAGCATGTGTAATTGGAATGGGCTCTGTTGTAACAAAAAATGTTCCACCCAACACAGTTGTATTAGGAAATCCCGCGAAACCAGTTTATAACAGAGAAGAATATGAGAGGAAAAAAAGTTGTTGGGAGAATCAGATAACTATTTAAAGATACTTTTACTGGCAATATAATTTCTTAGCAGAAGTAGAGATAAAAGCCATAGAATGAAGAGGATTGCTGAAAGCAGAACCTTAAGTACACCCACTATAAATCGGTCAAAGAACGTATTAGATAATATAGGAAATGGTACAATAACTATAAAAATTACATAAGATAATAGAATTAGTGTAGCCCAAGCGAATGTGACCAGAAAAATTAGGCGTGTAAAGTTATTCAATTTTCACCATCTCATTAGCATAGCGGTAATAATTGAAAGTAGGGCGCTGTACAAGAAGAGTAAAATTATACGTTTTGATGCAACCCATTCTGGCATAGGGCCATCGGCAACAATAAGCCTTGCTAAAGTTACTGGAGCGGTCTTACTTTTAGAAACTTCAAGTAGGCCTTCCTCATTTAAAATGACTGGCCTTTCCTTTATACGCCTATGCTCAACAAACCCCTTTATACTTGCAAGTATATAGAAGCCATTCAATATTGCTGGAACAAAGGCGACAAGAGAAGGGATTTCAGTTCTAGTTATTATAGTACTTGCACCAAAGAATGAGCCTAGAACAAGACTTCCTGAGTCACCGGCAAAAATTTTAGAAGGATACCTGTTAAATATGAAAAATGCAAATGATGTCATAAAAAGTGTTAAGGGAAAGATAGCTTGTTCAAGATTTCTGCATATAAATGCTATTATAATGAACTGTGAAATAGATAAGAGCATGCATGCGCCACCAAGAGTGCCATTGTATACATCAACCATATTTACAGCATTAGAGACAACAGGAATTGTTAGAAGCACTATGATAGGGTATACGATAGTTAATCTCGTAGGCCCAAAGAATGGGAATATTATTGATGGAGTATATACTCTAAAGACAAGTAGTGGAAGTGAACCTAAAACTGTTAATACCATTTTTAATGAACCACTTAACACTTTTAGATCATCGATTAAACCGATTACAAAAACTATTAAAGTTGTTAAAAATATTGCAAGATATTTCATGTCTAAGGTTAGAAGATAGAGAATAATCATGGGAGAAGCGAGACCTAAGAAGATCGCTGGCCCAGCTGGCTTAGGAATCATTCTATGATCCTTTTTATGGAAGTCGACAACAACCATTTTTCGTTTAACTAGGAATGGAATAAGTAATATTATAGTTAAGGAGGTGACCGCAAATGATATTATGGGTAAAAGAAAGTATATTGTTGACAGCAATTTTCTTCCAGCTTTAGGTTTAAATTCTAGACTTAAAAAAGATGGTGCTAGAGAAGATGAAACATATAGAGTGGAAGGGGGGCTCTTTAAAAATATTAGACCAGAGAAAGTTGCCTGGAAAAATAGAATACGCGTACCTTAGGGATCTTGAAGAATTTTATCAAGCGATTGTTAAAATGAAGGTTAGAGGAGCGCCTTTAATAGGAATTGTGGGAGCTTTTGCTGTAGCAGCTCTAGCTCAGAAGATCGACTCAAAAAGTAGGGAGGAGTTTTTAAAAGAAATTGAAAGGGGTGCTGAATATATTTTGAGCACGAGGCCGACCGCATACAATCTAAAATATTGTGTAAACACTGTCCTTAGAAGAATTAGTGAGTGCTGGAAAGTAGAGGATATGAGAAAGGTAGCATTAGAAGAGGCGCAGAAATTATTTGATATGGAGAAAGAAAATAGTATAAGAATAGGAGAGTATGGTGAAGAACTTTTAAATGATGGAGACACAGTTTTGACACATTGCAATGCTGGCGAACTTGCTACAGTTGCCTATGGCACCGCTCTAGCACCAATAAGGATAGCATGTGAAAAGAAAAAGTGTATTTACGTGATAGTTACTGAGACGAGGCCGGCGCAGCAGGGTGCAAGATTAACTTCTTGGGAACTTTTGAAGGCAAAAATACCTGTAACGGTCATAGCTGATACAGCTGTTGGACATGTAATGTCTAAGGGTATGGTGGACAAAGTTATTGTTGGAGCGGATAGGATAACTAGAGAAGGATATGTCTTTAACAAAATAGGAACATACCAGATTGCTGTACTTGCTAAAAAACATAATATACCATTTTATGTCGCAGCACCAACTTCAACCTTCGACCCAAACATAGATCATGAGAAAGTTGTTATAGAGGAGAGAGGTGCTGATGAAATAGTATTTGTTGGAGGAAAGAGGATTGTTGCCAGAGGAGTTAGAGTATATAATCCAGTTTTTGATAAAACACCTCCAGACCTTATTGACGCCATAGTAACTGAAAATGGTATACTTTATCCTCCATTCGAAAAAAGTATAAGTACATTATTTTCTGAACAAAAACTAT
This sequence comes from Nitrososphaeria archaeon, assembly GCA_049969935.1. Taxonomy (GTDB): domain Archaea; phylum Thermoproteota; class Nitrososphaeria; order JACIWG01; family JACIWG01; genus JACIWG01. The sequence continues at coordinate 31,186 of JBMFNX010000002.1, forward strand.
GTTAGGAATGGGCTCGTGGCCTAGAATGGACTAAGGCATCGGCCTTCGGAGCCGAAGATCGTGGGTTCAAGTCCCACCGAGCCCGTCTTACAATAAAATTTTGTTCACTAAGCTTTTTATTGAGACCTACACTTATTTAATGCAACTTTAACTATGTCATTTAATACTGCTTGAGCTGTTTGGCGTGGACTTACAAATTTTGCTGAAACAAATATTTCTTGAGAGTTTTTAAAATAGAATTTAACCGCCATGTCACCATAGTTTACTGTGGAAAATGGATCACTTGATGATATCATTTTTGGAGAAACTTGTAAAGAAATGTGACCACCTTCTTTTATTATTTCACATAAGAGTTTAACTTTCTTACCCTGTTTCTTTGCTTCTTCAATTAATGGTTCTATCTTCCTTATCCCCTCTATTTTCACATCCTTTAATTTAAAGTCGCTATCGAATATTGTATTAGCAAGTATGACAACCTTTCTTGCAGCGTCTACACCGTCCACGTCGTCGGCATAGTTTGTTTCAGCCCAACCAGCATTTATTGCTTTATCCAATGCCTCTTGAAAAGAATTTCCTTTCTCCATTTCACATATTATAAAGTTTGTTGTAGCATTAAATATGCCTTCAACCTTTAATATTTCGTCAGTTAAAAAGCATGATGAGAGAAGACAAAAGATTGGTACATGCGCTGCAACCGTCGCTTCATATAGAAAATTAACATTATTTTCTATCGACATATTTTTAAGTTGCTTAAAGGCTACAACAAGAGGACCCTTATTTGCTGTAACAACATGTTTTTTAAGCATAAATGCCGTTTTAATGTGAGAAAGACCTGGTTCACCGTCATTAGTGGACGGTGTTAGTTCAACAACAATGTCACTATCAATATCCTTTATCGCTTTAACAGCAGAATATCCTTTAAGATAGTATGTGTAACCGTTCCAGCCCACATTTTTATATTTTAAGACATCCGATACATTTAACCCATTTTCATCTACTGCCGTGCCTTTAGAATCTGATACCGACACAAACTTTAGATTTACCCCCATGTTTTCAAGTCTTTGACCTTCGTCTAGAACCAGTTCAAGTAAATTTTTTCCAACATTACCTAAGCCAATTAACTGGACCTTCATATAGAAGGGCCAACATAAAACCATTATTTAAGGTCTATGGGCAACTTAGACATAAAAAGGAATTAAACTTCTATTTTTATTTAGTGCGGGGGGTGGGATTTGAACCCACGAACCCCTACGGGACAGGAGCCTCAGTCCTGCGCCTTTGACCTGGCTTGGCAACCCCCGCGATTGTTTTTAGGTATTGTTTTTTGTTTTTTAATATTTTTCCTTTCTTCCGCTTCCTTAAATAGTTGTTCCACTGTGCTAATTAAGAGTTTCTGCTTACGCTTTATCTCCCTTCTTGTTACTGTTTGAGCTGATGGACAAAGTTGGTCAACAATTGCTGTATGCTTTTGTATGTCATAAATTATTGGATATAGTTTGCAACCTATAGGCCTATTATCGTATATGATACATTTCTTTTCAAAATCATTATAAAATATGCAAGATCCTTTCCTATTTTTTAATTTTGCAAACCCATTTGAATCATATTTTACAAACATTTTCTTTTTGAAACCAAGCTTCTCTATTCTTCTTATATCGTCTTGAGTAAGTTGCATCCGTGTATGAATACAGCATTTACCGCATCTAATGCAGTTCATTGTCTAATATTGGGTTAAAAATTTTGATATAGTTTACGTCACTAATTTAACTATAATTTGAAGCCCCGGGCGGGGGTTGAACCCGCGGCCTATTGCTTACGAGGCAATCGCTCTACCAGCTGAGCTACCGGGGCACCTAGACCACAGAGTATTTGTTTGTTATTGTTTAAAATTTTATTTAATTCATAATTTATAGTTTATGCTGGTGTCTGGTGTGAAAGTGTAATGGTTGATGAGTTAACTGTTATTAACATGTTTTTAGAAGTTTTGGGACAACCGAGGAGACTTTTTTCTTATATTGGTGATGATGTTGCATGGACCAAGAAGGCTGTTAAGAGGGATAAGTTTGTTATTAAGGTAGATATGCTTGTAGGTAAGACTGACATGCCAAGAGGAATGACTTTACGTCAGGCTGCAAGAAAAAGTGTGGTCGCTTGTGTAAGTGATTTTGCATGTAAGGGTGTGAAGCCATGGGGTGCGCTTGTTTCATTGGGTCTTCCTAAGGGGTTTAATGAGGAGCAAGTTCTTGAGATAGTGAATGGGTTTAAAGATGCAAGAAATGAATTCGATATAGAAATAGTTGGTGGAGATACTAATGAGGCATCTGATCTTATAATTGACTGTATAATGTTTGGTTGGGGAAAGAATGTAATTAGAAGAGATGGAGCCGATGCTGATGAATATGTTTTGGTCACAGGAGATTTTGGACTGCCACCTTTAGGATTAGATATTTTGAGTGGAAAGAAAAAAATTAGGAGTCCCAGATTGGTGGAGAAGGCTCTAGAGACCGTTTTATATCCTAAGCCAAGATTAAACTTTGGTTTAGTTGCATGCAACCGGAAGCTAGTTACAGCCTCAATAGATTCAAGTGACGGCTTAGCTCTTTCACTGTATGAGATAGCGGAGCATAGTCGCGTGGACGTACTTTTATACGAACTTCCTATTAACGACAATCTCAAAAATTATGGCGAACTGTCTGAAGAAGAGAAGAGGGAATACACTTTATATGGGGGAGAAGAGTATGAAATTGTTTTCACATGCAAGCCTAAAGATGCCCAAAAAATATTGAAAGTAGGCGAAGAAACAGACACGCCAATTAAGATTATTGGTAGAACTGTTGACGGAAGTGGTAAAGTATATTTTAAAGGAGAAGTGGTAGAGAAAAAAGGATGGATTCACTTCAAATAATATAGGTCTTGTCAAACGAAAAGAGAAACATTTTTATCTCATTAAATGAAAGCTTATAGTGAGACAGTATGTCTTCTAAGACTTATACCACTGGCCAAACATGGGGCGCCTTAAAAAAGGCGTGGAAAGCTTACAAAATCGCTAAGGTACAAAATGATAGAGAAAAAATGCTGGAATACGCTAAAAGGATACGGACACTACAGGAAGAACTTGGTGTAGAAAAGGCGAAGTTCCCAGACCTTGGACTAACATAGGGCGCCCACCCCCATTTTATTTTTTAAAAAATAACTTTTGAAATGCTCTATTAGATAAAATATTTTAACAGAAAATTTTAAAGGTTTGAATTGAAGCTCTAGAGTGGGCTCGTAGCTCAGTATGGATAGAGCACAGGCCCTCTAAGCCTGGGGTCGGGGGTTCAAATCCCCTCGGGCCCGCTTAATAATTTACTACCTTCTTAAATCATTAATTTCATTGTTAACATTATTCTTTTTTTACTTTAGTGCAATATTATCAAAAATATTGAGTTTTTATGTGTATAGGGATGGTGGGGTCGGTGGGATTTGAACCCACGTCCGCGCGGGCCCAAGCCGCGCAGCGTAGACCAGACTGGCCCACGACCCCATGTTTAGGTTCGTTTTCACTTTTTTATTAATTTTTTAAAAATGTTTTTTAGGTTGAAGAAATTAAATGTTGGGGATGCTGAATGTATGGGGACGTGATCGATTTCGAAACACTTTATTCAGCCCTTGGCTCAAATGAGCGATTAAGCATTTTGAATGAATTAAATAAAAGTGGGCCTCTTTCTTATACACAGTTAAAAAATAATTGTGGGTTCGTGAAGAAGAGGGAGTCTGGCAGATTTGCATATCATTTGCGATTACTAACCTCTGTCAATCTTATTTCATTAAATAAGAATACTAAGAAGTATAGTTTGACACCTTTCGGTAGAACCGTTTTAGCGGCTACAAATGAGTTAAAAGAGGCGGCTTTACAGTTTTCTGGAAAAATATATGTTAGAACATCCAAGCATAAGATTGAAGAGTTTGATAGTAATAAAATTTATCAATCATTAATTAGGGAGGCGAATGTTCCCCGCGATTTGGCTTCAAAAATTACGGCTGAGGCTGAGGCACGGATAAGTAAATTAGAGAATGTCCATTTGACAGCACCATTGATAAGGGAATTCGTGAACTCTATACTTGTTGAGAAAGGATTAGATGAATATCGTAATAGGCTTACAAGATTAGGTTTGCCTGTAAAGGATGTTACAGATAAGATTACACAGATAGGGCTTTCTGAGGGAAATATTTCTTCCTTGAGGGAGGCGGCGGCTGATGCAGTCTTCACAGACTATCTTTTACTAACTCAAGTTAGTTCAGAAATTTTAGACATGCACCTTTCTGGAGAAATTAGTCTAATGAATACAGGATGCTGGGGTATTATGCCAGACAACATATTTTTTGACGCGCTAGCCTTCAGTTCCTTCGACATAAAATTTGGTTTAAAAGACCCGTTTCTTCCAAGAGAATATGGAAGAGAAAATATTAGTTTTACTAAGGCAGTTATATCTATAAATAAAATGCTTGAAAGCGTCTCAAGTGAAGTGTCTGTAGAAAATTTCATTGAATTTATGGAGTTGATGAAGAAAGTAGAGGGTGAGATAAGCTATAAAAGAGTCTATGAATTTCTTATTAACTCAATTTTGGGAATAAATCCTTTAGCTAACAACTTTTTAAGTCTCCAAATAAATTTAAAGGAAGAAAATAAAATAGATACATTAAAAATTTTTTGTGAAGCATACTTAAAATATATTCAGGGGACATTAAGGTCTAGAATAAAACTAATCTTTAACATATTTGAAAAAGAGATATTTCTCCAGATTTTACCTTATATCCTCGATATAATCGAGAGCGGAGGCAATGTAATGATCGTAGTAAAACCGACGGAAACAGTATCCTACCTAGGTATAAGAAAAAGCTTCTCCTCAAACGATATAGTTTCAGCAGGAACTATAATCTTACATTCATTGGCTGTTAATCTGCCACGTCTAGCATATGCTGGTACTGAAGAAACATTTCTAAAAAGTCTTTTAAAAATAAAGCTTCAGAAGGTACACGATGCTATAGAAACACGCAAAAATAATTTAATTGATCTCATGGAGAAAGAGATACTATATTTATATGAGTATAATAATGAACTATTTTCTAAAAACTTCCTTTCAATAGTAAATTTGGTAGGATTGGATGAACTTGCAAAATTTGTTGCTTCACAAGATGAAGAGGAACAGAATAGAATATGGATAAAGTTTATGGAGTTTTCTAAGAAGGTATTAGAAGAATGTGGAAAAGGAGTTGGTTTAAGAGTTTTGCCAGCCGTCTACGTCGACGATTCTTCCAGAAGATTCTATGATATGGATAGAGAAAATATTCCGAAAGAGTTTATAGAGAAAATTGATACTGGAAGATATTCTCAAACACCCGTACTTGATATCAAGGACATAGGTAATGAGAGCTTAATTAGAAGATTACAGTCGAGAATAGGAGCTACAGATGGAGGATACCATGTGATTTTAGATATTGGCACACAAGATGAAGACAGCTTATTAAAAGATTCAATAACAGAGGCAATCTCAAAATTGAGTGTGATAAAAATAAGGAAGAAAATGATTTCTTGCGCAACCTGTGGAACAAAAAGTATTCTTCAGTCAAGATGCCCTAAATGTGGATCAGCTAAAGTACTTGTCTTACAAACAGACAACTAGTTAGATTATTTCTTACCAATAACCTCAAGTTTTCCAAAACGGCCTACATTTAGACGAATTTCACCCTTGTAGCTATTAACATAACCGTTTTCAATTTTAACCATGTCTCCAACTTCAACCATATCTATTTGCTCATCCCATAAAGTCAATTTTATACTACCAGTTTCATCTTCTAAAGTTAGGTCTGCAACCTTCGCCTTCTGACCTGTTCTTAATGTAACTTCCCTTACCTCAGGTTTTTCAACTATTTTTCCAACCACCTGAACCCTTCTCATATTATCTCTTAATTGCGATATTTGCAAGCTATTCGCACATAAACTTATAAACAAACCCTTAAAAGCTTTACTTATCAAGAGCGTAGTTCTAATATGGGATTAGATGAAAAAATTGAAGAAAGGAAAATAGAATGCTATGGTACAGTAGAAGGAGAAAAAATTATCGTAAAGGTGGACAATAAAGTTCAGGAATTATATCAGAGCGGATTTGGGAAAATTGATGGAGAAAATCTGATTTTAGACTTGTACGAGGGACTATATTTAAATGAACTTAAAAAAATAGAGGTTTTATATAAGGGGAAAAATGTAGGTTTCAATGAACTTATGGAAGTATGCTATAAAAAAGATAAAAATGTCCTTACCAATTACCTAGTTTATAGGGATTTGAAAAATAGAGGATTTATAGTTAAGAAGAGTGAGGAATTCGGAGTCGATTTTTACGTTTATGAAAAAGATGATTACTGGATAAAACGTGCAAAATATGCAATATTTGTATTAAATGAAGGGTGCGAAGTAGATTTTAAAAAAATTTTTGAAAAAATTAAAGAGGTAAAAAATTGTGTGGAGGAGTCAATTATAGCTGTCCTAGATAGAAGGGGAGAAGTAATATACTATAGAGCTTCTGAGGAGACCTTTAATGAAAAAAGATAGAATTAGACACTATGTTAGGATAGTTAGACCAAAAAATAGTATTATGATAGGTATGGCTGTGATCATTGGAATGATCTTAACCGACCCAAAACAAATTCTTTCAATAAGAACCGTTTACGGCTTTCTAACTGGATTTTTTATATCATGCTATTCCATGATTGTAAATGACATTTACGATATTGAGGTAGACAGAATTAATAACATGGATAGGCCTCTGGCGAAAGGTGAAATAACTGTTAAAAGCGCGTTGGTATATAGCATATTCCTACTTTTTATAGGACTTGCATTAGCATATTTTACTTCAATTTTAAACTTTATTATAGCAATTTTGTTCGCTTTCATTTCATGGCTTTATAATTTCAGCTTGAAAAAACATGGGATAGTCGGTAATATGACTGTAGCAGTTTCAACAATTGTACCATACTTGTATGGTAATATAATTCTTTCATATAATAATATGGTTGATGAAAATATTTTATTGAATCCAATACTTTTAAGTCCTACTGTTTGCTGGTTTTCTCTAGTATCCTTTTTTGCTGTTACAGGAAGAGAGGTGATAAAAACAATATCTGACATTGAAGGTGATAAAATAAGAGGTGTAAAGTCTGTGGCAATATGCTGGGGTAAAGGGAGGGCGGCTAAAACTGGAGCATTATTCTTTATCTTGGCGGTAATATGTACATTAGGCCCCTATATTCTTAGGGAGATGGGTACAATTTATCTTTTGGCAATATTATTTCCTGACCTACTATTTATCTACTTATCATATTCTATTCTAAAGGATTGTTCAAGTGAAAATGCTTTACGCGTTAAAAGGATGGCTTTAAATGGTATGCTTATTGGATTTTTTTCCTTTGCCATAGAAAAACTGTTGGTGATATGGATATGAGTTTACCTTGGACGGAAAAATATAGGAATATCGAATTTAATATGATAATTGGTAATGAGGCTGCAAGAAGAGAGTTTTTGGAATGGTTGAAGAACTGGAAAAGAGGGGACAAGGCTGTACTATTATTGGGGCCGCCAGGAATTGGGAAGAATACATCAGTATATGCTGCTGCAAGAAAACTAGGATATTATGTGATAGAGTTAAATGCAAGTGATATAAGAACTAAAGATGCGCTTAACAAAAAACTAGGAACAAGTCTTTATGCTGCAAACTTATTTAATGAGAAAAGAATGGTTTTATTTGATGAAATAGACGGCCTATATGGTAGAGAAGATTATGGGGGAATGGAATATATTATTGAACTACTTGATAAACCACCTGTACCAATAGTTCTTACAGCAAACGATGAATCAAATGAGAACGTTTTAAAACTTTCTAAGAAAGTGATATGGATAAAATTTCAAAAAGTTCCATTAAGATTAATTGAAATATACCTAAAGCATATATGTGAAAAGGAAGGTAAACATGTGGACAAAAAGGTTCTTCAGAAGATTGTTGAAAGGAGTGGGGGTGATGTACGTAACGCCATAAATATGCTCCAGACCATTATAGATACCTCATACCTTCTAGACGAATCAGATTTTATGAAAGATGAAAGCGTGTCAAAAATGGAGGCTATAATTGCATTAGTAGCAAGTGAAGACAAGAATATTGCCTTAAAAAAATTTTCTCAAATGGATGCAGATATAGAAGAAAAGTTAAAAATAATGTTTTACTCTATTCTAGCATCAAATCTTGATAAAATTACTAGAACTAAAGCTTTAAAAGCAATATCTGATATTGATATCCTAAGGAACAGGATAGAGAATACACAAGAATGGAGAATGGCAAGATGGTATGACATGTATTTTGTTGAAAAAATCTTTAACCCAGAAATTAGAAAAGGTTTCAGATATTCAGAGGAAGAACCCCTATGGGAATTAAAGTTAAAATATTGGACTGAATTAAGAATATTTAAGGAAATAAGGGAGAGAGTTAATCAAAGATACCATGTTTCTGTTGGAGAATTTTCTCTCTATTATATACCATGTATAATCGCATTAGCAAAAAAAGATTTTAGCATGATGTCAGAATATCTAAAGTATGTAGGCTTCGGAGACAATTTCCTTTCATATATAGAGAAAAGGGTGAAGGAATAAAATGGAGATTGTTGAAGGAAAGTGGTTCAGATTACCAAGACTTAACACTAACGATTTTAAAACATTAATGTCTTTGGGAGTTAAATATGACAAAGGCAGAGGGATGCTTGTCAGCTACGAAACCAATAAAAAGCTTTTAATAGAATTCCTTGAAACCATTCTAAAAGATCAAATAATTCTTTATAAAGAATGTGCAATTTGTGGGAAAAACGTTGACTGCAGGGATTGTGAGTATAGGGTAAAATGCGATTACTATAATGCTTCAGAAAAATGTATTTGTGAAAAATGTTTGGCAAAGGATGAAAACTATGCACTTTATGTGATGCAGTAAAAACTAGGTTGTACAATAGGGTTTTCTTAAAATAACAGCTTTAAGGAAAGCATTTCTTAAGCCATCATAATCTTTGCTTTTCAAATACAGTTTAGCATCAACTTCATTTCCTGAAACCATCAAGCAAGGTTTGAATGCACCGCTATAAGTTACTCTTAGGCGATTACAATTTGCACAAAATTCTGTATTTTCGATTGGATGAACCACTTCAACCTTTGTTGAATCCAATTCAAATATCTTCCTCTTATGCATATCATCTCTATAATATACGTTCTTTGCCCTTTTTGAAAGCATTTTTTCAAGTTCATCAAGAGGCGCATGATATTCATTGTAAAGCTTTGGAACAACGCGCACAGGCTCTAGTTCAATTATTTGAAGTATTGCACCAACCTTTGCTGAATATGATATCATATCATCTACTTCATTCTCATTTATTCCTTTCAATAGAACCATGTTTATTTTTACAGGATTTAAACCTACATCGCATGCCTCTTTTATACCATCTAGTACTGGTTCAATCTTTCCACCACCAGTGATGTTACTGTATTTTAGACCATCCAATGTTGGGAGGCTCACATTAACTCTCTTTAATCCTGCAGCTTTTAAGCTAGAGGCATAATTTTTTAGAAAGTGACCATTTGTAACTAATGAAACTTCCTTTAATCCTGGAGTTGATGATACAGAGTTTACAATTTCTACAATATCATTTCTACATAATGGTTCACCTCCAGTAAGTTTTACTGTTTTAACACCATAGGATGAAGCAAGATCAACTATTGCCTTTATCTCGTCTAATGTCAACTCATCTTGGCCCTCACTAAATCCTTCACCGTGACAGTAAAAGCATTTTAGATTACATTTTGATGTGACTGATATTCTTATATTATAAATTGGTCTGTTATATAGATCCAATAGCATTATTATTCCCTCGCATGCTTCACTATATGTGGAAGTTCGTCACATATTATTTCCATTGCTGTCTCAACAGCGTCAGGGGAGCCTGGGAGACAAAAGACGACCCTTTTAGATACAATGCCAGCGGTCGCTCTTGAAATTATAGCAGCACCTTTAGCTTTTTGAAAACTTTTCAGCCTAAATATTTCTCCAAAACCTGGCATAAATTTATTAAATAATGGAGAAAGAGCTTCAACTGTTACATCAGAGGACGTTATCCCAGTACCACCAGTCAAAATTATAACGTCACAATTTTCTTCATAAATGGACCTAAGCGTTTCCTTCCTTATCATTTCGATATCATCAGGAACAATTTTCCTCGACTTTATCTGATAGCCTCTTTCAATTAACATTTGAACAATTTTAAGCCCCGAAAGGTCGTCTACTTTATGGCCACGAGATGCTTCATCAAACCTAGATGAGCTTACAGTTATCACAGAACATGATATTTCAGTCGGAGTAGAAAGCCTATGGGATTCATAACTTTTCAACCATATTTCACCTTTTTTAAGACCCTAACATCTTGAATTCTTGTAAACGGATAGTTTCCTGATGAATCCTTTTCATATTTTTTAACTAAGTCCCATATATTTAAAAGAGCATTTAGAACTCCTGAAAGAGCATCCATTTCCACACCCGTTTTCGATGAAGCCTTGACTTTAACACGCACTTTTATATATGTGTCACCAATTTCAAATTCAGGCCTAACACTTTCTATTGGTATGGGATGACAAAAAGGTACAAGTTCAGGAGTCTTTTTAACCGCATTAAGAGCACATACTGATGAAATTTGTAGAACATCACCCTTTTCAATCTTATTCTCTTTTATCAGTTTTATTGTTTCCGGCTTCAAAATTATTACACCTTCAGCTAATGCTTCTCTTTCAACAACAGGTTTTTTAGAAATATCTACCATACCCAATTTTGGGCACACTCCATTTAAAGGTTAATGTTAACAGTATAAAAGGGATTCTTTACACGATATGCTGTTAGCCGCTTAATTGGGTCTATAAAAATCTCCAGAATATATAAATGGTGCATTACTGTTTCATGCTAAAATTTTTAAGCAAAAAATTTATAATATGGCAAGCAGTCCAAGCTATGGGCTTAACAGTATACCTAGACAATTTATAATGGTCTAGGTGGTTGATATGAAGCCCAAAATATTGTTAATAAATGCATCACCTAGAGCCAATGGTTGGTCTAAAAAGTTACTGTTAGCAGCTAACCATGGTGTTATAGACGCGAGAGGAGAATCAGAGATAGTGCACCTTTATGAACATAATATTAAACCTTGCATAGGTTGTGTATCCAATAGTACGAGAGAATGCAAATTTCCATGCTTGATTGAAGACGATGACTTTAATAAACTCGGAGAAAAAATTCTCACCGCACAAGGATTTATCATAGCTACACCATTATACTGGTACATGGTTAGTGGACAATTAAAGAACTTAATTGACAGGCTAACAAGCATGGAAAACATGATATTTCATATTAAAAAAAGTTTATTGGATGGAAAGGTTGCTGGATTTATAGCAGTAGGAAATGATTCAGGGTCTATAATGGCAATCTCATACTTAATGGTTACATTTAATAGCATGGGGGTACTTATTCCACCTTGGGCGCTTTCATACCACCATAGTAAAAAGGACGTATTAGATAATAGGGAGGCAATTCTAAGCGCATACAATGTAGGATATAACGTTGTAAAAGCTGCTAGACGAATTTATGATATAACAAAATGGTATAAGGCTAATGTTAACATAGAAAAGATAGTAAATAGTATTGAGAATACTTGCGAGAAAAGGAAAGAAATTGTTACCAGTGTAAAAGTGGCTTCTAACAGGAAAACCATGTACTAATACTTAAATTCAATCACAATATTGAGTTTAACGCTTCAAGCTCAAATTTTGTGTTAGAACATCCGTTTCTAATTAAAGGTATGCCTTGTCCCGGAATACCGAATCTTTCCAAAACTAAGGCAGCTAGCTTTAATTCTTGACTACAGGCAACACCAACTACACCTTCGTATCCTCTTTCCTTAAGTATTTTCGGCAAACATGAACCACCTGGAACAACAAAAACATCATATCCCCTTTCCCTTGCGATTTTAGATGATTGATTAACAATGCAGTCTTCAGAACATGCTTGGCAAATATATGTAGGCACGTTTGGATCAAATATAGCTTTGCATCGATTGTCCATATATTTTCTTGCACAATGTGGCAAAAATAGTGCACGCTTATTTGTTGATTCAAATGAAGGCTTATTTTGAATATTTTTTACGTAAACTGTTAGTAAGTCTTCTACAAGAGAAATTGCTTCAGATAAATCAATACCTATAATTTCATTTAACCTAAATTTTTTTACTAAATTTTTTGCCCTTAATCCAATCTTTCCATAAGTATTTGCCTTATATGCGACAACCAATAGTTCTTTAAAAAAATTTTTTGATATCGATGTCAAGTCAAAATTGAACTTATAAGGCATACGCATATTAACCAAATTGATGTATATAAGAATTAATAATATCATGTCCCTTTTTCTTTCAAAATTGCTTCTATAAGAGAATATTAGGCTCCGACTGTAAGATAGAGGAATGCGGCGTCCGGGATTCGAACCCGGGATATCCAGCTTGGGGGGCTGGCATCTTAGACCACTAGATCAACGCCGCAAATTTCTGTTTACCCTTAATTTATTCAGGTAACTTAAATATAATTTTTTCTTTTTCAAAGATCATTTCGTACGTATCATTAACGTTCATAGGTATTCCAAGCTGATCAAATTCTTTTTCTGTTAGAAAAAGAATTACTTTGGGATAGTTTATTTCTTTTGGAACAGGAGGAAAAAGGCCCATTGACTGTATCTGTGTAATAATTGATTGCGCCATACGTGCAGCTTCATCACCATATTGATGTGAAATAAATGGTTGGCTTCTTACTTCAACTAATTCAATTTGCTTACCAGGCTCTCCAGTGTCTGGTGCTGTATAACTGGTTATCCTAAACACTTTAACTAATACCATTTGCTACCGCCGCATCTATGGTATAGGAGGGAAATAAAAATTAATTTATACCATATGGTAGCCTTTTGCCGTTGAAGATACTGGTAAGACCCCTTTGTGCAGAAAGTATGGGTGTAAGGTCTACTGCAACATATGTTGAAACACCTGATCTAAAAATTCTTATCGATGCCGGAGCGGCTTTAGCGCCAAGATTCGGCCGCTTACCACATCCTTTAGAATATCAAGCCTTAGAAAGGGCTAGGAAAGCGATTAAGGAGCATGCTGAACGTTCTGAAGCTATAATAGTTTCACATTATCACTTCGACCATTTTTCACCATTTTTTGAGGAAACTGATACTTTATGGACATGGAGTAATCAAAGTGTTGCAGGAGAAATTTATTCTGATAAGATAGTATATTTTAAAGATTTTGATAGAGATATTAATTTTAGCCAAAAAATAAGGGGGCAATTATTTAATAAGTCTGTTAAAAATGTTGCAAAAAAGGTTATTAAAGCAGATAGCCAGTGTTTCTATTTTGGTGGAACAACACTAAAGTTTAGTAGGCCATTATTTCATGGAGAAGAAAACAGTAAACTTGGATATGTTTTGGCCACCATTATAAGAAGCCCTGGATTGACCTTTTTGCATGCATCTGATGTTCAGGGGGCGATCTCAGATCAGGCAATCAACACTATTTTAGATGAAAGTCCAGATATATTGGTTATTGGAGGACCACCGACATATCTTAATAGTTTTGAAGAAAAAAACTATTTTATTGCAAAAAATAATCTCTCTAAACTCGTTGAAAAAACAAAGTTAATGATATTGGACCACCACATTTTAAGAGATGAAAGAGCAAATGCTTTTATTGAAGAGTTGAAGGGTAAGGCGATAGTATTCAATAATCAAGTAAAGACTTTTGCAGAATTTCAAGGAAAGAGTAACCAGCTACTTGAGGCAAGACGTATGGAATTATACCGTGAATTTGAGCCTGGTGAAGAATTTATGAGATGGGCTAATTTGCCTGATGCTCTTCGGAGGAAGAAGTTTCCGCCTCTTTGAGAAGCATGTTTTTTATTTGTTCTTGAGTTAATATTCCAGAATCTATCAAATTTGCTATTGAATTTGCTGAGGCAGTGCCAGTCAGTTTTCCTATTTTGCCACTAATTTGTCTCCATTTTAATTTCGTGTTACCACTCTTAGACACATATATTATTCCTAGAACATCCTTCGCGTTTACGAAAGTTATATCATACTTTTTCGTAAGAGTTACCTTGTCAACTGCTTCTATGTATATTGCACCCGGACCTGTTTCCTTTTCTGGAAAAATATCAGGGTTTTTTAAATAACTTTTTGGCATAAAAGAGCGACATGTACTGTTTATTAGAAATGTTCTCATCTTATTCAAATGTACTGTCAAGTTTATTTCTACCATGCTACTCCCTTGGTAATATTTTAACAATAAGGTCTATAAATTGGTTTTTAAATATATTTTGTTGGGCGATGAAGAAAGAAGGCTTCGAAATAATTATGTGATAGATCTTGAGTTCAGAGCCCTCAACTTTATTTTCGTTCACCTCTCCCTATCATTTATATAATTAAACTAAAGTTATAGTTAAATAATCGTTTAAATTATCTTTATGCAAAGATGATAGAAGAATATCGGATATTCAAGGATGAGAGTAAACTTTCTCCAGAATATATTCCTAAGAGGATACCGCATAGAGAAAGTGAACTAAATAAGTTGAAAAGCTTTTTTAGAATGGTTTTACAGGATCCTAAAAGAAACAGTCAGCAAGTTTTTATAGTAGGGCCTGTTGGAAGTGGGAAGACGCTTATATCTAAAAAATTTATTCAACATGTTGAAAGTCAGTACGTCTTAAATGACGTGAGATTAAAAACTTACTATACTAACTGTAGGGTTAACAGGGTCTTTGGAAGCATATTGAATAGCATACTTTCTTCTATAGGGCACTCTTTCCCAAACCGGGGCTTTTCCTTAGATGAGATTGTGCAATATTTTATATCAAAATTGAGTGAAGAAAAGGTGCATGTGATAGTGATTTTTGATGAATTTGATGCCCTTGTCTCACATGAGGGTATAGAGCCACTTTATGTTATAACGAGGATAAGGGAGATGGTGATTGATAGACAAATATTATCTTCTATTATTATAAGCAAGTCTTTTTCATACTTGAATAAAGCGGACCCAAGTATCTTAAGTTCTATCCAAAAAAATATAATTAAGCTTGACTCATATAATGAGTCTCAGCTTAAGGATATATTATATGATCGTGTACTAATAGCTTTTGAAGATGATACGGTAGAAAACGAAACCTTAGATTTGATTTCTAAACTTGCATCGAAGTATGGGGATGCAAGATATGCTATAGAGCTTCTTCAACTTTCAGGAAGAATTGCAGAGTTCAGAGGAGAAAGAAAGGTTAGACCAGAACATGTGAGGGAGGCAAAATTACAGTTACCTCCTCAGATAAGAAAAGAGGAATTGAATTATTTGGATGAACATGAAAAAATAATTCTTCTTTCTTTAGCAAAGATTTTGAAAGAACAGTTAGAGGATCATATTACATTAAAGGTTTTAGAAGAAGAATATAAGATTATGTGTAAAAAATATGGTAAGGAGGCTTTAAAGCATACACAGTTCTGGTTAAGAGTGAAAAATTTGGCTCAAAAAGAATTTATAGATTCAAAAGTTTCGCAGGTTGATCCCAGGGGGAGGACAACTGTAATTAGTTTATTGAATATTCCAGCCGAACAACTTTATAATGAAATAAAAGAGAGACTGGAATATGGATAGGGATTTTACATTTTTCGACAGTAAAGGTAAATTTAAAATTTTAAGAATTTTATTAAAAGAAAATGAAATAAACATTTCAGCATTACTTAAAAGAACAAATATTTCATATAAATTTGTTGAAAGGTACTTAGCTGAACTTGAAAATGAGGGTTTAATTAGGCAAAAGAGGTTTGGTAAAATAAGAATTATAAGTCTAGAAGATAATAGAGTTACGCGTATACTAAAAGATTTTTTCACTGAATTGGAAGGTATTGAAGAGGAAAATTATATCAAAGGATATGTTTGACCTATTCTTTGTCAATGAATTCCTCAGGTGATGGTGGAGATTCACTTAATCCTTTCCTCTTTCTAATCGATGCAATTAGTTGTGGTAGAAGATTTGATGGAACAGGACTCCATTCTTTAAAGTGTGTATTCCACATAGCTTTGCCAGCGGTCGCACCACGCATAGCTTCACTCAAATCAAATGTTTCTGCGGCAGGTATAACACCCTCTATGATTGTTAGGACACCTTTTTGTTCTACATTAAGCATTTTCCCTCTCCTTGCAGAAATTACACCTGCTATGGCGCCAATCAAGTCAGCGTTCGCTTTAACTTCTATACCTAAAACGGGTTCAAGTAATGTTGGATTAGCTAGAAGCATGGCACCTAGTATTGCCCGTCTAGATGCTGGCAAAAGTTGGGCATAAGTTCTATGAGCAGGATCTTCATGGAATTCGGCATGATGTAGAACTACTTTAACGCCTCTACATGGTTCCTGTGCTAAGGGGCCATTTTCCATTACATCAAAGAAGCCGACTCTTATCGAATCAATAGATTCCTGCATAAATTGGACACCTTTTGTTGCATCAACAAAAAGGTTACCTCTTGGATCAATAGCGACAACATTTCTAGCTTCATCTGCATCCCATCCATGGTCCCTTAATATTTTTGCGATCGTCTTTCTATCAAGTTGATCATTAATAGTATTATTCCTTATTAATTCAATAACTTCAGCAGATAATGGTTCCACTCGCATGAAAATACGATTATGTTTGTTTGGAGATTTTGCCATAACAGGCCCAGCTGAAGCCCTTATAGTTTCACGATAGTTAATTAATGGAGGAGTAGTTATTATTTCTAAACCAGTCTGCGTGATAAGCGTTGTCGCTATCTCTAAATGTAGCACACCCATACCTGACATTAGCATTTCCCCAGTCTCTTCATTTATTTTGATCACAAGATTAGGATCTTCTATTGACAATTTTCTCAATGTTTCAATAAGTTTAGGTAAGTCTCTTGGATACTTTGGTTCTACAGCAATAGTCACTACAGGTTCAGATACATATCTTATCTGTTCAAATGGCGTTATATCTTTTATTGAAGATACTGTTTCACCTGCCCTCGCAGCATCTAGTCCTAGCAGAGCAGGTATATTGCCTGCTGTAAGAACACCAACAATTTCTCTAAATGGACCCATGAACATGCTTACAGATTGCACACGAGCCTGTGTTTTTGCATTATGCAGGTAAAGTATGTCACCATCATGAACAGTTCCAGAAAAGAGGCGGCCTACAGCAACAACACCAGCTTGAGGATCAACAACTACGTTTGTCACCATCATTACAACAGGTCCCTTCTCATCACAGTTTAAGAGAGCTTGGCCTACTTCTGAATTCAGGTCACCCTTCCATATCTTTGGAATACGATATCTTTGCGCAACATGTGGGGGAGGATGATGCCTTATTACCATTGAAAGTATAGCATCATGTAATGGAAAGTTTTCGGCGAGAATCTTAATGTTACCTGCTTCATATGCCTTGTATATGTCACTAAATCGGACACCCTTCTTTTGTGCAATCATAAAATTGAAGCCCCAACGGTCCTTTGCTGAACCAAATGCAACACTACTATCTTGTATACTAACTTTCCATTTTGACTTAAATTCTGGTTCAGCATATATGTCTATTAAATTATTAAATTCACTGACTATATTGGCAAGCCAAGCTTGCATCTTTTCTGGACTAAGCTTTAATTCTTTAATCAGCCTATCAATTTTATTAATATATAAGACTGGCCTAACTCTTTCCTCTAATGCTTGACGAGTAACAGTTTCAGTTTGCGTCATTATACCTTCAACAGCATCACATACAACTACAACACCGTCAATAGCACGCAAACTTCTTGTTACTCTACCAGTAAAATCAATGTGTCCTGGTGTATCTATTAAATTTATTACATATGGAACATTCTCATATTCATAGTATAATGTAACGTTGGCTGCTTTAATTGTCATTTGCCTCTGCTGCTCTAGATCCATGTAGTCTAGGGCTAAAGCTTGGCCTGCAAGAGCAGGGCTAAGCATACCGCATGCAGCAAGAAGACTATCGCTCATAGTGGTATTATGCACTATTATACCGTTTGCAACAAAGGTGTGCGTGGTGGGTACAGTTAAGTCATAGACATCGAATTCACCCACAATTGGTTCAACATGAGAGACTTCAACAAATCTAACTTCGCCAGAAGCAAGTTTCCTCCAAGCATCCAGTATCTGCTCGATATTCTCTTTTTGAACACTAGATCCTCTGAGAAGATGCTTCCATATTGATAGGGCTTCCCGTCCAGTATCAGTAACACTAATTTTCCCATCCTTTATCTTTATGAGCTTGTCACTCTTGAGAGATGCCAGAAGACCGTTTAAGCGGTTTGAATCTAATTTGCATTCGCCTATTAGTGTACTATATGTAACTTCATTACAGCATCTTTCAAGGATAGATGCCTTTATGGAAAGGTAGCTCAGTTCATTAAGTGCTTCTGAAAACACTTTAACAATCTTACCTAATGCCACCCTATTTATTCGCTGTAAACCGTATTCATACTTACTGTAGTATGGGAAACCTCTTATGGTACGAGGAAGCCCTAGTGAGATCCGAAGGGCTGATAGCACCTTTGGTGAAATTGGGACTATGTCTGCAACTCGGTTTGATGCCGTTAGTCTGCTGAATCTGCGGAGAAGCTTATTTTTGTTCGGTAATGTAAAGCCTATTCTGCTTCTAAACGTCTTTAGATCCCTACCAGATATGCTTAAGACAAAATATCTACCCTTCTTATACTTTGTCGATACTATGCCAAAGCGAATTAAGAGTATGGATAGCTGGTCAATTAGCTCTTTAGATGCGGAGGTTATCGAGACAGATCTGCTCCGTTTGTTGACTGTGCCATCTGTGTCGAAGAGCCCTTTCAAGAATTCTGCAACAAGGTCATCACGCATAGCGGTCAGCAGATCTGACAGCACCAGCTTCTTAGACTTCTTGAAAGAATGGTAAGAGAAGAGATCCTCAAAGAACTTTATGAGCGTGAGGCCTCCGTAATGGTCAACTCTCACACTAGTTTTGCCTGAAACTACTCTGCTATCCACGTTGAAAGCCTTTAGCAACGCCTGCTTGAATCGGAACAAGATGCGCAAGTTCGTGTTGGTTAAGGACGCCCTAGTAGTGCCGTCACCATATAGCAGACCTAGAGCATACATCATAGCCTTAAATTCATCTATTGTCTTAGGGAGGTGGATCCTCTTTGACTGTCTGCCAAATCTTTTTAGCGAAGAGCGGTATAAGAGGACATCAATGGCATCATATAGCATAGACTTATTGAGCCCTATCAACTGAGCTATACATAAAAGGTCCTTGAGGCGGTACCTCCCTAGCCTAACTCCTTGTCGAAAGCTTTCGTAATCTAGCTTGCTGCCAATGCTCCTCCACACTGCCTTAATGCCTCTCTGAGAAAGAGTGGTTGCAATAGATGAAGCAAATGGCTCCAGTAGATATATGAGATAATAATCGCGCTCCGAAAGTCTTTCAATGATCCTCGCCTTAACTTGATCCAGCTCTAAACCAACGGATTTTAAGAGCGAGGGTACAGCAACATAGACACCTGGAGTTAGATCAGAAGCCCTTATGGCCTCTAACAATCCAAGCTCTGACAAAGTGTAAAATGGATGTTCGGGAGTAGTTGAAACCTCAAAACCGTTTCTTAAACTGACTCGAATCAACTTGTTACTCTTAAGCTTCCAGACGTAAACCGCTTTCATATCTTTAATATTAAGCAAAGAGGGGTCCATAGAATCTACAAAAACATCCTTCAAGGTGGCTCTCTTATCAAACCGCCCATAGCGCTCGTAAAGCACCTTAATCGGAAGAATCTCACCAGTAGATAATGTTACATAAGAATCTTCGCTCACACACTTACCATGATCTACATGGGCAACAACACCCAGATTATTCGGGTTTAGAGATTTTTCTCTAAACCTTTCGAATCTGGTCCTTGTTGCCTATGATTTTTAATGCTTCTGCGGTAGTTTTATACCTTGGCATAGTAAACCCCACTAAACCACTAGAGAAACCCTTTTAAAAGATTTTGGAGAAAGAGATTGTAACCACATTATATTATTTAAATAAAGTTTTATTCAATATTAGCATGCCTTTCCCTCATATCCAATTCACTTACATGAAATTCTGATATTAGGGTAGCAATTATAGAATCTAACAAAAATAGGGCACTGTCTTCAAAAAGTGTGCCTAATGGAGCAAGTGGTTCATGAAGACCTAAAATTTGCCGAGCAAAATAGTCTCTTGGTGAGATCTCAATTCGCCCTTTTAAAAGCACTATATGATTAGAGAGTTGACCCAATGGAGACTCAGGATATGAAGTTATAGACACAATTTTTGCACCAACTTGCTTAGCTGCTTCAGCTGCGGTAACTATAAGTTTTGTTGACCCAGAACCAGAAATTGCAATAACTAGATCTTCTTTAGAAATTGATGGCACAATAGTGTCACCTAAAACGTAAGCATTAAAGCCTAAATGGAGAAGACGCATTGCAAAAGCACGGCCAACCAGACCGCTTCTCCCAGCACCCATTATCAATATCTTACTACTCTTATGAGACTTTAGCATTTCAACAAAGGTTCTTAATTCTTCTTCATTAACCTGTAGTAAATTCTCTTTTACCAATTCCGACAAAAGTATAGCCCTCTCTTTCACACTTTGGATACTGCTGCTCATATTTTTGGGTTAGAAATATGCAAATAAAAAGTTATTTACTTAATTTTTCGAACATGTTTTCATACATTTTCACATTAGTATCTATAAGGTCCCTTATCCTTCGAGCACGCTTTAGACCAATTCCAGGAACCTTAGACAGTTCCTCCACAGAGGCGAGAAAAACATTCTTTGGAGAGCCAAAATGATTTAGTAAATTTAAAGCTAACTTTGGGCCAACACTTGGAAGTGATGAGATTAAATAGATTTGCTGATCGAAGAAGCCTTTTTTCTTAGCATGTTTAATAAGGTAGCCTCTTCCTTTTTTAGTAGAAGCATTTACTAGACAGTATAAGAATAAGGCTGTCTCCTTTTCCGAAAGCACATTAACTAGCTTTATCTTATAATTTATAAGAAGGGAGGCGATTGCACAGTATACAGCTTTAGGATTACGTAAATATGCTTCTACTTCATTGAAATTACCTTCAACTATAATGAAGGCATTGGGATAGGAGGAAGATAATTGTTCAATTTGATTAAATAAACGGCCATCAAATAATGAGGCTATAAAATCTTTCATTGATTTCCTTTCAACCGCAGTCTCAGGGTTAATTATATAGTCACCGACTTCTAAAAGTTTAAAAACAAAATTGATATTCATCGATTTTAGTAGATCTGGTATACTAGATTTTGATTCCCTATGGTCTACAATTATGTAACCCATATCACATCCACTTTAAACTCTAAAATAATAGATGAGAAGTATAAATAAGATTATAAATGATAGACATGAGAGTAGTGCAAAATAGTCTCGTCGCCTAAAACTTAATCTGTAATATGATGTTCTTTTTTTAGAAAAACCATAAGCTCTAGACTCCATTGCTTCAGCTAATTCCTCACTTCTTATAATCGATTGAACAATTAATGGTACCAATACTGGAATATAATTACGGATCCGCTTAAATAAATTACCCTTTTCTATTTCAAGACCTCTAGAACGTTGAGAGTCTATTATTTGTAGCGCATCCAATAATATTACTGGTACAAAACGTACTGCTGTAACGAAGGCAAATATTAAATCGTAAGGTAAGTGTAGAGAGCGCATAACAAGGTCAAGCTCATCAGGAGAAGACGTTAAGAAGAAGATAGAGGAGGATGAAATTATTGCAATAAAACGTAATGAGATAATTATGGAGAAAATAAGTTCGTATCCTACTAGCAAGTTTATTATAAAGATCATGGCCACAAATGAGAGAGAGAATGTTATAGTTTTTATCATCCTCCTAAACACCTTAGAAACAACTCCTAAAATGAAGATAATCGATAACAGTATAGCGAATTCAAAAATCGTGTTACTGAAGAGTGAAAGGATAAAAAGTGATAGTGAAATAGTCAATTTAACTCTTGGGTCAAGAGAGTGAACGAAACTGTCCTGACGTCTGTATATTAAGCCTTCTGCTAACCAAAACATTCTATCTCAGCCTTTAAATAGCTTTAAAATCATTGCACGTGCTTCAAGAAGATCAATAGGAGGTTTATCAATTAATGGAAAAAGTTCTTCATAAAGTTCAATAAGTTGAGGTTTTGTAATACCACATTCTTCTAGTGCTTCTGAATCACTGAAAATTCTTCTACAATCACCGTCTCTAACGATCATCCCGTTAGAGATTAATATTATTCTAGGCTGCAGAAGCCAAATAAATTCAACATCATGGGACACGATTATAACTGTCTTGTTCTGGGTTGCAAGCATTTTAATAATTTCCCTAAGCTTTTCCTTTTGGAGAAAATCTTGCCCAACTGTAGGTTCATCAAGTATAATAAAGTCCGGATCCCATGCAAGAACAGAGGCTAAACATAATCTCTTTTTTTCACCACCACTCAACAATAGGGGGGAGACATCTTTGTATTGAATTAGGTTAAAGAATTCTAAAGCCCATTTAACTCTTTTCTTTGCAACCTCTTCATCAAATCCAAAATTTTTTAAGGCGAAAGCAACTTCATTCCATACAGTATCGGAGAAAAGTTGGTGGCCAGGGTTTTGAAAAACGAGTCCAACCCTCTTTGAAAAATAGGCTACTGATTCTTCGCGCGTGTCCTTACCGAATACCTTAACTGAACCCTTTGTTGGTTTAAGTAATCCGTTAAAATGTTTTATAAGTGTAGTTTTACCAGAACCATTTCCACCCATTATACCCACTATTTCTCCAAGTTTAATCTTTAAATTAACATTTTTTAGAATAAAATCCTTTGCTAAAGGATATTTAAAATATAATGAGTCTACTTCAATCAAGTTTTTGTCAACCTCATTTTCAGTTGTCTTGCAAAATCTTTAACATTTAAACAAAATTCATTGAAAATTAGGCCATCTTCCCTTAAATAGTTTTGCAATCCTATAATTGGGGGAACGCTAACACCATAGAGATTTAGATTTTTACTTCTTATAACCTCCTTTAATGGCCCATCAAAGACAATTTCACCCCTGTCTAAAACAACCATCTTATTTGCTGCATCTGTTAAAAGGTCTATTCTATGTTCAACTACAATAATTGTTAATCCAAACCTTTTATTTAGTTCCTTTAACAATAGTATGAATTCTAGAGCAGTCCGAGGGTCAAGTAAAGAAGTTGGTTCATCTAAAATCAAAATTTTTGGTTTCATCGCAAGCACTCCAGCTATTGCAACCCTCTGTTTTTGGCCATCAGATAATTCATATGGAGGCCTATATCTCAGATGTTCTATATTTAAGGCCTTTAAAACCCATTTAAGCCTATTATCTATTTCTTCCATTTCAAGCCCAATATTTTCTAGACCAAAAACAATATCTTTTTCTACAGAAAACATGAAAATCTGATTTTCAGGATTTTGGAAAACGAAACCTACTTTAGTTGCTAATTCACTTACACTTTTATTCTTAACTGATTCGCCATCAACAATTACATCACCTAAATAAGTGCCAGTATAGAGATGGGGGATTAATCCATTAATGCATCTTAAAAGTGTTGATTTCCCACAACCACTTGGGCCGACTAAAAGAACAAAATCGCCTTCTTTAATTGTAAGATTTATATTTTTTAGAATAAACGTGTTAGATCCAGAGTAGGAAAAACTTAGGTTAATGAACCTTATTATATCTGTCAACGTTTCCATATGCGACAAAAGTATGATATAAAAGGATTCATTTTAAGAGAATTTTGTTCATTTTGGTTGAGAAGGCTGTCTCTAGTAGAGATAGGAATGTTGAAATAAAAAGCTGTTCATTTTCACAGTTAAGATTAAAGGAGGCTGCACACCTGTGACCACCACCTATACCATTAAATTTTTTTGCCAAGTTTTCGGCAAGAATATTTAATGAAAAATCACATTTTTTACATATAGTATCTGAACACCTTAAGCTACCTTTTACTATTTCATCAAAACTGTATGCGAGTACAATATCACATCCAGCATCAACTAGAAATTTTGCTACAGAAGCTTGAAAAGACCCTATTTTTACTATTGCAACGAGGAAATCATTAAACTCATATAAATTTATTCGAGAAAGTGATTTTAGTTTTGCAATCACCTCAGACCTATCCCTTTTTTGAGATAAAAGTTCTTCCCCCCATTTTATTTTTGCACCCTTATCAATTAATAATGAAACATTTTTTATTGTTCTTTCATTGGCTAATATAAGGTGTTTTGTGTCAAATAAAATTCCAAGGAGTAAAAGGTTGGATACTGTTGGTGTTAAAGAAAAATCCAAATTTAATAGAAGGGATAAAACTATTTCGCAAGTTGAAGACGATTCAGGGTCAACATAGTAGTAGTTGTAGAAATGCTTACTTTCATCAGTTAGGGGATGATGATCAATTAATACTTTTTTACAAGATGCTTGCTCTATAAGTTGATAATAATTTCCTAGCAATTTTGGAGAACCAGTATCAACTACAATTATTAGGTCAATTGAATTAAATTCTTTAAGATCAGATTGTTCAATAGAATAAAATTTCCTTAAAGTTTCAGCTGCTGAATCTAAACCTTCAGGGAAGATTAAATTTATTTCTGGTACATTTCTTTCTTTGAAGTAAATACTTAAAACATATGAGGAGCATAGTGCATCAACGTCAGCTAGCCTGTGAGTTATAATGCATATTTTATTTCCATTAAATACTTCTTGCAGGTTTAAGGAAAGCATTTAACTTTCTTTAAGTGCTTCAGGTTGACCTGAAAGTGCACTACTTATTTTACTCTGAAGTTCTGTAAGAGATTGCTTGAGCTTTTCCTCTTGCTTTGCCAAAATTGAAATTCTGGTTTTATTTAATTCAAGCTTTTCTTCTAATTCTTTTACAAGTTCATCTTTGTTAACCTTTATTAAAATTTGGCCAGAGAACTTATAAATGGCATCTTCTGGTGAAGTCTTCTTTAATTCATCCAATGCTCGTTCTATTTCTGAATTTTCTAGATCAATCTGCCTTTTCTGTATTTGAACAGCCTGAAGATTTCTTTGCATTTCTTCAAATCTTGCCAAACGTTCTCTAAGCCATGCGGGAACCTCTTCACTCATAAAGTTCACCTAAATTATACATCAAATGCACCACCGGCCACCCTATAATTGCATTTTTTGCAATACCATATTCCTACAGCCTTTCTCTTAAACCTTTTTGAACCACAAGATGGACAAATCCTTTTTTGCCTTAATTGGACTAACACTTTTGATGCACGTTTCCTCACCGTAGCACCATATCTTGCACCCAAACCTTTTGTCATATTGATTTCAGACTTAGGCATTTTCTATCACCTTTTTTACTAAGGATCTTAATTCCTCAGCCTTAGCCTTAGAAATTTCCACTATTTTAAATAATTGTTCCTTAGATATTCCGGTAGAACCGCCTTTTTGCCCCGCACATAGGAAGCCTTCATCATTAAAGGTTAAAGTTAATCTCGAATCTTGCACAGAATCCTCTTCTTCAGTAGGATCAACAAGTATAGCATCCCCTATAATTATAGAAGTAATTGATATTGGAATACAGCGTGTTGGCAATCTACATTTTTGAACCTCAAAACTTCCATCTTCTTTTGCAATTTTTTTATCAAAGGTTGTTGTTAAGAGGGCGGAGACAGCTGCTAAAAATGCGGCATCAAATATATTACCGTCCATGTTTAATATGCTTATGTCTACGAAGACACAATAAACTAGTTTTCCTGGTTCTATCACCAGCGATTTAAGATCAATCATCTGCGATTCCCTTATCCCACGGTCAACAACTCTTGAAACTTCGATTGCATCTTCATCTGGTGGGCCAGGCTCAATTAATGCTGAGGAAAAGGGAAGAAATTCTGCATTTACAACTAGAAGGCCTTGATCCGGTGTATCCGGGAAAGGTGTACCTGTCTCAATTTTTACACCAGCAACTACCTTTGTATTTCCTACAGAGACTTCAGCGGACCCATTTGACTTTTGTATTATGCCAACTTTTATATTTATGGGACGAAAATCTGTAAGGGAACGCCCATCTAAACGCTTTTCTTTTGCCAGCAATTCTATCATTTGCATTTTCCTTAAATTTTCTATGATGGGAGACTTTTTAATCGACATTACCTTTCCTCCACCGTTCCAAAATATTTTTCAATAAGAGCCTTCTTAAGTATTTCATATACCCTTTTATTTCCCAATATGGCCAAATCAATTGCCTTTTTAAATTCTTCTTCAGTAAATATTCCGTCAAATTGTAGAAGAACAATCTTGTCAAGATTTGGCATGTAGGCTACTGGCATATCACCTTCACCTTCTTTATCTTCATAATCACTTAAATCTAATACTATTTGGCCATCAATTTTTCCAACAGCACATCCTACTATAAGATCACGCATAGATATTCCACTGTCAGCAAGTGCAGCAGATACAGCTGTGATGCTAGCACACCTAGAACCGCCATCAGATTGAAGAACTTCAACATAAACATCAATTATTGACCGAGGATATTCTTCCAAAAAGATAGCACTTTCCATTGCTCTCCTTAACACGAGAGAAATTTCTATTTCTCGTCTTGTAGGTTGAGGGGGCTTTCTTTCCTCTGTAGAAAAGGGAGCCATATGATATCGGCACCTGACAATAGCTCGATCTGGTAGAGCGATATGCTTTGGATGAGCTTCTCGTGGACCATAGACGGCTGCGATAATCTTATTTTTACCAAATTCTATATAGGCTGAACCATCAGCATTTTTTATTACCCCCACTTCAATTCTTATAGGCCTTAACTCATCCCATCTTCTTCCATCAAGTCTTATACCATTTTCATCAATCAACTTCCCCACTTTATTCACCCCTCTTTTGTTAACAGTTCATTGATCATATTCGTTAACGAAGGCACGTGAGCTTTTTCCTCTATTAAACGGATAGCTCTAGCAGCCAGCACTATTCCTTCAGAAGGGCCTTGAACAACAATGATCCCATTTTGGCCTATAATAAGTTTTGTTTTTGTCTTTGTCTCTATAATCTTGGCCATAGAACCTTTTTTCCCAATTAATCTTGGGATCTTTGAAGGCGAAAGTTTTATGGGCTCACCATGAACTATCTTCCCCAACCCATGTTCTCTTATAGTTAATACTGGATCCTTTGTCCGGTCGCATGCAATTATTTTAGCGGCAAGCACATCTCCAACTTTAAATTGTGATGTAAGAGAATGAGTCTGTGAAGAAAATTCTCTGCCAAAAACATCTTGTGCTGGAAGATGGGCAGTATAAATAGAATTTATGTCAACATCCCAAGAAAAGGCATCAAAATCTATGATCTTGCCTATTACAAAATCATTGACCCTTGGAATATATGGGCCGGCGAGGGGGATCAACTTAACATCCTTACCGTCAATTTCAACCAAACCGACTTTTAAAGAGAAAAGTTTGTTTCCTAATTTATAGGTATTAGGAGGAGCT
This sequence comes from Nitrososphaeria archaeon, assembly GCA_049969935.1. Taxonomy (GTDB): domain Archaea; phylum Thermoproteota; class Nitrososphaeria; order JACIWG01; family JACIWG01; genus JACIWG01. The sequence continues at coordinate 58,910 of JBMFNX010000002.1, forward strand.
GTACCAGTGTATGAATCATGGAGCAGGTCACCAGGCAATACTCTTGTTCTAACTAAGACCATAAACATTTCACTTCCTTGAAACTATTGAAATTTCTGCTTCACCTTTTGTTAACGAGGCAACCTTTTCAACCAAAGATGGATGTAAACCAGCCGGAATCTCAATTTCTACCGTATAGCTTCCATCTGAAAGCCATTGTTCTTTTAAAAATTTACCGAATGATTTAAGCAATCCAATTGACTTTGAAGAATATTTTGAGGGAATCTTTACTTTGAGTACTAGATTCTGAGATTTGAGTGGGAGTATAGGACGTATGGCTTCAACTACTGTTTGCAATTGTTCTTCAGGAGACTTAAATGGATCTATTGAAACATGAGCTTCTTCTAAAGCTTGTTCGTATCTGGTTGGAGGGTGAGGAGTATTCGTTCTAGGGTCGACAAAATTTTTTGATAAAATTGATATAATAGCCTTTTTCTTCTCATCTATAAGTTTTCTCCTCTGTTCTAGTGTTAACTGTAATTCACCTTTTTTTAATATAATTTCTGCAACCTTATAAAAGTCTTTTGTATGAAAAATTTTTTGAAGCTTCTCTTCAGACACACGCATGCCTTTAGCTGCATCTGAAAAAACTTCTTCTATGCCTATAACTTGTGAAAGTTCTATAGGTTTGCCCATTTTATAATTTAATGCTTGATCCGGGCGAACTAGAAGTTCAAAACGCTCTCCATCAATTGTCAACCGAACACATGTAAATTTACTACTCATGAACTTTCCCTTCTATTGAGTAAACTTTTCTTTCGCTAGTTCTGCAAATTTTGATATTTCATTTTCTGTATATCGTCTGAGTTTCCTTGTTTTAGTATCCACGACAGCCATTCTTATATGCCCAATGCCAACTTTATCTTCGCTAACTAAATATACAGATTTAACACCAAGTACGCATAGTTCATCAACTTTCATTGACGGATTAAAGTTATTTTCTAAAAATTGTGTAACTTGCTCTGAACCAGCTCCTATAGATACTGCTTCATACTGTAGGTAGCTTCCACTTGGATCAACCAAAAATACAGAGGGACCCTTTTTGTCGACTCCTGCAATTATAAGGGAAACACCAAATGGACGGACACCTGCATATTGTGTAAATTCTTGTGTGAGGTCACCTAAATATTTTGCTACCGATTCTACGTCAACATCCTCATCGTAGAGCAGTCGATTGGTCTGCGAAAAGATTCTCGCACGATCCACTAAAACTCTTGCGTCAGGAACATAACCTGCTGCAGCAGCACCAATGTGGTCATCAATCTGGAAAATTTTTTGTGATAAATTGGGGGATTGAAGCTTACGAATTCTTTCTTCAACAACTAACACTACACCATCGACACCCTTCAAACCCAATGCTATTGTACCCCTCCTCACAGTCTCTAATGCATACTCTACTTGATACAATCTTCCATCAGGTGAGAAGATTGTTAACGCCCTATCATATCCAGCTGATGGTCCGAAAATATCCCTTCACCTCTTTCTTTCCAAATAGTAGTCATTATGGCTACGTTTAAACCTTTTTATTTTTTTCTATTAAATTAGAAGGTCAGTGTTATCGGTTCTTCAAGGCTTATTAGCTCAGACTGGGACGGCGTACACTTCATCCCCAAGAGAGCTATTTTGGCAGTCTTTTTTAAACTTTTCTCACTCTTGCTCGAGTTCCATTATAAAATTTTTATAGAAATTTTTTACATTCTTAACATTCTTATTCTTGGGCGAAAGTTTAAAATGAATGACATTTGAACCATCTAGCTTAAAAAAATTCTTAAAAAGACCTGATTTCTCCACCCTCAAATAAAGATTTTTGTGCTCGTCTATCCTTTTTTCTATACTTTCTAGAAGAAGATTTTTATCAACTGGATCGAGATTCTTAAAAATCAATCTTAAAACATGCTTTGCAGGCGAACCCTTTAAGTATATCGTATACTTTATTATAGGATTACCATAATGACCTTCAAACACATTCTCCTTAAAGGTTTCAGAGGACAAATTAAAAATGAGTTTAATTTTATCAAACAATTTCTGCTTATCTTCAGTTGCATGAACAAAAAACGACATTTCTACATTTATTTGAAACGATCCTTTTATCATCAACTTTCACCCATAAATAAAACATAAATAAAGTTTAACATCGTAGTGGGGAAAGATGAACAAAAATAATTTATTATGTTTAGGAATAGAGTCTACAGCACATACTTTCTCTATTGCTATTTTAACTGAAGATAGAATATTATCTAATGTGAAGGAAGTTTATGTGCCTCCTCCTGGAGAGGGCATCCACCCATATGAGGCAGCTCAACATCACATGAGGAGGGCTAAAAAGGTTTTGGATACCGCTATAAGTAAAAGTGGAGTTTGCATGAAGGATGTAGATGTTATTGCGTTTTCAGCTGGACCTGGATTAGGGCCGTGCCTTAAAGTTGGAGCTGTTATTGCTCGAACATTAGCTGCATATTATAATAAACCTTTAACTGCTGTAAATCATGCTATAGGACACATAGAACTGGCAAACTTTTTTGCGAAAACAGTGGACCCGGTGGTTGTTCTAGTTTCAGGTGGGCACACACTTGTTTCTTCATATTTAATGAAAAGATGGAGAATTTTTGGGGAGACATTGGATATAACTTTGGGACAACTTTTTGATCAATTGGGTAGAGAATTAGGATTTGGTTCGCCAGCGGGTAGATATATTGAGGAATTAGCAAGTAGGGGCAGAAGATACATAGAAATGCCGTATAGTGTAAAAGGTAATAATGTTTCTTTTTCTGGTCTTTTAACTTATGCTAAAAACCTGATTAAAAAGGGCTATAGTAAAGAAGATGTTTGTTATTCTGTTCAGGAAACCGCTTTCGCTATGCTAACTGAAGTTACAGAGAGACTGTTAGCTTTTTCAGAAAAGAAGGAAATTATTTTGACTGGTGGAGTGGCAGCCAATAGTAGGCTACAGGAGATGATTAAAAGCCTTTGTAGAGTTCATAATGTTGCATTCCATGTTATTCCAAGCGAATTTAGTGGCGACTGTGGTGCACAAATAGCGCTAGTTGGACTATTACAATATAAGTCTAATAATATTATAGATGTAGAGGAGAGTTTTGTTAAACAGTCTTGGAGAATAGATGAGGTGGACATAACATGGAGAGATTAATTAAGGTGGGTGCAGAAGCGAACATATTCATTTCTAAATGGCATGGGATTGAAGTTATTAGAAAGGTTAGAAGAAGTAAACCATATTGGAGAAAAGAATTAGATCTTAAAATAAGAAAGATTAGAACAATAAGGGAGACATATTATATAAATTTGGTGAAAAAATTCGGTGTTTTAACGCCTGTGATTTACTTTTCAGACCCATTTAGGGGGGAAATCATAATGGAGTATGTTAAGGGCGATAGATTAAAAGATGTTATAGAAGATGATAGCATTAGAGAGGGAAAAATTCTTTATGAAGTTGGTAGGGAATTGGGTATAATGCATTCTCATAATATAATACATGGTGATCCGACAACTTCAAATTTTATTATTAAGGAAGATGATAGCATGGTATATATTATAGATTTTGGTTTGACCTTTTACTCTCAAAGAGTTGAGGATAAAGCAGTTGACATCCATCTTTTTAAACAGGTGATAAAAAGTGCTCATCCAAAATATTTTGAACAAATATTTGAAAGGGTTATTTCTGGATATTCTAGAACATACAACATGGCCACCAAGATATTAGAGAATGTGAAAGAAATAGAGAGGAGGGGGAGATATGCTACACTCGAATAATAAGATTTTTTTTGCAACAAACAACATTAACAAGATCCGAGAGGCACAAGGTGTACTATCAAATTTTGGAATAGTAATTGAAAAGATAAATGTAAGAAAAGTTGAAATACAGTCAGACGTTTTAGAAGAAATTGTATTATATGCACTAAAAAAAGTTAATAAAAGAATAATCCCGATTATTATTGAAGATTCAGGGTTGTTTATAGAAAAACTTAATGGATTTCCGGGACCTTATTCATCATATGCATATAGGAAAATTGGATGTGATGGAATATTAAAACTGCTTGAGGGAGAAAAAGAAAGAGGGGCAAAATTCGTGTCAATTGTGGGATTTAAAAAAGGTAAATTAATAAAAATATTTAAGGGAGAAATAGTTGGAAAAATAGCATATAAGAAAATGGGAAGACATGGATTCGGATTTGATCCAATATTTATACCAGAAAATAACGAAAAAACATTTGCCGAAATGGATTTAGAAGAAAAAAATTTATGGTCTCATAGGGGAAGGGCTTTTAAAGCACTAGGAGAATGGTTACAAAGTTCTATTAAAACTTCTGACCACCATTATGTTTAGATGATAAACATATAACTACTTAAATCAAAAGGAGTTAAAATATAAATAAATTAACGTTAAAAATTTAAACCACAAATTTTCATGAACAATTTCAAAAGTATAAAAATGTATTTAAATATACCTAAATAAGAGTGCTTGAACATGACTAGACAATATTGTCATAAGGATGGTAAATCGCATTCAACTAGACCCATTTATAGGCTTAGTCCACCTTGGGTAACATACACCCCAGAAGAAGTAACATCACTGATAATTAAAATGGCTAATGAAGGATTAACACCAAGCCAAATAGGGGTACAACTTAGAGATGGATATGGGATTCCACTACAAAAACAAATAACTGGAAAAAGCATATGCGAAATATTAAGAGAACATAATATGATGCCACAAATTCCTTACGATTTAGAGAACCTTATTAGAAAAGCAGAAAACTTACAACGACATTTAAAAAAGCACAAGAAAGATGGAAAAAATGTGAGAGCACTAGAGCTGGTGGAAGCAAGAATCCATAGACTTTCAAAGTATTATAAAAGAAATGGTTTACTTGACAAAAGCTGGAAATATAAACCACAAGTTGCACAATTGGAATAGGATTAAAAAATGGACTTTAAAGAATTTAAAGAAAAAAGTGAATCTATTTCAGAACTTATTGAAAATGCTATAGATGAGGGAAAACAGATAATAATATGTTGCCACTTAGATGCTGATGGACTAGCCGCTGGAAGTATTATTGGAAAGAGTATATACAATGAGGGGGGAAGAGCAATAATAAGAACATTGAGTGAACTTAATCAAAACTGCATAACCAACTTAAGGAACCAAGAATATGACTTTTACATATTTACAGATCTTGGAATGGGGTACGTTGGGATTCTTGAAAAGGAGTTAGAAAATAAATGGATTATACTTGATCACCACCAAAGTAGTAAAGAAGAATTAGAACATACTAGAGTTTTAAATCCACATGAATTTGGAATAGATGGTGGAGTTGAGATATCAGGCTCAGGTGTCGCATACTTAGTAGCCAAAAGAATTAATAGTTCAAATCGGAGTAGTGCGGCATTAGCTATTGTGGGAGCACTTGCAGATAGACAAGATCAAGGGCCGTCAAGAAGCTTAATAGGAATAAATCAAAAAATTATTTTAAAAGATGCAAAAATGTTAGGATTAATTAAAGAAGAAAAGGATCTTGTTTTTTATGGTAGAGAAACAAAGCCTATTCATGAGGCGATAGCGTCTACAAATACACCCTTTATACCATTGCTTTCTGGTAATCCAGACGCATGTCTAGCAGCATTACTTTCCTCTAACTTTAAATTAAAAGATGGAGAAAGATGGAGAACAATTTCTCAACTCTCCTATGAAGAAAAAATGAAACTTATCGAGATACTTATCCCTTATTTAACTAAAGAGGGGGCCAAAAGTGAAATAGTTGAAGAATTATTTGGTTCAGTTTATACACTTTTGAAGGAAGAAGAGGGAACAATTTTAAGGGATGCAAGGGAATTTGGTTCTCTTTTAAATGCATGTGGTAGGAGCGGGAAACCTAGTATAGGAATACTAATTTGCTTAGGAGATAGAAATGAGGCATATTATATGGGAGAAAAGATATTATCAGATTATAGAAAAAGGATTACACATTATCTTCAAATTATAAATTCGGATGTAAATAGAATGCGTTACGAAGAAAATATTGTTAATGTTATTGGAGATGATTTAGTAGATGAAAAGATGTTGGGTGCTGTAGCATCCATTATTGCAAGCTCACCCCTTTTTAGAGATAAAATAGTTATTGTAAGGACGAAAACAAAGGATAATGATTTAAAAATTTCTATTAGAAGGGGGGAAAAGATTAAAGATTTGAATATTGGCCTAATAGTAAGTGGAGTTGCTAAAGGCCTAAATGGTTCAGGAGGCGGACATGCAGCAGCAGCTGGAGCAAAAATTCCATTCGACCAATATGAAAAATTTATGACCAAACTAATTGAAGAGATTAGATATGGAAAGGGTGGAAGTTAAAATTTTGGTGAAGACTGAAGATCCTAAAATAGTAGATACACTTTTTAAAGCCATAAAACCGGATAATGTAAACATTCCTGAAGAAATATCACTTGAATTTTATAGAGAAAATAATGAACTTATTTTTGCTGTATCCACAGAAAAGGATATAGAAACATTAATATCTACATTGCGTGAGGGTCTTGATTATATTGGATTATGCCTGCAAGTATTAATGGTGAATGGAGATGAAGAAGATACAAACTGAAACTGAGGGGTATTTTATATTAAGTAAAAGTGACGAAAAAATTGGGCATGTGATAGAGGAGAGTCTGGAGGAGTGTAAAAAGACTTTAATAAAAGGAGCTGAAAAAGACCTTGAAAACGCATGCTATATTAGGTCATGGAATATTACAGAAAACATGTTAAACTTTACTCTCAATTCCGGTAATCTAGTTAGATCACATGTTGGTCTCTTAAGATTAAAAAAGGTTTTAGCAAAAGAACTTGGAGAAAAATTAAAAGTAGGAATAAGAAAAGTGTCAGCCAAAAATTTTAAGGTTATATTATTTGATAAGGTAGATGAGATAGCTGTAAATAAAATTAAATCAATGCCTAAGATTAGAGACGTATATTTTGAGGGCGATAAAACTGTAATATTATTAGAAGATTTAGATGAAAACGATTTAAGAGGAAATTTAATTGACAGGTTAATTAACTTGATCGAAGAAGTATCAAAAGAAAAACATGTTTCTTATGAACAAATTCAACCAATAGTTAGAAGTTCTCAACCAAAACAAATGAAGTTTACGGGGGATCCTCTTATTACAGGCATAGAACTTGGATGGGTTATTCCCTTCCCTGGAAGAGGACAATTTATATACACTAGCAAGTATGCAGCACTTTTTGAGGCTATAAAAGCAATCCTTATTGAAGAAGTTGCCAAAAAAGGAGGATTTAAACCCTTCCTTCTACCAAAGTTAATACCTTTTGAAGTTATGAAAAAGATGCCAGGCTACTTTGATAGCATACCAGAAGGAATGTTTTACGTATGCCCGCCTCCGAGGGAGCCAGAGGCATTTGATAACTTTAAACTAGAATATAAAATAAAAAAAGAAGTGCCTATAGAGGAACTGAAAAAAGTTCTAAAAGATCCAGCATATGTATTAGCACCAGCACAGTGTGAACCATTCTGGTACTATTATAGCGTTATAAAGCACAAATCTGAAACATTGCCTTTGAAATATTATGATGCATCAGGTTATACATACAGATGGGAGGGTGGAGGGGTTGAAGGCCTCGTAAGAGTGACAGAATTTCAACGTATTGAACTAACTTATGTCGGCTTTCCTGAACAGGTAGTAAAAATAAGAGATGAGATTGTAGAAAAGGGAGTTTATGTTGCAGATAAAATATTAGACCTAGAATGGAGGATAACAGCAGCAGCACCCTTTTATGTTAAGGAAGGTTCATCAAACTTTGACCCATACAATAGTATTGAGGTACCAGCGTATGATATTGAAATATATTTACCCTACAGAGGGGCGAGAGAAAGTTCAGAGTGGCTTGAGATTGCAGGGTGCTTTGTACACAAGAAAAAATTTGTCGATTCATTTAAAATTAAATGTGAAGAAAATTTAGAAATTTGGACTGGTTGTACTGGGTTAGGCGTTTCCAGATGGGTTGCAGCATTTCTTGCAGAAAAAGGTTTTAAAGAAGAAGATTGGCCAGCCATAGTAAGAGAAAAATATAGAGCAATTCTAGGTGAATAGGATGCCAAAAAAGGGGATAAAAGTAAAAGATAAGTGGAGGGAAAAAATATGGATTTCTGTTGAAGCACCAGCTATATTTGGAAACAAAATTATAGCAAAAATACCTGTAACAAATATTGAGAATGCTATTGGAAGATGTGTTGAGACAACTCTTTTTGACATACTTGGAGAAAGTGAAGAACAGTATGCGGTTAAGTTAAAGTTTCAAATTAAAGAAATAGTTGGAGAAACTGCAAAAACAGAAGTCAAACAGTATGAACTTGCACGTGAAACTCTAAAAAGTCTTATAAGAAAAGGAACTTCAATTGTGGATTTTTACAAAAATCTAGAAACAAAGGATAAAGCAAAGATCAGAATTTTTGCAATAGTTTACACTTCAAGTAGAATTAATACTTCAAAGAAGAAAAGTATTAGGAAGATAATGGATGAAATTATAAGTAAAAAAGTAGAAAAACTAACATTTGACCAATTTGTACTTGAATCTGTTCTAGGGAAAATTGGTTCCGAGATTTTAACAGAGGCAAAAAAGATTACTAAAATAAGGTATGCGAATGTAAGAAAAATTAAGGTATTAGGTTATCCATTAAAAGAGACATTAACCCCTAGCCTTAGTTGAAACTATCTTTATAACATCACCGTCTGAAAGAATATGTTCAGCACCTATACGTATACCTCGTTTAACATCTATCGCGTAAAGGAAACCGTCACCCAAATCACTATGTATCTTGTACGCTAAATCTTTTGCAGTAGAACCTCTTTTGATCAAGTAGGCTTCTGGTAAAACATTACCCTCTTTATCAGACAGAGAACGTTCATCTTCAACTGGATATACTGTTATAAGCTGTAAAATGTCCTTGAATATAAAATTTATAATTTCCTGAACCCCTGTTGAACCCCATTTTTTTAAAACCCTATCTCTTATCACTTCCAAAGCCTTTTTTTGTTGCTCATTTAAGTTTGAAGAAATTATTTTAAAATCAGGATCACCGGGTATATATTCGATCAACTTCTTCTCAGAAGCACGTCTCAACACCAATTCTGCTTCAGCTGAACATGGAAAACATGCTCTTCCAGTAGATTTTATTTTTTCATAATTTAATGGAGCTGGAAAAAGATCAATTTTATTTGCTGCAATTACTATAGGTTTAGAAAGCTCTCTAAGCCTACGAACAAACATTATAAGACTTGAATCAGTCCAACTGGAAAATTTTTTATTTATTAAACCACAATCTTCGATTGCCTTAAGTATATGTGCACGTGTTATGGAAAGACCGGATAGCTTTTGCTGGAGCTGGACCACACCATTATCGAAGCTTGAATCACAAACTTTACAAATTCTTTGCCAATCACTTTTTATAATATCTTGTAACCATAAGTCAAGTTCGTTTTCAACAAATTGTATGTCTTCTAGTGGATCATGTGAACCAGGTGTTACTGGATGGCCTTCAACGTCTGTTGAACCAGCAGCATCAACAACATGGATTAAAGCGTCAGCCTGTCTAAGGTCGTCAAGAAACTTATTTCCTAAACCTCGTCCAGAGGACGCGCCTGGCACAAGGCCGGCGACATCCATCAACTTTACAGGAATTAAGCGTACACCATCTATGCATATGGAGGTGGTGGGGTTATCCTTTACACCTAATTCTCTACAAACACATTTCGTTCTAAAATAGCCTATACCAACATTAGGATTAATTGTAGTAAATGGATAGTTTCCAATAGGAACATTCAGCATTGTTGCAGCACTAAAGAAGGTACTTTTACCCACATTTGTTTTCCCAATTATTCCAACTAACATCAAAAGGTGATTAGCATAGATAGTAAAAAAAGATTTAATCTTTATACTTCATCAAAAATTGGTATGGAAAGGATAATAGTGGTTGGAGGGGGAGTTGCTGGAGTATCGGCTGCATTAGGTGCAAGGAAACAAAATGAAAAAATAGAAATCATAATAATTGAAAAAGAAAAATATACAGGTTATTTAAGAGGAAAATTACCTTACATAATTTCGGGTGAAATAAGTTATGACAAAGTAATTCCTAGAATAGATTTTTTAAAAGAAAAAAGGATACAAGTATTTCTATCTTCCATTGTAAATAAGGTTGACTTAAATGGCAAAAAAATAACCTTTATGAACTCAGAAAAGCATGAAAGAACAATAGATTTTTCTAAAATAGTATTTGCTATAGGCAGTATACCTCTAACACTTAATGTAAGAGGACGTAATCTTGATAGAATATATGAATTGAGAACAATAGAGGATGCTATCAAGATAAACAAAGAAGTAATGAAAAACGTAAGAGTAGTAATAGTTGGCGGAGGACTTGTCGCTGTCAAAACGGCTGAATCGTTACTTAAGAGGGGATGCAAAATTGTTATGGTTTTTCCTGAGCCCGAAATTTTGTACAAAGTTTTTGATGATAATATTGGAAAAGTTTTTAGGGAAAAAATGGAAAAAAGAGGGGTAGAAGTTATTCATAAAAATAAGGTAAAAGCTTTCTATGGTACAAAAAGTGTGGAAGCTGCAGATACAGAGAAGGGTGTGATTTCATGTGATATGGTTATTTTAGCTTTAGGTTCAAAACCGAATACTGTCCTAGCTAAGGAGGCAGGAATACCTTTAGGCCAATATGATGGGATAATTGTTGATGAAAGAATGGAAACATTGAAGAAGGGTGTGTATGCTGCTGGAGATTGCGCAGAATATACTAATTTTATAACAAAGGAAAAAGAACCAATACATTTGGCTGCTCTTGCATTTCAAAGTGGGGAAGTTGCTGGTAGAAATGCTGCTGGTGGATCAGAAAGAATGGGGAAAATCATTGAAAATATAAGTGCAAAAATTTTTGGTACTGAAATACTGTCGGTGGGAATAACTTTAAGGGAGGCAAAGAATTTTAGGATAAAGGTTTTATCCTCTTATCTAGTTTTAGAAAAAAATGATTGTTACAAACCAAAATTAAAAACGCATATTAACTTAATGTTTGACAGTGAAAGTAGAAAACTCATAGGAGCACAAATGATTGGCAAAGGAGCTATGGCATGGAGTAATTTTTTGACACTATCAATAATTAAAGAAGTTACCGTTGAAGAAATAGCTTATTTTTGCTACTCCCATTCACCTAAAGTGGATGAAATTAGGGCTGAAGTTATAGCTGCTGCTAAGAGAGCAAAGGATTTATTTGGTTGAAATCTTCTTTAGTTCAATTATATTTATTCTTGTTTTCATAGGTAATTTAGAGGCAGCAACATTTAATGCTTCTTTAGCTTTATCTAAATAACTTAATTTAGTTCTTATTAACATTATTACATCATCTATTTTTACACGTGCGGCTAATCCTACGGGTTTTCCGAATGCACGCCTCATTCCTTCCTGGAGACGGTCAGCACCAGCTGTCGCAATCATTTTATTCTCTCTCAAAATAACATGTGGATATTTTTTAACAAGTAAGTAGTAGTTTGATTCGCCAACTTCTTGAATCTTTTTGTTTGCAGCAACCCTTGCCGCTTCTAGAGCATTATGTCTTACTTGAACGTTAGCACAAGAAATTAATTGCAGTTCAACATCATAGTCTCCACTAGGATTACCTAGAGAAAATTTTGCTATCTTCGGATGGGGGACACCTCCAACAAATTCTCTCCTTGTGTACGGCATTCCTGCTGGATGACGATAGTTTTTTCCACGCATTATCAATCACTTCCCCGATGTATTACCAATATTTAAATTATTGTGCAACATATTTTTTAAACTAAGAAAGAATGGGGAGACATATGCCAGAAATAGTGGTAATTATGATTGAGCCTGAAAATCAAGGTAATATTGGAGCAATAGCGAGAGCTATGAAGAATTTTGGATTAAGGGAACTTTACCTCGTCAGGCCAAAAGATGAATTAGGAGAACTTGCTAGAAAAATGGCAGCTAATGCCCAAGATATATTAGATAATGTAAAAATTTTAATGTCATTTGATGAAATAAAAGAAAAATTTGATTTGATTTATGGTACTACTGCTGTGCAAGCCAGACGTTCAACAAACATACTGAGGATTACAATCACACCTTCTCAGTTTGCTAACCTAATTTCAGGCACTAAGGGAAAAGTGGCAATACTATTTGGAAGAGAGAGCCATGGCTTAACTAATCAAGAGTTAAATGAATGTGATGCAATAGTAACCATACCTACAAGTTTAGAGTATCCAACACTTAATGTGGCAATGGCGGGGGCAATAATTTTTTATGAACTATTCCAAAAAATTGGAGGCAAGAAAAGAGGATTTAGGATAGCGGATAGGAAGATAAAGGGAATGCTAGTAGATAAAGTTAATACATTAGTGTCTAGAACAAATCTTCCACCTCATAAAATAAGGCTAATAACTAGGGCGTTCAGAAATTTGATAGGAAAAAGTGCAATTAGTGAAAAAGAGGCAGGATTGCTTTTAACAGCATTTAGTAGAGTGGATAAAGCTTTTTTGAAAATGGTGAAAGAAGATGGTTACAAATCTACCCGCCAAAGCTAAAGCAATATGGGCTAAGGCAATGATGGCTAAGGAGCCTGAGGAAAAGTTAGAGTTACTTAAGCAATTTTATAGTTCTTTTCCAAAACATAAGGCAACCGAGAGACTAGAGGTACAGATAAAAAGGCAGATAAAGAAGCTCGAAGAAGAAATTGAAAATAAAAAGAGAAAACATGGGAAGGTAATTAATATCTGGAATGTGAGGAAGGAGGGAGACATTCAAGTTACTGTTATAGGAGAAATTTATGACGTGATAGAATTTTTTGAGGAAATTATTGGACTAAAAATTAATCAATTTGAAGTATATTCTAGACCCCAAGTTGGTACATTAAAAATTAATTCAGTACTTTTGCAAATGCTCTTATGCCCCTTTGATAAAACTATTGGCGAAGAAAAGCAAAAGAGATTTAGTAATCTTCTTTATAATGCTGATTTGTTATTAATAATTTTGCCTAAGAACAATTATATTAACTATTTAAGTGAACTGATTGGATGGCTTCATGAATATAACATAGTATTGAACATTAGAATGAAGGAGGTTAAAATTGAAAGAACGTCTGTGGGAGGAATCAGAATTGTAGGTAGATCTAAATTTGTTTCTGAAGAGGAAATAAAAAATTTTCTTAGAGAGTATCATATTGATAATGGAATAGTGAGAATATCGATTGAAACAACCCTAGAAGATTTGGAGGCGATTATTTTTGGCCAAATCAGTAAACCTGCGATAATCTTGTATGATGATGAAAAACAGAAGATGGATATAAAAAATATACTTATGGACATATGCTTCTTGAATAAATTCTTTGAAAAAAAATTATTTTTGGACAAAATTCTTGAAATACTTGGAATGATAAGAGTATATACTAGAGGAAAGGATGGAGTAATAGCAGAACGTCCTATATTAGTTGAAAGAGGGAAAATGGTGATAGATGTAGCAAAAATTATTCATAAAGAAATGGCAGAAAACTTTCTATATGCTAAGCTTATTAGAAATGGTAATGAGATAAAAGTTGGAAAGTATTTTCCATTAGAAGATGGAGATGTGATTGAAATAAGGTCAAGATAATTTTTTACATTTAAAAAGTATAATATGTTCGAAGAATAATTTTTCTTTAATAACTTCCTTGCATCCGAATCCATTATCCTTTATAAAACTAGTTATTTTGGATAAATTTGAAAGTGTAGAGGCGATAAAGAAAATTGATCCTGTCGAGTTTAAAATTCTAAATGAAGTTTCTAAAAATTTTAATATGAGTTCACATCCTTCAGGCCCTCCATTAATTGTATGGTCGATGATAGAATCTGAGGGAAGATAGGGTGGATTGAAAACAATAGTATCAAAGAAAGAATTTCTAAAGCATGAGGCAGAATCGCAACAAACCAATTCAATTTTTGGATTATATGGATTTTTTATTTTAAAATCTTTTAGAACATTGAAGTCTATATCACAGCCTACATAAATTTCTGATCGCCTATTTAGGGCTTCCGCCACCTTTCCTGAACCAAAACCGATTTCTAAAACTTTGCCTAGGTTATCGTAAGATTCTAATCCTCTTATTAGCAAATATGTATCTTCTGCTGGAAGGTACATTAAAAAGACTTAATTTTTTGTTCTAATAAAAATTTTGCTAGTGAAAGACATTCCAAAGGATGAAGGTCTTCTACACGTTTTTCTAAATTGAAAATTTTATTTTCATTTAATTTTATCTTATAAATTTTGTTTTTATAAAAATGCTTTATTAAAGATCTAATTTTTTTACCTCTAAATGTAAAAATTTGATTTATAATTTTAATTTGACTATCATCTAACTTAACTTGTGACTTAGGTTCAAATTTTACAATATAAGAATAAACTTTTGGAGGGGGATGGAATGCCGTAGGAGGAATTTTGTCATAAATGTTTATATTAAAGGCAAGCTGTGAAACAACAGAAATGGCTTTATAATTCGTTGAGGATGGGGTTGAAATCAGTTTTTCAACAAAATCTTTTTGTAAGGTTACAGTTGCTGATGTAAAAGATTTTTTTATGAGCCAGTAAACAAATTTTTTGGAAAGATAATAAGGCAGATTAGAAACAATTTTATTAAATGAATACTTGGTTTTTAAAGCATTATCATTTAAAAGTATTAGATTGTTATATGATTTTAGTAATTTTTGACTAATATCAAACAATCTTTCGTCTATCTCATAGGAGATGACAATTTTTGCCTTTTCACACAATCTTTTGGTTAGAGTACCATAACCTGTTCCAATTTCGAGCACAATATCGTCTGATGAAATTTCAGAGATAGAAATAATACGCTCTATATAAAGTGGATCTACAATAAAATGTTGACCTAATCTTTTATTAGACTTCAAGAGACCGCTCTGATTTTAATATTTTACTTTTTATCTTTTTAATTCTATAAAACTCTTCCCGCTCCATTTCACTTATCCTCAGTGAGATAAATGAAATCGCTTGTTCCATAGATGGAATCACATAATATTTTAGCGAATTAACTCTAACTTTTGTAGAACGAATCGCTTCAGCTAAAGCTAAAATTATCTGCTGGAGTTCAATTAACTTAATTAAGGCGGCAATGACATGTTCTGTTTCAGAAAAAGCTTTTTCCGCTACAGGATAAAGATTTAGAACAATAGAGTAAAAATTTGAAAATGAATTTTTTAAAGAAACAGTAATTTGCGGGAACGATATACCCATTACTGAATTAAAAGAAACATCAGCGTCGAGGGAACCTTTCATTAGATTTGTAAAGATGTGAAAGTTTTGTTGATCAGAAAAAGCTTTGGCAGCGATTATTGAAAAATATACTTCTTTTAAGGAAATAGAAACCTTTCTAGATTGTTCTACATATTCTTTTACATACTTTGAGAGTTCTATTAATAGGACATCCAGTTTTTGCTGTAAAAGCTCTTGACCTCTTCTAGCTGCTTGTAATCTCTTTTTTAGTCTTAAAAGCTCACTTCTAGTAGCCTTTACTTGTGACATTTTAATTTTACACCTTATGGCGTTTGGCTGGATAATACCTTTGTATCGTGGATAAACTAATTCTCTTTAACTCACTTTCTGGGAAGGATGAAAGTATATTCCAACCAATATCCAATGTTTGCTCTATACTTCTTTCTTCAAATCGCCCTTGTGATATAAATTCCCTTTCGAACCTGTCAGCAGCTTTTAGATACATGTGATCACGTTCTGTTAATGCTTCTTCACCCACTACTGCTACAAGTTCACGCAAACTACGGCCTTCTGCATACATATAATATAGCTGATCAGAAAGTTCTTTATGATCATCCCTTGTTTTATTTGGTCCTATAGCTTCCTTCATTAACCTAGAAAGGGATGGTAGAACGTCTATGGGAGGATATATGCCTCTTCTATGTAATGCACGATCTACTATTATTTGGCCTTCAGTTATATATCCTGTTAAGTCGGGGATAGGGTGAGTGATATCATCATTTGGCATTGTTAAAATCGGCATCTGTGTAATAGACCCATTTTTCCCAATAACCCTACCTGTTCTCTCATATATTGTTGCAAGGTCAGTGTACATATAACCAGGATAACCTCTTCTGCCAGGCACCTCCTCTCTAGCAGCGGAAATTTCTCTTAAAGCTTCACAGTAATTTGTCATGTCAGTAATTATTACTAAAACATGATAGTCTTCTTCGAATGCCAGATATTCGGCTGTTGTTAGAGCCAATCGTGGGGTCAGTATTCTTTCAATTGTGGGATCTTGAGCCAAATTTATGAAAAGAATGGATCTACTTAATGCACCACTTTCTTCAAAAGAGTTTCTGAAGAATCTTGCTTCATCAGCGGTTATACCTAGAGCCGCAAATATTAGAAGGAATTTTTCTCCAGTTTTCCTAACCCTTGCTTGCCTTGCAATTTGAGCAGCTATTTCATTATGGGGTAATCCATTACCTGAAAATAAAGGCAATTTTTGCCCTCTTGACAATGTGTTCATACCATCTATTGCTGAAATCCCAGTCTGGATAAAGTCAGTAGGATATGCTCTCGATTTTGGATTTATTGGCGCACCATTAACGTCCAATTTTTCTTTTGGAATTATAGGTGGACCACCATCAATAACTTTTCCGGAGCCATTAAACATTCTACCAATAACATCAGTTGAAACTGGAAATCTTAATGGCTCACCTGTAAAGCGTACAACAGTATGCTCTCTACTCAGGCCGCCCGTACCCTCAAATACTTGCACTACAGCCATTTCGAACGAAGTTTCAAGAACTTGACCACGTCTTACTGAACCATCATGCAAAATAATTTCCACATACTCGCCATAGGCTATATTTCTAGTCTTCTGAACAAATAGAAGAGGACCAGAGATGGCGCTAACAGTTTTAAATTCTTTTGCTATAACAGGTTTTAACGTCAACTTATAACACCTTTAGTTAAGGAGGAAAGGTCACCTTTTAAACGTTCTCGTAGATTATGATAGAAGGATTCGAATTCTTCGTTAGGAACAAATTTCATCCGACCTAATTCTTGAACAGCTGGAAGAGAATTTATTTTGCTTACTGGAATACCATTGTCAACTAGTGCCTTGGCAGTATTATAAAAGTATGATAGAAGAGACATCATATAATAATTTTTCTTTAAATCACAATATGAGTCTGTGGGAGAATATGCCTGTTGCATTAGATAATCTTCACGTATTTTACGTGCATATTCTAGAATAAGCTTCTGAGTTTCAGAAAGAGCATCTGGACCTACAAGTCTCACTATTTCAATCAATTCCTCTTCTTCCTGCAAAACTTGCATGATTTCTTTTGTTAAGTTTGGCCAATCATGAAAAATTTTTGCAAACCATAAGTCCAAATCATTTTTATAGAGACTGTAACTAGTTAACCAATTAATTGCAGGAAAATGTCTTCGTTGAGCAAGATTAGTGTCAAGTGCCCAAAAAACTTTAACCACACGTAGGGTACTCTGTGTAACGGGTTCAGAAAAATCGGCACCAGGAGGGGAAACAGCACCGATTACGGATATTGAACCATATCTTTCACCGGAACCTAATACTTCACAGCGACCAGCACGTTCATAAAATTCAGCAATTCTTGAGGCAAGGTAAGCAGGGTATCCTTCCTCTCCCGGCATCTCTTCAAGTCTTCCAGAAATTTCTCTTAAGGCTTCAGCCCATCTAGATGTAGAATCAGCCATTAAAGCCACATCGTAGCCCATGTCCCTATAATATTCTGCTATCGTCATACCTGTATAAATACTAGCTTCTCGTGCAGCAATTGGCATATTACTGACATTGGCTATCAAAATTGTCCTATTTATTAAAGGCAAGCCTGAGCGAGGATCCTTTAATTCAGGAAATCTTTCTAAAACTTCTGCCATTTCGTTACCTCTTTCCCCGCAACCTATGTATACGATAACATTAGCGTCAGCCCATTGTGCAAGTTGATGCTGCATCACAGTTTTTCCTGTACCAAATCCACCCGGTATCGCTGCTGTTCCACCCTTAGCTATCGGAAAGAGGGCGTCAATTATTCTCTGACCTGTTATCAGGGGGAGGTATGTACTTACACGTCTTTTGATAGGTCTTGGTTTTCTTATTGGCCACTTAGTTATCATGCTAACTTCAACAATATTATTGTGTCCACAGTCTATTTTTGCAATTATTTCTTCTACCGTATATTCACCTTCTTTAATAAGATAAGAAAGCTTTCCCTCTTTTATGTGAGGGGGGACCATTATTGCATGTTTTTCTAAAAGAGGAGATTCTTTAACGTACCCAAGTATATCACCTGCTGTAACTCTATCACCTTCTTTCTTAATTGGAACAAAAGGCCATTTCATATTCCGTGGTAATGCTTTAGGATATCTTCCCCTTTTTATAAAGAAACCAGATTCTTTTTCTAGAATGGTAAGTGGCCTTTGTATGCCATCAAAGATTTGATTTAAAAGCCCGGGTCCTAATTCTACAGAAAGCAATGAGCCCGTTGGCTCTACTGGTTCACCAGGAGAAACACCTGTTGTGTCTTCATAAACCTGAATTACTGCGTTATTACCTTCTATTCTAATAACTTCACCTATTATCTTATCCCAACCAACTTTTACCATTTCATACATAGTGATATTTTCCATATTTTCTGCAAAAACAACTGGCCCAACCACCTTTGTAATTATACCCTGCTTCAGTCTTTGATCCAACATCTTTTACCCCTATCATCTAGAAAGAACCCATTTTAAAGCTTAATTACTTAACAAAAGATATAGCCGAGTAGAAGTTACTTTTTTAATTGACTTGTTTTTCCAAATAAAGATTAGAGCTGATAGCAGTATGAGTAGAAAGTCATAAATATTAAATAATCAAGGGCTTTAATGCATAGTGAGCTAAATGACAACAGCATACGAAGTACCAGCGGATTTATTAATAAAAAGGTTAGCGGAATATATAAAAAACAATGTAACCCAAGTTACACCCCCTGAATGGGCCTTTTATGTAAAGACAGGTGCACATAGAGAGAGACCGCCACAGGATAAAAACTGGTGGTATCTTAGAGCTGCTTCACTCTTGAGAAAAATATATCTATATGGACCAATAGGCATAAACGAACTTAGGTCAATGTATGGTGGAGCTAGGAGTAGTAAGCATACAATAAGACATCACAAGGATGCTGGTGGATGTGGAATACGTAAAGTCTTGCAGCAACTGGAAAATGCTGGACTAGTTACTAAATTGGAGAAGAAGGGGAGGATATTAACTGGTAAGGGTAGAAGCCTTGTGGACAGATTAAGTCATGAGATTCTTGAATCACTAGCAAAGGAAAAAACAGAGTTGAAAAAATATCTTTAGGTGAAATTAAAATGTGCGCATATGTGCCATCACAGCCTTCTAAGGAGGAAGAGAGACAGCTTAAGCTTAAGATTATTAGAACATTTTTAACTCCCGAGGCAAGACAGCGTTTAAACAATGTTAGAATTGTTAAACCTGAATTAGCCGAGTTTGTTGAAAATCAAATTGTTCAACTAGTTTTATCAGGAAAGCTAAAAAGACAAATTACTGAGGAAGAGATAAAAGAAATATTAGGTAGTATTGCCGAAAGGGAGAGAAGGGAATTCAGGATAAGGAGGGTCTAGTATGGGATCAATAAAGAGTAAAGGTTTAAAACGCAGATTATTAGTCGAGTATTCTAAGGCTCAAGGAGTACCAACTTGGGTTGTTTTAAAAACGAAAATGAAGGTAAGAAGTAATCCTCAAAGAAGGCACTGGAGAAGAAATAAGTTAAAACTTTAAATGAGGTGACGGTAGAGATATGTCAGAAAATAAATTGGATGAAATAATTTTTACGGTACCGTTATGGAAAGCGTATAGCACAGGAAGGTATAGGAGAGCTAAAAAGGCAATTTTAGTTTTGAGAGAAGAAATTTTAAAAAGATTGAAGGAAGATGAGGGAAGAATAGTTATAGATCAGAAATTAAATCAAAGAATTTGGGCCAGAGGGATAAGAAAACCGCCACGTAAACTTTTAGTTAAACTTAGAAAACAGGAGGATGGAAAGATACTAGTTACATTACCCTAATTAAGGAACAGTCTATATACACCATTACACTTTAAACAAATAACTTTTATATGCAATCGAGGAGTATTTGAAATCCTTATCTTTGAGTCTATTCCAGGAAATATTGGCATTTTACAATTTTTGCAAAAGAATAATTTATATGGATAGGGTAAGCGTAGATTAAATTTTAATGACAATCTTTTAATTAATTCTAACTGTCTTAATCCAATTTCCTTATTGATGACGGAGTAATGTATTGCGTTTGAATAAAGAATTTGTATTCTTTCTAAAGCGACCTTTTTCTGGATCTTTCTAACATTTTTCATGATATAAGGGAATTAGATAATGTTAAATAAAAATGTTGGGGGAAGATGGATTACTATGATAAAACCAATTTTTGTGCTAGCAGAAACAGCTTTAGAAACAATACCAGACGAGATTAGAAACGATAGAACAGTCGTAAGTTACTGTAAGAAAAAAAGAAAAAATGCATGTGAAGTGCTTTTAGACCAAAGCTATCATCATAAAGCAATTTTAAAACTAAAGGATCATGAAAAAAGGGGAAGACCTGATATAGCCCATTTTTCATTACTTGAGGCAACATGCATTCCTCTATATTTTGAAAATAGATTGAGAGTTTATGTTCATACTATAGGGGATAAAATAATTGAAATAGGGGAGAACGTAAGATTACCTCGAATATATGAAAGGTTTGTGGGATTAATTGAAAAACTATATTCTAAAAATGTTATAGTGAGTGATAATAAAGTCTTACTAAGATTATATAATGGAACACTAAAAGATTTGATCGTTAAACTCAAACCTTCTATTGTTATTGGTTTATCTCGTTTAGGAAAAGAAAGTAACTTCAAAAATGTTGCACTTTTTGGATTAAAATATGAGAGACCTATTTTCATAGTAGGTGGATTCGCTAAGGGTACATTCAAAGATGAAAATAAATTATTGATGGATCATGTCTTTTCTATTAGTAAGTATTCTCTTGATGCACATATAGTAGTAGCAAGATTACTTTATGAACTAGAAAAAAATTGGATACAGTAGAATAAAATTTTAATAAGGTTAAGCAGCATAATGAGTTGCTGCGCGATCGTCGTCCAGTCTGGTCTAGGACACCAGCCTTCCAAGCTGGTAACCCGGGTTCAAATCCCGGCGATCGCACTAATATAGAAGAAAATCTTTTTTATTACTTTTAACAAATAACATGCGGTTGGGCCGGTCGTCTAGTCTGGTTAGGACGACGCTCTGACACGGCGTAGGCCCCAGGTTCAAGTCCTGGCCGGCCCACCATACTTCATTTTTTGGTTTTTTTAGTATTGATAATACTAAATTGTTTAAAAAAATATTTATATTATGTAAATTCTATACAGTGGCTCATGAGATTAAAGAATAAGGTTTGTTTGGTTACTGGGGCCTCCAGAGGTATAGGAAGAGCGATTGCAGTAACTTTTGGAAGAGAAGGGGCGGATGTTGTAGTTAATTATTCAAAAAGTAAAGATAAAGCAGAGGAAGTTGTTAATGAAATAGTTAAATTTGGAAGAAGAGCGATTGCAGTAAAGGCGGATGTCTCAAACAAAGACGAAGTAGAGGTGATGGTAAAAACTGTAATCAAGGAGTTCGGTAAAATTGATGTGCTAGTAAATAATGCTGGGATAACATGGAAGCCAACAAATATTCTTGAGGGGACTAGAGAAGAGTGGGAGAGGGTTCTTGGGGTAAATTTAATTGGAACATATTATTGTATACAAGCAGTAGCACCTTATATGATTAAACAAAAATATGGGAAGATAATAAACATATCCTCATTAGCAAGTATTGGAACAACTTTTGGAGAACAAGTTGCTTATGGTCCTTCTAAGGCGGCAATAAATATTTTAACAAAAAGGTTAGCGTATGAGTTGGGGCAATATAATATATATGTTAATGCTATAGCACCTGGCCTAATTAGAACAGAAATTTTATCTGTTGGAAGGAGTGAAGAAGAATTGCAAAAATTATTTAATAACATTGCTAACATGACAGCATTACGTAGAATTGGTGAACCTCAAGATATAGCCAATGTTGCATTGTTTTTAGCTTCAGACGAATCCAATTTTGTGACAGGACAGATTATAGTTGCTGACGGAGGAAGATTTAATTTCCTTTCGCATAGTATATAACATCCCCTTTTATTATATAAGGAAGCTGGAGTTTATAAATTAAAATTTTAATATAGAGAGCAAGTTTCCCTTTAGGTGTGGCCTCCGTGGTGTAGTGGTAGTCACAATGGCCTGTGGAGCCGTTGGCTCGGGTTCGATAAATCTTAATGATTCGAAAATCCCGACGGAGGCCCCTAACTTATCCAAAATGATGAACCATCCATATAATTTTCTTTTTTGAAGATCGGAGGTTCTTTTTTGTATCTTTCTATTGCCTCTGTAAGCGCATTAAAAGCTTGTTGGCGAGTTTCTGCTGCAACAATTACGGCGACAATAGGTTCTGTGGGTAGGAACTCACCTTCTAAATGAATTATCGTTATATAGTTTAGGGAATACTTGGATTTGAGTTCTAAGCATATTTTTTCTATTACCTTATCGGCTTCATCTTTATATGCTTCAATTGTTACACTTTTTACTTTCTTATTGGATACAGTACTGTTTTCTTTGGAAATTCCTAAAAAGGTTACTATTGCACCAACATCTTTTTCTTTTATATTTTTCTGTATTTCATTTGTTAGTTTAAGAAGGTCTGTTGAGTTTTTTGGATATATACCTGGTTTGACCATGCTACTCTAACACTTTTTTAACTGCAAATTAAATATTTTTATTGACTGATGCCATTTTGTAGAACCCTCTTTGGCTTCCTTTTCATTTTATGCCCACATATTGGACAAAAACTTTCTTTAGTTTCCTTCATAGATTTACCGCATGCAGGACAATATATTATCCATTCAATTTTCTTAGTTATACCTTTTACTGTAAGTGACTTAAATTTTATTCCTAAAGTTGACGCAACATTCTGTAGTGAATAGTCATCTGTAACTATCACAACTTGATCCCCTTCCTCATCCCTTAAGTAGAGTGACAAGGCAATAATCGATTTATCAGCTTTCGATAATTTCAATTCAGAAAGAGAAATCGCCTTTTTTTCAACTTCTAAAATATAGCACTTTGGAGGGGAAATGACCTTAATTACACCTTGAGAAATAAGTGTATCTATTTTTAGCTTAGAAAACTTATTTTTGACAGCTTCTTTAACAACATCATCAGTTGTATACAATTGAAAACTTTTAGCAGGAAGGAAACCAAATATAAAAGCTGTAGCATCTAAAACGTATATCATATAACTCCTGTCCTATCAAAACCTAATTTTTCAATATGTGAGAGCCGACCACCTAATAATCTTATAATTTTAGCCTTTTCCTCACTTTTTTCAATTCTTATTTCCTCTTCTTTATTTAAAAGATACCTCACTTGGCCATCAACAACAACATCAACTTTATTCGAGCACGTTACTATAATAGGCGATGGTTGAAGAACAAAAGGTGGTAATCGTTGAATTGACCCTATAGGAGATAGTAGGAACACATCAAGAGTTTCATCAATTATTGGACCACCTAAAGAAAAAGAGTGACCGGTTGACCCTGTTGGAGTAGATACAATTAAACCGTCCATCCTCTTTCGAATATAAAAATCATTTTGGAAAATTGAAAATGTAGGAAGATGAGTTAGAGAATGCCTGTATAAAAAAATTTCATTTAATGCATTTGTTTCTATAGATTTCTCATCAACCTTCAATTTTAGCATCATGCGTTCTTGAATCAAATAATTATTTTCTTTCATAGCATCAATAGCCAAATTTATTTCATCTGGGAAAATTTCTGTTAAGACACCTTTAGATCCAACATTTATTCCTAATATGGGTACCTGTTGCTTTAAGTTTCTAACTATTCCAATAATTGTTCCATCGCCACCTAAAACGAATAATATATCAGTATTCGAATAAGAAACTTCATCTATTTTTAATAATGGCAAGTTATCATATGAGAGAGGAAAGACGGTATTTAAATTAAAATTATAGGATAACAGTACGTTAACTATATTTTCTATTACCTTTTTTCTTATTTTCTTAACATTTCCTGTGATTGAAATATTTTTTACATTCAATAGACATCCACTCTTTTATGCTACTTAAAAAAATTATTTATTTGCTTTTCGAATCTAAGGATGCCCGATGACATAAAGGAAGAGCCGTCTGAACTAGTTTGTAATGAAGATGATTATGAGAAATGAGGGCCTTAAGCTCTTCCTTTAACACGCATTATTTTAACCCTTCCTAAAACACGCCAATATTCTACTTCCACACCTTGGGCAATCTGCTTACTAAGTTCCTCTTCTTTAGGAAAAGGCAGTTCAAATGTTTCAAAGGTTTCTAAGTCCATTACTTGGAGTGTATCTCCTGTGATAGCTATAATCTGACCGTTTCTCTTATCAATAATTGGCACCTCCACCATGGCATCAACAGGGCTAACAATACTTCTTTTGACATTATCAAACACACCTATCGCTACAACCCGTGCCTTTGCAGAACCATGCTTGCCAGGTTTACTTTTATCATATTCTACAATACGACAAGGTTCACCATCTATAATTATATAGGATCCTTCTTTTAAGCTACCTAGATCTGTTGGTCGACTCAAGTTTATATCACCCATCATATGGTAAGGAATAGATTGATATATAAAAGTAGTGTAATGAAAAGTTGATAGTGTCAAGATAACAGTAATAGGTTTACTGTGAGACAAAACCTACCCTTTAGCTTATCTTGACATCATCTGAAAAGTTTTGATATAAAATATACAACTTATTAAGTATCATGTGAAGAGGGTATATGTAGAAATAGTAAAAAGGACCAAAAGGTGCTTGTAACTTGCTTGACCAATTAAGAGAAGGATTAAAAAATGCTATAAAGAAATTAATATATAGTGATGTTGTAGACGACCAAACAATAAGAGAATTCTTACGCGATATACAAAGAACTCTGCTTCAAGCAGATGTTAATGTTAAAATAGTTTTAGAGATTACTTCAAGAATAGAAAACGAGGTATTAAAAA
The DNA here is from genome assembly GCA_049969935.1 of Nitrososphaeria archaeon. Classification (GTDB taxonomy): domain Archaea; phylum Thermoproteota; class Nitrososphaeria; order JACIWG01; family JACIWG01; genus JACIWG01. Next base: position 84,219 of record JBMFNX010000002.1, read on the forward strand.
ACAAGATACCAGTTGGACTATCAAAAAGGGATTACATAATTAATTTACTTTACAACGAGTTAGTTAAGGTTTTAGGTGAAGGGGAAGAAATTCATTTCCCAAGAAATGAATGCAATATAGTACTTTTAGTGGGAATACAAGGATCAGGAAAAACAACCTTTGCAGCTAAATTGGGGAAATATTATTCTAAAGAAGGATATAAGGTCGGAGTAATTTGTGCAGACACATACCGTCCTGGTGCATATGAACAATTAAAGATGTTATGTGAAAGAGCAAAATTAGAATTTTTTGGCAAAGTTAATGAAAATGACCCCATAAAAATTGCGTTAGAAGGTAAAGAATTGTTTCAAAAGAAGGGTATGAATTTAATAATCGTAGACACAGCTGGAAGACATAAAGAGGAAAAGGAACTTATAGAAGAAATGAAGAAAATTAGTGAGCATTTAAACCCAAAGCTAGTTCTTTTAGTTATTGATGGAACTATTGGCCAACAAAGCTACATTCAAGCAAAGGCGTTTAATGAGGCAACACCAGTTGGGGGGATTGTTATCACGAAACTAGATGGAGCGGCAAAAGGAGGAGGCGCCATAGCAGCGGCAGCATCCACTAAAGCAAAAATACTTTTCCTAAGCACGGGCGAAGGATTAGATGACATTGAAAAATTTAGTCCACAACGTTTTGTTGGAAGACTTTTAGGCCTCGGAGATATAAAAGCAATACTAGAAAGAGTTAAACAAGCAGAAATTGAGGAGGATGAATCAAAAGTAAGGCGGATTATGGCAGGTAAAATGACCATTGATGACTTATATGACCAATTACTTAAATTGAAGAAGTTTGGGTCTATAAGGAAAATTTTAGAGCTCATTCCCGGAGCACCTGAAATTAGCACAATTGATTTGGACAACATAGAAGATAGGCTAGAAAAATGGAGATTTATTATACAATCCATGACAAAAGAAGAGAGACAGAATCCTGAAATTATGAATTCATCTAGAATAAAAAGAATTGCACGAGGAGCAGGAGTTGATGAAAAAGAAGTTAAGGAAATGCTTAAACAATATAATGATATGAAATTATTAATGAAGAGAACAAAAGGAAGACTCCTTAGAGGGATGATTAGATAAAAATGAAAGAGCAATTTATAATGCACTATTTAATTGTAGGAGCAGAAGAGAAAGATTTTTAAAACAAAATTATGTATCTAATGAAAACGAGAGAGACCAGAAATGCCTAGATCGAAGGGATATAGAAGAAAAACAAGAAGTTTACTTACTAAAGATAGGAAGGTAGATTATGGACTTTCTTCAATTATAAGAGAATATAATGTTAACGATAAAGTTGTCATAAAAATTAATCCTTCAATTGTTAAAGGAATGCCACACCGTAGATATCATGGTAAGGTCGGTGTAGTTGAAAAAGTTTTTAGACGAGCACTTTTAGTAAATATTAGAGAAGGGGGAAAAACAAAAAAGGTAATAGCTAGACTAGAACATGTAAAACCCTTTAAGTTATAAATATTTATGTATTATAGGAGGAGATAGAAAATTATGGAGAAAAAAATTATAAAAAGACCTATAACAATGGCAGAAGCAAAAGAGATTTTAGAACGTATAAATTTTGAGGAAGCGGACCAGATTCAAAAAAGGACAATTGACTATTTGATAAAGTTTACTAAAATAGATTCGAAAAGAGCACAAAGGATTAAAGAGAGGCTTGTAAAAGAGGCAGAATTAACAGAAGAGGAAGCTATAGAAGTTATTAATATATTTCCTGCGTCAATAATGGAGCTAAACACTATTATTGCAGGTTGGAAAAAAATATTTCCTACTGAAAAGAAAAAATTAATTTTAAATATTTTAAAAGAAGAAAAGAGTAAAGGTGAGTAAATATCTCCTTTAAAGAAAGAAAATTTGAAGAATATGCTTATTTGCTAGATTTTATACCTAATGGTAGATCAGTTGTCATAAAGGGTAAAGAGGGACCTTTAGTTCAAGCTATAGGCGAGGAAAACTTAATACTTTTAGAAATTTTAGCAATGAACAATGTTTCATTTGAAGTTGGAGAACGTATTTACATAGGTAGGGAGGGAAGAAAAAAGATTGTGAGCGTATTAGGTCGAATAAATTATGCCGATTTAACACCTAACGCTAAAAATGAGTTGCCTTATGTTTGTGAAAAAATAATTTTAGCAAATGAACAAAAATTTGTAAAGTATTTTAATGAGGCAATGCCGGTTACACCAAGATTACATAGCTTGGAACTTATTCCAGGAATTGGAAAAACTTATATGAAAATAATATTAGATGAAAGGGAAAAAAAGCCTTTTACATCTTTTGAGGATATAAATAAGCGGGTTGGCATAAAAGATGTCGCTAAGCTATTGACTAAAAGAATAATTGAAGAGCTTCAAGGAAATACTAGAATCTTTCTTTTTGTTAAAAGATAATTTATCATTTTGTAGTTAATTTTAGAATTGCCATCGCAAGATCGCCGTTGGTTTCCTCTAATGCAGCTCTGGCAACTTCTTTTGATACACCTGCTTGTTGAGCAACTAAAAGGACATCTTCTTCGCTATAACTTTTTGAAATTTGTCTTTCTTCAACTATACCACCCATTATTTGATATATTTGCAAACCCTGTGCAACTACTTGTGAAACTGTGGGATTTTTTATTACAATTTCTTTTTCTGCAGTATGTATTATAACCTCTTCTACACCAGGAATTTCTTTCATATTCAATCCTAGACGGTCCATTAATTTCTTTGCTTCCCTCTGATTTATTCGAAAGCCCAACTTTACCCCCTATTCTTAATACATAAACCTGATTTAAAACGTTTAATTTGCAAATATGAAATTGTAGCTTTACCAATTCCTATTAAATAGTCTTCTGGAGTCACAATAAAAACGTCTGATCCAACAAACACATTTTTTCCTAATTCCTTTATATTACTAACGAAAACAGAAGAACTGTTTTTTACAAAATTAACTTGATCAGCCTTAATAACAGCAGTATTTTTTTTAAATACTCTAGATTTTGAAAGAATTCTGTAAGCATCAGAAGTTAGGGCAATGGTACCATTAGGTCTAAAGGTTCCAAATAATGCGTTATCATAGAATAATTGTTTAATTTTTCCTGTTCTTTTTGAAAAAATTGGTCTAAATTTTTCAATGGATAAGAGACTATGTACCCCCTTACCAAATATATAATCAATTACGAACATAATATCTTTAGTTTCACGCATACTTAATGGGGGGCATGATTAATATAAAATAATTTTTATTTAAGTTAAATGAATTCTCAGTTACATTTATAAAATTGGACAATGACATAAGATAATAAAAATATAAGTAATTGAAAATATAAGGCATAATTAATGAACTGCGAAATTTGCGGCAAAAAGATAGAAGGGAAAGGAAAGAAAATATTAATTGATGGATCCATTTTACATGTATGCACATATTGCGCAGCATTGGGAGATAAAGAAGTTAGAAACAATGTAGTAAAATACGAGAATAGGAGACTGAAGTTTGTTCCTACAAAAAAAACATTTGAAAAGAATGAAGATGAGATGGATATTGTTCAAGATTTCGCAACATTAATAAAACAAGCAAGAGAAAAGATGGGCCTCTCACAAGATGCATTAGCGCATAAAATAAATGAAAAAGTTTCGGTTATAAAATTGATTGAAGCAGGAAGATTGAAACCTAATATTCTGCTTGCAAAGAAAATAGAACGAGCTTTAAAGATAAACTTATTTACAAGGATGGAAGAATATTAAGGGTATAATTTTATATGGAAAAGGTAGTATTGGTAACATATCCTGAACCGTATTGCATTAAAGAGGCTATTGCCTTAGCAAATAGTGCAGGATATGAGGTAGTTAGAATTATTACCCAAAAGTATCTACGAAGATCTAGGTATGGACTGGGCGCAGGTAAGTTAAACGAATTAACAAACATTATTAAGAACAATGAAATTGACAAAATTATCTTTGATGAATCATTAAAAACTTCGCAGGCGTATAATCTTGCAAAAGTGCTAAAAAAAGAGGTTATAGACAGGGAAAAGCTAATATTGCAAATATTTAACAAAAGGGCAACAACATTAGAGGCAAAATTACAGATTAGGTTAGCAGAACTTAAATATGAACTAATGAGAGCAAAAGAAAAAGTTAGACTAGAGAAAATGGGTGAACAACCTGGATTTTACGGATTAGGAGAATATGAGGTAGACGTTTATGTCAATCAGATTAAAAGGGAAATAAATTTTTTAGTAAAAAAATTAGCTGATATAAGACGCCAGAGAGCAATTCAACGTAAAGGAAGAGAGGAAAAAGAACTGCCTCTAATTTCTTTAGCAGGCTATACTGGTGCTGGAAAGACATCATTATTTAATTATCTTACAGGAGAATACTTATATGTATCAGATCAAGTATTTTCTACATTAAGAACAACAACAAGAAAAATCTTGAATGAAAAAAATATTCTTATTTCTGATACTGTTGGATTCATTAGGAAAATACCGCCTTACATGATAGAGGCATTTAAATCAACCCTTGAAGAACTAAGATTTGCAAATATAGTATTATTAGTAATTGACGCAAGTGAGTCTATTGAAGAAATAGAGACAAAATTCAATACATCATTTAGTATACTGTTAGACCTTGAGATAAATCCTTTGAATATAATAGTTGTTTTTAACAAGTTAGATTTAATTTCTGATGCAAAAATTAAAGAAATAGAAAGAAATTTTGACACTAAAGGATTAGAATATGTTTTTTGTTCCGCTAAGACAGGATTAGGAATAAATATACTCTTAGATAAAATAAGAGGTAAGCTTATGGAAGAAGAGAAAGTGTATTTTCTAGATTTTCAGATTTTACCCTTAATTTCAAATGCAATCGATTTTTTAAAAAGTACATGCAATGTTACAATAGAGAAAATGGAAAATGGGATAAGATTAAAAGTTAGAGGTGGAAAAACAATTTTAAGACGTTTTGAGAACCAACTTGAATATGCAAGAGGAAATCTATGTATTAAGGATAGGACATAGAATAGAGAGAGATAAAAGGGTGACTACACATGTTGGGTTGGTTGCTAGAGCTTTTGGCGCCAAGGGAATATTTATAACAAATGCAGAAAATGAAATAAAATCTAAAATTGATCAAGTAACAAGGATATGGGGAGGACCATTCATTTGTGAACTAATTGATGGTGATTGGAAGAAGTTTATTTTAAATTGGAAAAATGAGAATGGCATAATAATACATTTAACAATGTATGGTTTACCAGTAGAGGAAAAGATAGATGAGATAAGGTTAAGAAAAGAGAAAAAATTGGTTGTAGTTGGTGCTGAAAAGGTTCCCAATGAACTGTATTATTTGAGTGATTACAACATATCAATAACCAATCAACCACATTCTGAAATTGCAGCACTTGCACTATTTTTGGATAGATTTTATAGTGGAAAAGAGTTAAGTTTAAAATTTAGTAACGCAAAACTAAAAATAGTGCCAATGGAAAGGGGGAAGAAGGTAATTGAAAGTAGAATATGAGGATTCGTTTGTAAAGGCAGCCAGCTTACTTGGTGGAGAAGAATATATTAGAGTAGCTAGAGCTCTGCTAAATAATGAAAATGCGACAGATGAGGAAATAGCTAGTGCTACTGGGCTGAAAATAAATATAGTTAGACGTGTACTATATGACCTTTTTGGCCACTCCTTAATTTCCGGAGTTAGAGTAAGGGATCCTAAAAAAGGGTGGTTTGTGTACAGATGGCAAGCACGTAGAGATCAGACTGAAAGTTTTATTGAAAGCCAAAAGAGAAAGATACTAGAAAAACTTAAACAAAGGCTGGAGTATGAGGAAAATAACGAATTTTACCATTGTGGAACAACCACCTGCCAAAAATTAACCTTTATTGAGGCGATGGAAAATTTATTCAAGTGCCCTGTTTGTGGTAAAACATTAAATCTTATTAAAGACGAAGAATTTAAAGAGGCGTTAAGATGGAAAATACAACAAATAGAAGAAGAACTAGAGAAGAAACAATAGTCAATGATAACATTATAAATGAACTTAAAGATTTTGGATGCAACGAATATTTAATAAAACACAGCATTTTAGTTGCAAAAATTGCAAACAAAATTGTTCAATATTTAAAGAAAAACGGTTGCATAGTTGATGAAACAGCGGTTCTAAAGGGTGCAGTATTGCATGATGTAGGGAGGACAATAGAACATTCTGTTAGGCATGGATATTTAGGTGGAGAAATATTACGTAAGAAGGGCTATGAAGAAAAAATCTGTTTGATAGTAGAAAGGCATGTTGGTGGAGGAATAAGTAAGGAAGAAAGTGTAAATTTAGGGATGCCACCAAAAGATTATTTACCAGTATCTTTAGAAGAAAAAATAGTCTGCTTAGCAGATAAATATGTAGAAGATAATATTATCAGCCCAATTGAAAAGACACTTAGTAAACTTGAACAACAATTAGGAAAGGAGAACATGGCAAATAAAAGAATATTGGAAATAAAGAGAGAAATTGAAGGATTAATGCAAAAGAAAATGGACGAATTAATAAAAGAAATAAGTGAGGAGGAAAATTATTAAGGTATTTCTTTTGATAAGCTTTCTAAATTGTCTTTGATTTTAATAAGTTCTCCTTTTAAGACACTTAATTTCTCTTTTAAAAGAGAACATTCTTTTTCTAATTCTCCCCTTTTCTTTCTTTCTTCTTCATATCTTCTATCAGTGAATAGTTCTAACTTTACACCTTCCTTAACAAACTTTTCGTATGTTTCCCTAACTAATTGTCCCGCCTTTGTCTTTCCAGTTAAATGATTACGTATCGTTGCTTCCGTTCGGCCAAGTTCTTCAGCAATCTGGCTTATAGTCATATTTGCCTTTTGCCTAGCAAAAGCGGCGGCAGCAACAGCAAGCGAGTCGATCCAAGTAAGCCTTTCTTCAGGATTCTTTAGAATTTCATCCAATATTTCCTGTTTAGATAATGTACCTATCAGTAAACAGTACTCGAGTTTATGTATTTCATCTCTACCTATAGGATTTAATGATACTTCAATTTCATTCATCAGCACCACCTCCTATTTCTGACGTGAAGACTTGTTGTCTATAAACTTTTAGAGTCTGTTTAGGATAAATCTGAATACCTTTGTTAGTTATTTCAAACGGATGACGACTCATTGAATGGGATGTGCCTCTCATTTTCCAAATGATTATACTTCTGTACAATTTACCATCTATTTCATCTAAATCTAATCTGATTATTCCATCAACTGCATGCTCTACTCCTGGACCACCAAAACCTCTTTCTGTAATACTAACTTGTGATACAAGAAGTGACGTACAACCTATGCCTGATAAAAGTTTCTTTAATTGAAGAACTACACTTCTTGCTATGACTGGCTTTGTTATGTACAATGTTGTTACAGAATCAACAACAACTCTACTGGCGTTCAAGTCTTTTATAGCAGTCCTTAGCACATCTAGTAAAGTTTGCACATCATCAACCGATTTAACAACATATCGTTCCCTTTTGGCTGCTTCACCGATTCCTCCTGTAAATGCATCTATAACTGCAAATTTTCCTTGTTCCTCGAATCTTTTAGGATCCCATCCAAGTTGGGCCATATTTATTCTTACTTGAACCGGATGCTCCTCTAACGCTACATAAATGCCTGGTTCGCCTCTAACAAGCCCATTATAAATATATTGCATAGCAAAAATTGTTTTTCCGGTTCCAGGGCCTCCGGCAATCAGTACAATATTTCTTTTAGGTATTCCACCATTCACTAGATCATCAAAACCTGGAATACCAGTAAATACTCGCTCTATTTCCATTTCTATCACCCATTAATATTACATCAGATTAGATAAACTTTATAGCGAGGGGTGGATTTGAACCACCGGTCTGCGGGTTATGAGCCCGCCGGGATAACCTAGCTTCCCCACCTCGCTATAGTTTTGGCAGAAACTGGAAGAATTTAAATTTTTTGTTTTTTTCTCAATTAAATTGCCTATAAAATAAAGATTCATCAAATGGCGCGTTTATCTTGAGATCTATAGTATAATATTGTATAGGTTTGGTTAAATGGCGATGAGCTGAGGGAGGAGGAATATAAATTCCTGGAATAATATTTCTTGGTATAATTTTCTTTTCCTTTGTAAGATTTGGGAAACTTGATTTACATTTTTTACATTCAAATCCTTTGTTTTTTCCTAAAGATTTTGTCCGATGGCCGCAGTTAGGACAAAGTGGATTTTCATATATATAATCTTCTGCTAGTTCTAGGATATTTATATATTCGATGTTGAGTAATTTTAAGGGATATCTTCTGTTGGGAGGCCTCACACCACCACCAACTTCTATATAATCACCAACTCTTAACTGGAGGATAATATTTCTAAATACTTTTGTTGGTTCATAGGCTGCACAATTTATTTCAGAGGTGTCATCACTTAATAAGAAAAATACGTGGCCTCCATTTGATATTATAGGATTGGTTCTCACATGACCTTTAACTTTTACTGAATAATATGGCTTTACATCACATATTTTAAATGAAAAATTTAAATGTGCATTAGTTCCTTGATTGGTTTTAAAAATAAGAAAATGTGAGATTTCCTCATCCACTTTTATCATATTGAAAGCTTCAACTAATTTATTTGGAGAAATACCCCTGATCCCAAATAGAATGGGGTCATTACCATGTGGAGTAACTAAAATTCTTTTACTAATTGGATCATAATTATTATACGTGTATGGAAAAGTCTGTTCTGACATTTTTATTATAGAGTCCCTGTCAACTTTCCTTGGAAGACCAAAATTTTTTGGAAGACGATAACATATTAATTCATAAGTGTGTTCTGTTAAAGGGTTAGCTAATGCAGCTAATGCACCAATAAGGCCAAGGTCACCACCATAAGTGTTATAGAGAATATTATGTTTTTGTATAATTGATTTAGCCTTTTTTACGCTTAAAACCTTGTATAAAGCCTCTTCTGAAAAATTTATAAGTTCTTTTGTAATAGATTCTTCTTCACATAAAATTATAGCTGGTGTTGATTTTTTAGCTGCTTTGATGTAATTTTCGTAAACTATTTGATTAGCGATATCAAATACTTTATCTTTATCATCATATATAAAAATTATTGAAACAGCACCGTTGCCTCTTGTTTTCCAAGGTATGTTCGGATTTAAACGAACCAGATGAGGATAGTCAGTGAATGAGACACCAATTGGAATTAATTCTTTTATTATCTGCGATAGAGCGTAGGTTGTACAACCATAATATTGAGTATCTATGTCATCTAAACTTAGACGTAGGATTTTTTTCTTGGACATTAGCGTAATAGTGGAAAATTAAATTATATTAAAAAATTGGGATTTATACTGTTGAGTAGCTCATTTGTATTAAAGGACTAATTTAGTCGGCGCTATTCTTCAACGACTATCATTGTTAGGGTGGAACGAACTTTGTCTAGTCTTCTTATTTTCCATGTTATTGTATCCTTTACTTTATCCATGCTGTCGGCTTGTATTTTAGCAATTATGTCATATACGCCGTATACAACATACACTTCTTTAACTTCTTCGATCTTCTTCAGTTCTTTAACTAATTCTTCTTCTGTTCCTAAATCTGCATTTATTAGAACGAATGCTAATGGCATATTTTATCCATCTTAATAAGAAAAAAGAAGATGATATTAAACTTTTCTCTTTAATCTTATGTGTAAAGAATAAAAAATCTTATAAATATTAAGAGGCACAGTGATCGTAGATAAAGAAAAATGAAACTTTACATAATTAATCTTAATGAATGTGATCCAAGGAGGTGTACAGCAAGGAAGTTAAAGAAATTTAATTTAGCCAAATTTCTTGGAAGAAGAAAATGGATTGCAAAGGGAGCAATTCTATTAAATCCCTTTTCTGATAGAGTGCTATCAAAGGAAGATAGGGAAATAATAGAAAATAGGGGAATTACTGCATTAGACGGTAGCTGGAAAAAGATTGAAGAAAAAGATTTTTTAATATACAGTAGACTATTTATTTTCAGAGCATTACCTTATCTTGTTGCAGGAAACCCAACACATTATGGGATACCAACAATGCTTAGTACTGCAGAAGCATTGGCTTTTGGTTTATTTATTACCGGTTTTAAGGAAGATGCATTCAGGATATTAAAAATATTTTCTTGGGGATTAAAATCATTTGAACTTAATCGTGAATTATTAGAAATGTATTATAATGCAAATAGCGCAAAAGAAATTATTTATTTACAGAATAAAATTTTAGGAAAGCATAATAAAGATTATATCTAAGTTTTTTATTATAAATTTTGGGTATACGCTGGTGGACAGCTGCGGAAGAGATTCTGTGGAAACTCCTTCCTCCATGTGGGAGCGTGGCGCCGAGAGGCGCAACGGGAAACCGTTGGCAACGGAACAGAAACGAGACCAACCTAGGCGAATGTCGATGATATAGATTGAGGATGCCTAGTTATTGGATGAAACGGCCGTCCCACGCGGAGCAAGACCAAATAGGGCGATGTGATCCCACTCGAAGCCCGGGTAGGTCGCACAGTCAAATGCTGTCAAAAACAGAAGAAGGGTTACGGCCAGCGTATACCCTATTTTTTTAAAGATTCGATATATCTTCTATATTCTTCTGCTGACATAAGGTTCTTGACGTCGGAGTCCAAATTTGATGGTTTTATTTTAAATAACCAGCCTTCCTTGTATGGAGAAACGTTTATCTTTTCAGGGTTTGTTTCTAGAATTTTGTTTACATCAACTATTGTTCCACTTAGGGGAGAGTATATTTCAGAAACAGACTTTATAGATTCCACTGTTGCAACAACTTGAAATTGTTTAATATTGGAACCTATTTCAGGCAATGAAACATAAACTATATCATGTAATGACTTCACAGCATATTCAGTTATACCTACTACAGCAACTTCTTGGCTCAGGTCAACCCATTCATGCTCCTTAGTATATTTTAAATGATCTGGAAAAATATACTGCGACATTTTTTCTCGATGTAGGTAAGTAAAACACAGAAAATAAACTTTTTCAAACCTTATTCTCGAATATTATAATATTTGATTCTTTTGAAAATTTTGAACCACATGAAGGACACTGAAAATTATAAAGCTTGAGAACATAATATATTGGTTTAATATTTTCGTCCGAATATATCTTGTACCCACATGCTTTACATACAAATTCTATCAAATTTAACTCAATATGTATGAGATAAAAAGCTAAATAAACATTTTAAAGAAGGGAAGGTAATTTGGATAGACAAAAGATTATCCTTAAAAATTATGCATTAGTAATCTGTGAAAAGGCTGATGCTGCAAAAAGGATAGCTGAAGCCTTAGGTAATAATATTGAGGTATTTGAAAATAGAGGAATACGATTTTATCTTGTAACCAATAATGAAAAAAAGTTTGTTGTTTGTTCAGCTCTTGGCCACCTTTATAGTTTAGGAAATTTTCGTAAAGACAGGAAAGTTTACCCAGTATTTGATCTTATGTGGCTTCCTTTAAATAATATTGATAAAAATAAAACACATGTAATCGAGCGAATAAAGGTCATTGAAGAGATGGCTAAAAATGCGACAGAATTTATAAATGCATGCGATTATGATGTTGAAGGAAGCACAATAGGTTTTAACATATTAAAGTATGCGTGTAAAGTTAATTTTCAAGATGTATTAAGAGCAAAATTTTCTACATTAACGAAAGATGAACTTAGGGATGCATTTAAAAATTTAAAGAACAAAATTGATGAGGGATTAGTAAAGGCTGGGATAACAAGACACATTATTGACTACCTTTGGGGTATTAATTTATCTAGAATTCTGATATCTTCTTTACAGTATACTCATTATGGAGGAGGGGCTCTTAGTATAGGACGTGTGCAAGGACCAACTTTAAGGTTTATTGTTGACCGTGAAATAGAGATACAATCTTTTGTTACTAGACCATATTGGACATTAAAAGCACTTATTGAATATGATAAAGTTAAAGCTTATGTCTCTTATTTTAAGGATAGGATAGCAAAAGAAAAAGAGGCTTTAATGATAAAAAAGGAAAACGAGGGAGAAATTGGGATAGTAAATGAAGTAAAAAAGACAAAAGTTGAGTTAAAAGCACCAACACCATTTAATACTGGAGATTTGCAAAAGGAGGCTTATAGATTATTTGGATTTTCACCAAGTCTTACGTTAAACATAGCTGAACAACTCTACTTGCAAGCATTTATATCATATCCTAGAACAAATAGTCAGAAACTGCCAAAGACAATCGACTACCTTAAGATAATTAAAGAATTAGGAAAACTTAAAGAATATCAATCTGAAGCAAAAACACTCTTATCAAAAAAATTAAGACCACATGAAGGAGATAAAGATGATCCAGCACATCCTTGTATTTATCCCACAGGCGAGATAGAGGGTATAGAAAAATTAAATGAACAACAGAAAAAACTTTTTGGCCTTATTGTAAGAAGATTTTTCGCCATCTTTGCGGAAAATGCAATAGTAGAGAGACTACAAATTTTAATCTGCGTGAAGGAAAAACATTTATGGAAAATAAATGGTAGACGATATATAAACTTAGGCTGGATAAAATTTTATAAGGAATATTTTGACACAGAAGAAACAGAGATACCAGCTCTAGAGAAGGGAGACAGAGTTCTATTTAGAACAGTAACAGTAGAAGAAAAATTTGAAAAACGACCACCAAGGTATAACAAAGGAAGTCTTCTAGAAAAAATGGAGGAAGAAAATTTAGGAACCAAATCCACTAGAGCTGAAATTATAGAAACATTATACAAAAGGAAATATATAGTTGATGAGAGTATGAAACCTACAAAGTTAGGATTTCAAGTAATAGAAACGCTATCAAGATATTCGGAAAAGATAATTTCAACCCATCTAACAAGGGAAATGGAAAATTTTTTAGAAAAAATTGAATTAGGTAAAGAGGAGCCTGAAAAAATTTTAGAACAGACATTTTATCTCACTTGGCAAGCAATTAATGAGTTATCATATAATCTCGAGAAAATTGGTTTAGAATTAAAAAATGCAATAAAAGAAACAGCGCTAGAAAATAAAACGTTAGGAGTATGCCAGAAATGTAAAGATGGGTCTTTAATTATTATTTATAATAGAAAAACGGGTAAAAGATTTGTTGGATGCACAAATTATAGAAATGGATGCAATTTTATTGCACCTTTGCCACAGAAGGGAACCCTACAGAATACGGGAAAAGCATGTGACAAATGCGGCTGGCCCCTCATACAATTGCGTAATGGAAAAATTTTTTGGAAATTTTGCATAAATCCTGAATGCCCTTCAAAGGTGAAGTAAAAAAATGGAGGAAAAAAATTGCGAAATTTGTAAACGACAAGGAGAAAAACCATTTTGCAATTATCATGCCAAAGCATATTATAATATAGTCAAAAATTATGAATACTGGAAAGACGCTTATGATGAACTCAGTTGGGAAGAGTATTTAATGAAACTTATAGTGAATCCAGAATGTGGCAAATGGGTAAAGGAGGTAGCTAAATACTTAATAAGTAAAAAAATAAAGAGATTGGATATATGACACTTAAACAAAAAATAAAAGTGTTACATGGTACTTTATTAAATATAAAGTTAAGACTCTGGAAAACTCTAAAGTTGGATTTAATTAAGAACAATATTTTATTCTTGATCGTATTCCTTTATTTCGCATTTTATAGTGCTGGAATAATAAACACGATATTAGAGTCAGGAAGATTACCATCAACCGCACTCTTCACACCCTATAAAGATTATCAGACTTGGATCGAGTTTATAGTTGCAGTATTCAACTTTATAGGAGGAAGCTTTGGAGCGTATCTGATTTGGAGAGGGGCAAATAGTATTTCAATTAAAGATGCACGTATTAATCTAATCATAGGAATAATTCTCCTAATTATTTCTACAGCAATTGGAATAATTACGATGTATACAAAATATATGATCTAAGATATAATTTTATTATTGATAATTAGTGAGATCCAAGAGTTTTATTCAAAAAATTATTAATGAAATCCTTATATAAAATATGTTAAAAAACTCTTACTAAATATAGGTTGCTGAGAAGGATTCTTTAGATTTGTAAACACGAGTATGTAGGCTTGGCCCTTCAGTTTTGCTAGAAAATATAGGAATAATCGAACCACTTTGTCTTTATCCTTATGATATATATTAATAAATTGAGGGTAAGAGTCGATAATGACAAGTGATTTATAAGAAAAAGTGAACAAAATTGAAAATAAATCTGATACATCTAGTTCAAAGGGAGAAATTCTTATTATATTTTTTGGAAAAATTCTTAGCTTCCATGAATTTGGGAAAACGCTTACAAAAATAATTCTTTTATTATATAGAGAAAATATTTTTTCTAATATTTTATCCTTTTCTTTGCTCGTTTTATATTTATAGAATACAGTAGAAAATTTTTGATCTGAAAAAAGTTTAATAAAGTTATAAGCTGTAGACATATGTCTAGAAATAATCCGGAAATGATAAATAAATATTTATTTACTGTAGGAATAAACTTGTACTTCGATAGTAGTAATGTTAGAGTAATATATTATTTAAAGACACTTTTCAAAAACAAGAAAATTTACTTTAATATTGTTGGATGCGCAGAAGATGCAGATATAATAGTAACAGGCAAAAATGATGAAGTTTACAAGAATAGAATATTAGATGAGAAAGAAATCACATTTGAACCGAACATTGATTTTAAAAAAATTATACAAAAATTATTTAGGGAAAAAAATCTATTTCTTGGTGTAGATCCAGGTGATAAAACTGGAATAGCGCTTTGTTATGGAGAAAAACTTATTTTGAATGAGGTAATCTCACCTTGGGAAAATGCAATATATTTTATAATTGATATATTAAAGGAATTCCACTGCAATAAAAAAATTGTTAAAATAGGATATGGCAATTCGCATAATGCAGAAAAGTTAAAGAGAATATTAAAAACTCGATTTGATAATGTAGAAATCTATTTAATTGATGAGAAAAGTACTACAAAAAATGCGAAATTAAGAAAAAATCAAGGTAAAGAAAAAGATAGAATTTCGGCTTTAAAAATCTTACAGCGTGCAGGAAGAAGAATCTAGTATCTTTTCTACAGAATTGCTATCTAAGTTGGTGCATATAGCATTTTTTTGAATCCATTCAGGAAATAATCCAAAAATAGACTTTGAGACAAATCTTGAATCTAAAAAGAAGATTACAGAATATGAAGTGTTTCTTGTTACTCGTCCAGCTGATTGAACCGCTTTTTTGATCGCAGGTTCTAACATAGAAATCAAAAAAGCATTTTGTGAATAAGTTTTCTTTATATAACTCATCTTTAAAAAGAGTTGTTTTGAAGGTGGGGGTATAGAGAGGCCCACAATTATAACTGAACGCATTTCACCTTCTTGAAAATTTTCTCCTTCAGAAAAACGACCTCCTTGAACTGCAAATAATATTGCACCTTTATCCTTATAGCTTTTAAAATTTGAACAGACATTATTTGCTTCTTTTATTGTCATATTAGGTAATTCCTTAAAGAACGGCCGTTTAAGATCATAGTATGAAAATAATGCTTTTTCTGTTTCTTGAAGAACCTTATAAGAAGAAAAATACACACCTGTATTGACCGATAGAGTTGAAGATATCGTATAAATTCGTCCAGCAATCTTCTTGAATAATTCGGATGTCCTTTTCTTGTATTTAGTTGTTAGCCCAGTATCAATTATTACTTGGATTTTTTTAGGCAAATTTTTCGAATTAATTGAATAATATTTTGTTTTAATAGGATCAAGCTTTAGTATTGTGTAATAGATTTTAGGTGAACCGATTGTTGCAGACATCATTATAAAGGACCAAAATTTGTTTAGAAGTGAGTTAAGCTCTTCCGAGGGATCTACATTTATGAAAACCAGAGCTTTTTCTTTATCACTATTATCTACATAAAGTAAAATATTTGGACAAGAGAGAAAGAGAAGCATATAATTTAGAAAAAGGTAAATTTTTATGAGATTCCTTGCCACGTATGGGTATCTACCATTAGAGGAAACAAAAACTGTGTTTAAGCATGTTGAAAGTAAACTTTGCATTTCATTTAATTTATCAAATCCAAAATTAGTTAGTTCACTTTTAATAAGTGATTTTTCATGCGCAGAAATTTTATCAATAATAAAACAAATTTTATTGAATAAAGGATAAAAGGACGAAAGTTTTTCAGCCAGCTTAAGTAAGCCTAATCTTTGTGCCTCACTAACACTGTATTCAATTTCACTTTCTTTAATTTTAAATGTATATAGTTCTGATAAAATATCTAATAAGTTGTGGGCCTCATCTAGAATTACTATAGTTTTTGAAGGATTCTGTAATGTTAAGGAAACATTGGAAAAGAACTGTTCTTGCAGAAAGTTGTTATAAGTCATAATACATAATCTTGAAGAAAGGGAAAATCTTTTTAACAATTCAAAAGGGCAAACTCGATAGATTTTAGCTTGTAGCATAAGTGATTCAATGTTATCTAGATTATATAGAATTTTAGATAGAATTTGCTGGTCAAAATAATAGCAATTTGATCTATAATAGCATTGATTTGTCAGACTTAGACACTTACATAATATGTTTAATGATAAATTGTCAAAATATTGTGTTTGATAGAATAGACAGAGGTCACTCTTTGAAAATAAAAATGAAAAAGGAAAATATTTCTTTTCTTGTATCTTTTTAGCCTCAGTAATTACGTGCTCGATTTCACGTTTTGTTCTGCATAAGTATAATATTGAAAGATTAAATTTCTCGGCTGCATCAAGTGCGGCTGAAAGAACAGATACAGTCTTTCCATAGCCACTTACAGCTTCTAAGATGAGGTTATACTTATTTGCTATACATGATTTGATAAATTCTATAGCCTCAAATTGGCCTTCACGATAATACTGATATGGAAAGTAGGACATCAACATATATTAAGAAATCATATTTATCCACCAAGCAGCCCAAAAAGTTATATTTTTATAAGGATAGATCGTCTCTTGAAGAAGATGGAGGACAGTTATCGAAAATATATTAACAAACTTATAGAAAAGGAGGAAATTAAGGTAATTAACGATATTGTGGACAAGGATAAAGATGTGCCAAAAATACTCTATTCTAATCAGAATATGCCATTTTTATTTACTAAGGTTAAAAATTTTGAAAATACAAAAATTGTAGGCAATATTTGTCCTTCACCAAGACACTTGAGTTTTGCATTAGATGTGGATCAAAGCCATTTAACTAATAAAGTAAGTAAAGTACTTTCAAACCTTAAGAGGCCTAAGATTATACTTAATAGGGGTGAATGGATAGAAAGGGATGCAGATTTATTTAGTTTACCTATACCAAAATACTATAAAAAAGATGGAGGATGTTATCTTACTTCTTCAATAGTTGCCTGTAAATTCCCAAATTCAGAAGATGAAAATTTATCGGTTCATAGAATAATGGTAATTAGAAAAGATTTAGGTGTAATTAGAATTTTGCCAAGAAATTTATACAAAATATTAGAGGAGAAAGACGGAAAAAGTGATATTGCTTTAATTATTGGTGCACATCCAGCTGTTTTCTTTGCGGCTAGCCTTTCTTTAGATTATGGAGTTTCTGAGTACTATGCAGCAAATTCCTTTTTTGATGGGGAAATGAGATTTGTTAGAATGGAAAATGGAATAAAGGTGCCCTTAGGTGCAGAAGTAATTCTTTTAGGTGAAATAGATTTAAAGGAAAGGAGAAGAGAGGGACCCTTCACAGATATAACTGGCACCTACGATACTATACGTGAGGAGCCCGTAATAAAATTTAATAAAATGTTTGTACCTAAAGACGAAATCATTTTTCATGCGCTCTTACCAGCAAGTAATGAACATAAACTGTTTATGGGATTACCTCAAAAAATGAAAATACTAAATGTATTAAAAAAGAATGGAATTTATGTAAAAGATTTAAACCTAACTAATGGAGGGTGTGCTTATTTTCATGTAATAATAAGTATAAGAAAGATTAATGAAGAAGATGGCAGAAACACTATCAAGTATGTATTTGAAAATGCACATTCAATAAAATTAGCAATAGTTGTAGATGAAGATATAGATCCTCATAAGATAGATGAAGTTGAATGGGCACTTGCCACTCGTTTCCAAGCCGATAAAGGCTTAATTATTTTACAAAACCAGCGTGGATCAAGTTTGGATCCTTCAACCTTCAAGACGGGGAAAACTTCAAAAATGGGTATCGATGCTACCTTACCTTTAAATTTGAAAAAAAGTGTTTTTAAGAGGGCGCAAATCAATGAGTAATTTTGCAGAAAATGTTGCAAATAAAATTCTTGAGGCATTAAGCAAATTTTATGAAAACAATAAAAGAATAAAAATTATTTCAGCACACATTTCAGGCATATCTTACGAGAACATAGGCGATTCTGGTTTATCCTTTTTAAATGATATTGCAAGAGATGGAAAATTTGCTGTATATACAACAGTAAATCCGATGGGCGCAGATATATATGATAATGTATTCAATTTAAATGAAACATTTATAGCCAAACAAAAAAAGATAGCTGAAATTTATCTTAGAATGGGTGCTGTCGAATCTTTTACATGTGCACCTTATGATTACTTTTCGCTTCCAAAAAGAGGATCACATGTTGCTTGGGCTGAATCTTCAGCAGTAGTATATGGAAATTCTTTTCTGAAGCTATTTACTAATAAGGAAAGCGCACTTAGTGCTTTAGCAAGTTCTATTTTAGGGGAAACAATCTATTCAGATTTACATATAAAAGAGAATAGGAAAATTACCATGGCCTTTAAGTATAAAGATAGGATTAATGAACTTATTTTAGGTTTGTTAATTTATCACATAGGGAAAAAAGTAGAAAAACCTTTTACTATAAAATTGTATAAAGCAC
>JBMFNX010000003.1:0-97655 GCA_049969935.1 Nitrososphaeria archaeon
AATAAAATCAGTAACCAAATACATAAGCTCATTCATAGCAATATACAACTGGATATTAAGGGATGGACTATCGTGACAACATCCCCATCCCAGAGTTAAAGCTCTAGGCTTTCTTGTCAAGTTTTCATGTAAATAGAATCAATATTATTGATTATAAGGTTAAGATAATAGTTGTACATTTCCTATCCTAACGTTCTTCAAATATTTTTTAGCTATTGCGTAACATTCAAGGGCATGCTTGCTTCTTGTTGTTGGAAGGTCATATAGCATGTACTGTGGATAGAAGGCTAATAGGGTGTATGGAATATTTGGATCCAATTCTGCAAGAAATTTTGAAATCTGTTCAACTTCAAGTGCATCAACATATCCTGGCACCAATAGTGTGCTAGCTGTCAATAGTGGTACTTCTGGTCGAAGACTATAGTATTTTTGGAAAATTTGTTTAAAGTTTTCTAGTGTCGGTTCATTTGAAACACCACATAAAACATTGTGTAATATTGGGTTCCAGGCTTTTATGTCAAATTTGATTATTCCACCACTTTTTAGGGAGAGTTCAGCAGCCTTTTTAGCAAGCTCTCTATTCATGTACCCATTAGTTTCCCAACATATTCTAAGAATCTTTCTCCTTTCAATTGATTTTTTAAGCGCTATTTCACTCACTCTTATTGCATGTAACATTTGTGGGGAAGGGTCTCCTCCAAAATAGCATATGCATGAAACCTTTTCATCAACCTTTGAGGCAAGCTCTTCTGCACCCACTATAGGCTGTCTTTTTGATGCAAGCCTTCTATAATGCCAATTTTGACAGTATAAGCAATCGAAAGAGCATGCACCATAGAAGACAGCCAGATTTTTGTACCCAATTTCTGCACTTGGCATGTTAGCATATTTTGGAAAACCTAATCCAGTACATCCTGGACAGAACCATTCTGCCACACAGTTTGTTGGCAGAGGATCATAGTACCATTCTAGTACACCCTTTGACGCTATTCCACCATATCTTATCAATCGGCCACCGACATTTTCGACTAGACCACAGTATCCAGTTTTCCCTTCAACAATTCTACAGTTATTCGCACATAGGACGCATAGTACACCATTCTCATCTTTTGGCACAGCAGATGGAAGACCGAACAGTATGCGACTTTTTACATGAACATTTTGTGAAAACTGTAGAGCTTGTTCAGGCTTATTTCGTATACAGTCAAGACATAATCCTATCTCCTTTGAAATTGTTTCTGAAACTTTATCACATATTTTACATTTGCCCAAAATAATACCATTAAACTTTAGCAAGCACATTTTATAATTTTTCCCCTTTAGTTGATGAGACAAGGTACACACTATTATCTGGATCAAATTTTATCAACAAATCGTCTCATTTTTATCACAAAAATTGCTATGCCTACTATTCCGAGGAAACCCATTAAAGTGAAAGCGTGCAAAAACGAGTAGTGGTCGATAATGTATCCTATTACAGCAGTCCATAAGGAGACGATTGAAAAGAGTAGAGTAAAATATATGCCTACAACCAAATCTCTTGAAGCACCTATAGTCATGTTTACGAGAGAAGACTGTATCAATGATGTGAATGAGAAGCAGAAAAAGCCTACGAAGAAAAGGTGTACAGCAAGTGTTATAGTTGCAGAAGAATGTATTATTAGCAAGATAACACTTGTAACCGCAAATATCGTGGAAAAGATTATGGTCCTAATGTAACCTTTTTCCGCACCAATTCTACCCAACAGTATGGGGCCTAAGACGCCTCCAGCAAGCTCGATAGTATAGAATATACTTCTATTAAATTCATCTAAATTGATCCATTTAGCTAGGTATATTGGAGTGTAGGTTGTTATCATTACAATGTCTATTGCGGCAGCAATAAAAACTTGAGCAAATAGAATAGATAAAACACCCTCCGTTTTCAAAATTTTAATAACATCCACCTTTAATGGGGATTCAGTGCTATTAGTGGAAATTTTTTTGTCACCATTCAAAAATAGGAATATTATTATCCCTACAACCAGGGAAGGCAGTGAAAACACTATAAGTGAAATCCTCCAAGTGAATAATATAGCTAGTAAAGTGATAAATATGGGGCCGATAATGTTTCCTATATAAGCTAGACCATAGTATAAGCCAAGTGCCCAGCCAATTTTTCTTTGCTCAAACTTTGTTGACAGTATTGCTGTACCCATAGGATGAGTAGGTGTAGTCCCAATATTTGACACAATTCTTGCGACAAGAAAATCAATAATATTTCTTGATACACCTGTAATAAATGTTCCTATTGACAATAGAATGTTTCCAACACCAAGAATTATATGTCTAGCAAATTTTCTGCTTAGCACGCTTGGAGCAAGTTGAAGCAGACCGCCAATTATAGATGAGATGGCAATAGCGAGACCGAATTCAGTGTAGCTTAATTTTAACTCACTAACTATTGTGGGATACAATACGGACATACCTACAAAAATATGCTGCATCATATGTGAAAATATTGTTATAGTGAGAACCCTGTTCGCTGAAACCATTTTCTGCCTCGATGGGAAGTTCAATCCATATCACCAGCACCTTCCCTATTCCAGCAAAATAAAATTTTATTTCCTGAAACTTGTTCCCACATAAAATGTAAAATTTTAAAATATAATGATTATATACATTAAATTTTTAAGCTTGAACTAGGATGATAGAACTCTTACTTGGAATTCTTGCATCATTCTTTCTGGCCGCAGGTATTGTTGAAGCAAGAAGAGGATTAGAAAGATCAAACTATGAAGCGTGCGTCCTTATCATAACTATGGTTGGGTTCACAATTTTTGTACCAATCGCAATTTCAACAACAGACTTTATTAGAGTAAATTTTGAGGGAATTTTAATGTTTCTTATAGCGGGTGTGCTTAACCCTGGCTTATCTAGAATATTCTTTTATAAGAGTGTTGAAAAGGTTGGTGCAGTTCTAACCTCCTCTATTACACCATCATCACCTATTATCAGTGCAATATTCGCTGTGATCATATTACAGGAAGAGCCTTGGATGGGATTATGGTTAAGTATAGCATGCATTGTTATAGGGTCAATATTTATTGAAATCGGGTCCCATGAAAAAAATTTTAGCGTGAAAACCAGTTCGTGGATAATATTGCCTGTTCTCGCATCATTTGTTACAGGTTTAAATGATGTTGTCAGAAAACAGGCTTTAACCTTACTAAACCAACCTCTTTTTGGGACAACCTTAGCCTATTTAGCAACATTATCATTATACACTATGGCATTTTCTTTAAATGGGAAACTATTCTCACTTATTGATAAAAATAATTTTAAACTGTTTTGGAAGAGCGGCGTTTTTTTAGCGTTAGGCCAGCTTTCCAGCTTTTATGCACTTAGTTTAGGAAAAGTTTTGGCGGTTACACCACTAATATACACGCAACCCCTTTTCGTTTTTCTTTTGACAATATCAACTTTAAAGAAGATAGAGAATATTACATGGAAACCTCTTATCGGGTCAGCTATAATGATTTTAGGCATAATTTTACTTTCAATAAAATAAAAAAATTTAATGGACGCTATTAATAGGATGCTATTACATCAATTTCTATATCCATATCTGCTGGGGGGACTGCTTGCACTGTAGTTCTTGCAGGATAGTTTGATCTAAAATATTCCTTATACACTTCATTCATTTTTGGGAAATCGTTTATGCTTTTTAGGTACACGTTAACTTTTACTACACTTTCTAGCGTTAATCCAGCTGCTTCAAGAATGTTCTTTATGTTTTCTAAGACCTGCCTTGTCTGTTCCTTTATGTCACCATCAACCTTTTTCCCCGTTTTCGGGTCTATTGGCCCCTGACCTGAAATGAAAAGGAAATTTCCAGCCTTTATGGCTTGAGAATACGGGCCTATAGGTGTTGGTGCACGTTCTGTTTTGAAAATCTCTTTAACCATATTATCTCGTAGGAGATAGGTTTATAGTTTAATATAAAGTTTCAAATCAGTTATAGATAAGTGGTTGATTTAGTATTTTTTAGAATAGGTTATAAATGTGTAGGTTTCCAGTTTTTGGGAGAGAAAGATGTCTTTGGGGGATAAGATTGTGGTAGATGTCCTTAAAAGTGAGAAGCCTTTGCGTGTACCGGCTGAAGTTCAAGAGGAGTTAAAGGGTGCTGTAAGTGGAAAACTGCTTGCTTCAATGAAGAGGGAAAAAGTTTTTTGTCCTGTAGAAAAGGTTGAGAAACCTTTTCTTCTATGCTTTACTTGCAAAAATTTTCATAGCAGGGTTAGGGGTAAAGTCTATTGTTTAGGGAAAGACTTGTGATACAGTCAATGATTTAAGACTATTTTATGACTTTTGTTCTTTGGGAAAGTGAGAGAATTCCTCATTCCATTTCCTGCATATGTAGTATGCTAGTCTCCAGAAGCCTATTGCTGGAGGCTTGTTTGGTATGTCAAATATTTGTATTTGGTAGACCTTAAGTGTTCTCTTTAGACGGTCATCCCATACTAGTGCATTTCTTTGGATAAAGCCTAGTTTTACAAGATTTTTTATTATTGTTCCATAAAGGTTTCTTCTACTATACTTGAACGGCATATTATTGTATAATATTTCCTTGTTCTCTAGCCTTCTGGCGAAAATGTTTAAGGCGTTCTTTGTTATGACCCCATTATTTTCTCTCATGTGGTCGAGTAAAAGTTTTGCAGCAATTTGAGTTCTCCTATTTGGAAATAATATTTCGAGAACACTTTTTGCCTTTATCACACTTTCTTCTGAAATATTTAGCCTCATTCTAAACATGTCATATACTATTATAAGATAAGCTTTTCCTACAAACTGTATGTTTCTATTATTTTTCCAACACCCCTTGTCCGCCCCTCCCTGAACATGAAGGTTTCATTTTCTTCCAAATATTCTGGCCTTATCTGGAACTCGAATGTTGCTTCAGCAACATCCCCTGTTCTCAAAAGTTCTTTACCCATCTGGACTATCTTTGCAGTCTGCCTTATTGTGTGCGCATGTATTACTGGAGAATATCCTACCCTTATCGTTGTAGGATGATGCAATATTTTTATTATAGCCTTAAACGATTTTATAGGCTTCGGTGAAGATTTCTTATCCAATATAACTAAACCACGTCTAACATTTTCAAAATCTATTTCTGGTATCGCAAACGTTACACTTTGTCCAGCGAACGCTCTGTTCACAAAGACTCTATTAATTTGTATCCCCTTAATCTTCACCCTCTTGAATGGAACTCTATCCTCGAACGGGCCTATGAATACTTCATCTTCTACAGATACAGTGCCCTCTTCTATTAAGCCGCTTACTACCGTACCAACGCCTGTCACGTTGAAGATTTCGTCAACATAGAATTTTAGAGGCTTTCCAGAATAATCTTTCCAAGAAATTCTTGGAGGTATTATGTTTAAAAATGTTTTTAGCTCCTTTAACCCGTCTCCTCTAGTATTTGATACCAGGAATATTGGAACTATCCTTCCACTCCTTATATGTCTTGCTGCAACAACAATGTCATCTTCACCTTTGACTATCATGGGAATCTGATTTATTCCCGGCAACTTTAGGATTCTCGTTATATCGTTTAATGTTTCTTTTAGTTTTGGTTCTGGCGCAATATCTATTTTTGTCACACAAACTATTACAGGTATCTTGAGTGCGAGAGAAATGCCAAGGTGCTCTTTAAAGGTTCCAACGGTTCCAGCGTTTGCTGCAACAACCAAAATCGCGTAGTCTGGAAGATTCCCCATTATCCCCTTTAATGTTGTTCGAAGATATCTTTCGTGGCCAGCTAAATCTATAAGGTTAATTATTTTTGAAGAGTTAAGGTATATTTCGCTTTCACTATAGTTTAATAGTTTCGAGTTAACATCTTCTCCTTTCTCGTTAAATCCTAGTATGTGCGTGTTAACAGCAGAAGTTCTCCTCATTTTTATTTCATGAATGTATCTTACAACTTTGCTCATTGCTAAACCGTTCCCATCATCCAATATATTGTGGACTAGAGTACTTTTCAGAGTCGATTTTCCAGCGTCCACATTACCTAAAAGTACAATTGAAAGGTTCAAGGGTAATGTTTCAGCAATCCTTCTAACAAGAAGTTCATAGACGAGGCCTCTTTTCCCCTGAACCTTTCTAACCACCTTATATGATGCATTAATTTTTTTACAGACCTTATCAAAATTTTTGAAAGTAATTTCATACTCCTTTGGAGTTAGACCGAGGAGTTCTCCTTCGTCTGAGACACCAATTTCATAAAATGCTTCACCACCACCTTCGTTTAGGCGATAATTTAATTGTGTGGCAAGCTCATTTAATCTTTCTTCATCATCAACAATAAGTTTAAGCTTGTACTCAATATTTCCTTCACTATTTTCTGACTCTATCTGCATTCACGCAATCATAGTACCTTTTGGAGACTAATAAGTTTATCGAACACAATTTTCATAAAATTTTAAAATCTTATATTTAAATATCAATATTTTTGTACCAAGAATACAGAACGTAAATGTTTGAGGACTTCAAGAACATACCTTTGGAGGCAAAGTACTTGATTTTTGCCAGCAGTTTGCCAGCTGTTGCCTTCGGCACATTCTATGTTGACTTATCATATTTTCTCACTACAATACAAGGTTTGTCTGACGTGTTTATGGGTTCAGTTATTATGGTTATGGGTATATCCATGGTTATCACAAGTATCCCCCTAGGAATTTTAGCAGACAGGTATGGTAGAAAAAAATTTCTTATTTTAGGAAATGTTCTAGCAAGCTTGACAATTGCAGTTTTCGCATTGACAACAGATACTAGCGTATTAATTTTAGGTGCAATTATTGAAGGAGTGTCTGAGTCATCATTTACAGCATCCTTTGGTGCATTAATGTCTGAAAAGGCAGGAGACCTTAAGAGGACATCAGCATTTTCTCTACTAGCCTTCGTCAATAATGTTGGTTTCAGTTTAGGAACATTCATCATACCATTTGTTTATTTGTTAGAAGATTTTGGATTAGACGACAAAGAAGCTCATGTTCTGTTTTTTGTCATTTTGGCATTACTCAGCTTTTCAGCAACCTTTATTTTTTTAAGGGTTAAAGAAAAAAGAAATTTTAAGCATATTGAAAATAGGTCGTGGATGCCTAAAAAATCCTTGAATATTCTCTTAAAATATACTTTGACAGGCGCTGTTCTTGCTTTTGGAGCGGGATTATTTGTTCCCCTTATGGCAAGATGGTTTTATCTAAAGTATGGTATAACGGATGCCTACAGTGGGCCTGTGCTTGGCATATCAAACTTATTAATGGGTTTTACTAACCTTGCAGTTCCAGCACTAGCAAGAAAACTTGGAGTAGTTAACTCTATTGTGATAACACAAAGTGCTTCAACAATATTCATGTTTTCAATACCGCTTTCTCCAAACTATATTGTATCAAGCGTTCTGTATATTATTAGAACGTTTCTTATGAACATGGCGAACCCTCTTCAACAGTCTCTTATAATGGGGCTTGTTGCAGAGGATGAGAGGGGTGCTGCATCTGGTATAAGCTCGTCTCTTTGGAGACTACCTAATTCGATAAGTGCAACCTTTGGTGCAATGCTGATGGGTGAAGGGTGCTTGGATGAACCTTTCTATGTTGCAACCGTTCTATATATAGTATCAATACTATTGTTTTGGATTTTATTTAGGAAGATCAAGTTGCCTGAGGAAATGATCTGAATACAATAGTTTAAAATAGTGAGAGGAAATCTTATACCCTTCACGAGTGAGCAGATTACCTTCTTCTCGTGTATGAAATGAATGCTATACCTCCTATCAATGCCTCTAACCACATCATTATAAATCTAATCATCATTGTAGCTGCTACACTAACATTTAATGGAATACCCGCTAACGTGTACAGTCCAGACATTATTGTTTCAACAACCCCGATCATTCCAGGTATCCCTACTGGAATTGATTGCACAGTAATCCCTATAGTGTATACTGCTACAATTAAGGCAAAGGATATTGGATAGTTTAATGATTGGAAAACAAAGTAGGCTACAGCCACATCAAGAAACCAGAAAAGTATTGCAAATATTAACGATAAAAGTAGTGGGCGTCTGCTGTAGCCTAAAGTCTTTAGAGAAAATTCGAATTCCTCAAAAGCTTTTTGTAAAGAATCTTTGAGCCTCGAAGGGTTTTTCTTGCGAGCCAATCTTTCTATAAAGCCAGCTATTTTAAAAGCAATTTTAATTGTAATCTTTGGTTTTATCCAAAGCATGAGCAGTAGGATGAAACCGAAGCTTATGACTGTCAAGATGAATATGAGTATAGTTGATAGGTAGGTGGGAAGATTGTAGGCTATTAGAAAGTAAATTAATCCTAAAATGGACCCGAGCATAAATGGAATAAAACATAATATTCTATGTATGAATACTGTTGCTGCAACATTTCCATAACCACTATCAGTTTCTTTAACAGAATACCATATTCTAAATGCTTCACCACTAATTGAGGCTGTTGGAACCATTATGTTAAAGAACACGCTTATCCAAACACCTTCAAAGGCCCTGATAAACTTTAATTTTATGCCGGATGAATTTAGCAAAAGCAACCAAGATATTGTATAGAATATTACTCCAACAAACATTGAGATAAAGCCTAGGAAAAAATTGATTTTGTCAGAAGCCAACATAACTTCTATAACAGAGCTGATGTCAGAAAATATCATAAAAATTGCTAGCATAAAAAGGCCGATAGATAAAAGTGCAATGTGCTTTTTAGTAAACCTAGGCCTACCTTCTATTGAAGCAGTTTCAGTGCCCATCTACTTTGGAGGAAAGCCTATAATATATAAATGGAACTTCAAAAAATTGGGAAATTTTATATAATATTTTTTAGAATGTGTCGATAACATGACATTAAAGATTATTGTTCTCATAAAACAGGTGCCTGATATTGAAAAGGTTAGATTTGATATTGAAACTGGAAGAATAGACCGAAGTTCTGCTCCTGCAGAAATAAACCCATTTGATTTAAACGCTTTAGAGGCCGCGGTCCAGATTAAGGAAAAGGTTGGTGGATACATAATTGCATTAAGTATGGGGCCGCCTCAAGCTGTAAGCTCCTTAAAGGATGCGATGGCTAGAGGCGCTGATGAAGCAATATTGTTGGAGGATAAGAAGTTTGCGGGAGCAGACACTTGGGCTACATCTTATACACTTGCTGGTGCAATTAAAAAGATTGGAGAATATGATATTATTTTATGTGGAGAGAAGACTGTTGATGGAGACACGGGCCAGGTTGGTGCTGAAGTTGCAGAACAACTTAATATTCCACACATATATTATGTTTCAAAGATTGTTGATGTGAGTGACAAAAATATTGTGGTAGTTTCTGAAATGAGTGATGCATCGTATACTGTTGAGGCAACTTATCCTGTTCTTGTTAGCGTGACTAAGGATGTGAATAAGCCTAGACTGCCAACTTTAAAGGATAAGCTTAGGGCGATGAAAAGTGATGTTAAAGTTTGGCATGCTACAGACCTAGAAGGGATTATTGACCTAAATTGTGTTGGATACTTTGGTTCTCCAACAAATGTTCATAAAGTTGTTATACCTCAGGAAAGGTTTAGGGAGGGTAAGATTTTTAGAAGTGTTGATGAAGGGTTAGAGAACATTTTAAATGTTCTGGTAGAAAAGAGGTTGATACAATAATGGAACCTTATCGTAGCAAAATTTTTGTTCTAACAGAACTTAGAGGGGAAGGATTTCATCCAATTTCATTTGAACTTTTAGGTAAGGGTAGAGAGATAGCTGAAAGATTAGGTGGAGAAGTCTGCGCCATTGTCATGGGAAATAAAGTAGGTGAAGGTGCCTGCATGGAGCTTATATACTATGGTGCGGACAAGGTCCTTTTATATAATAGTGAACTTTTTTCCGAACCTAATATAATCAACTTTAAGCATAACCTTGTTAGACTGGTTGAGGAGGAGAAGCCAGAAATATTTTTAATTGGAGCCACACACTTTGGAAGGTCTCTAGCTCCAAGGGTTGCGGCTGCACTTAAGACAGGATTAACCGCTGACTGCATCGACTTAGAAGTTGATGAAAAAGGTGAACTTATACAGATTAGACCGGCCTTTACTGGAAACATTCTTGCACATATCAAAACCAAAACTAGACCTGTGATGACAACAGTAAGATATAAGGTTATGAACGCATGTCCAAGAAATTTGGAGAGAAAGGGTGTAGTTATAGTTAAGGAGGCTGAAGAGCCCAGAGAAAGGAATGTCAAATTTGTTGAAAAATATGGTACAAGAAAAATGAATATAGCTGACGCTGAGGTCATAGTTTCTGGTGGAAGAGGCTTAGGATCCCCAGAAGGCTTTAACCTCTTAAAGGAGCTTGCAGACCTATTGGGTGGAGTTGTAGGATCAAGTAGAACTCCAGTTGATGAGGGCTGGATAAGTAAGGAGCATCAGGTGGGATTCAGTGGAAACACTGTTAAACCAAAACTTTATATTGCATGCGGAATTTCTGGCTCACCACAACATCTTGCTGGAATGAAAGATTCTGAAACGATTATTGCAATAAATGTTGACCCTTCAGCACCAATATTTAAGGTTGCAGACTATGGGATAGTCGGAGACCTATATGAGGTTATACCCCTTTTAATTAGGGAGATAAAGGCAAGGAAGGTGAGGAAATGTTGATTAAAGAAGTTGTTGATAGGCTGGTTGATATTGTTGGAAAGGATGCGGTTATAGATAAGAGGGAGCTTATGGAAAGCTACCTATTCGATGAAACATGCTTGCCAGTTAGACCTCAGGCTGCATCAAACTGTATACTTGTTAGACCAAACAGTAGTGAACAGATTTCAGAAATTTTGAAGCTTGCAAACGAGAAAAGGATTCCAGTGTATCCAAGAGGAGGGGGTACAGGGCTTGTTGGAGGAGCGGTTCCAACAAGAGATGGTATAATAGTTTCTCTAGAAAGATTGGATGCAATAGAGGTTGATAAAGAGAATTTGATGGCTACAGTTGGTGCTGGAGCAACTTTAGGTAAACTGCTTAAGGCTGCCGATGAAGCTGGACTATCATTTCCACCTCATCCAGGTGATGAGGGGGCGCAGATTGGTGGGCTTGTTGTATGTAATGCTGGTGGAGCGAGGGCTGTTAAACATGGTATAATGAGAAACTTTGTTAAAGGGGTTGAGGTTGTCCTCCCTACTGGTGAAATAGTGAACTTTGGTGGAAAACTTTTGAAGGACAACATGGGATACAGCCTCCTACATTTAATCATAGGAAGTGAGGGAACATTGGGGATAGTTACAAAGGCTGTGATAAAGCTTACTCCAAAATCACCTTACACACTAACACTTCTTCTACCCTTTAACACGAGACATGATGCCTTAAACACGGTTCCAAAGATATTGTATGCGGGAATAACTCCACTTGCACTAGAATATGTTGAAAACGAAGTTATGAGAATATCTGCTGAACATTTGGGTGAAAAATGGAATGTTGAGGGAAACGTTTTCCTACTAGCAATATTGTCTGGGGAAGAAAATGCAGTATATTCTGAAGCAGAAAAGATTTCACAAATTTGTATAGATGGGGGTGGTCTTGAACCTTCAATAGCTGAAAGACGTGATGAGCAAGAAGCTATCCTCAAGATTAGAAGCAACATCTTCACAGCACTTAAAAAAGATTACATGGACATTTTCGACACAACCGTACCACCTTCAGCAATCGGAAAGTTGGCTGACGAAATAGACAGGATAGCTCTAAAGTATAATGCGTACATTCCAGTGTATGGGCATGCAGCCGACGGAAACGTACACTCACATGTTATGAAAAAGGATGCAGAAAAATATGATGTAATAAAAAATGAAATATATGAGGCGGCAATAAAGCTTGGTGGAGTTATTACAGGAGAACATGGGATAGGAAAGATAAGGGTTAAGGAGCTTTCAAGACTAGTACATCCAAAAAGTTTAGAGATCATGAAAGGAATAAAGAGACTGTTCGACCCAAACAACATTCTTAACCCTTCAACAGTGGTGGAAATTTGATATTCTCATAAAGGCTAAAGCCACCGTCTCCAGGTTTCAAACCTTCACTTACAGAATCCATCTTAAATAGGGTCAAATAGACCTCAATTGCCAAATGTATGGCTATTAGAGTATCCTAAACTTTATTCAAGTCAATCTAGGTGACCATTTTTATGAAGTTGGAATTAAACAAGATGTTCTCAAACTGAATGGTAGAATTTATCATATAATGTTTATATAGTAGTATTTATTAGTAGTACTTATGGCCGAAGAAGTGGTTTTAAAGGTAACCCGTAAGGGGCAGGTTACACTCCCTAAAACGTACAGGGATACTCTTGGAATAAGAGAGGGAGATATAGTTTACGCACAGCTTAAGGATAACATGATAATTATATCAAAAACTGGGATACCAGATCCAGGACAACCAATAGGGGAAAGGAGATTTAAGGAAATAATCAAGCGGCTAGAGGAAGAAAGAAGAACATGGTTTTAGTAATTGATACCAGATTTTTGATAGCACACACTCTTCCCTCATCCGAAAATGAAAGGATACTGATAAAAGGGTTTACGAAAAAGTTAGCTCAAGAAGAGATAATTATTCCTTCTATAGTTATAGTAGAGTTCTTGAAAGTTGTAGGTTCAGTTATTGGAAAAGATTCAGCAAGGATAAGATTAAGGCTATGGATTGGGGGTGGAGCAAAAATTATTCCCATAGATGAGGAAGTAGCTTTTTTGGCTGGAGAGATAGCTTTAGCGCACAAGAATCTTCCTTTAGCTGACGCAATTATAGGAGCCATTGCTAGAAAATTTAGTGGAAAAATAATTTCAGACGATCCACACTTTGGTACACTAGATATTAAGACAATATGGTATAAGTAGAATAAGACTTTGAAACTCTCCTCGACTGAAGTCGAAAGAGCCTCGGTTTGTCATGGTCTTCCACTAATCCTACAGGGGTTATGGGCTCTATCAACCCCAGCCCCTGGATAAAGCGTATAGCCTATGCCCCGCTCGAGTATGCTATATGCTCAATTATAGTCTGCGTCACATGCGTATCCACAGTATGGACGTTTGAAGATGCTTCAGACTTGAGACCCTATATGCTTACATTTTTGGCATGTTTTCGAGAGGCATCCTTCACTTATCTTTATGACCTTTATTCCAGCCATCTAGTCTTGTATTCTATGTATTGGCTCAGTTGTGGCAGGGAAGACTTTGTTTAGTTTCCTGCTGAACACCCTACCTTCTCCGTTCCTTCTGGTTCACTTAAGGTTTCCAAACACGATCATTGAATCTTTTCCTAAAGCTTCGTTAACTATTATCCTGCTAACCTTGTACAGGATGCTGCTGCAAACATCCTTTCTTTGTATCCAATCTCCTTTATTGTCTTGAGACTTTCTTGCCGAACTTTCTGTGAAAAGGTTAAACTCCAATTTTATGTCTCCATTATAATTTTCTTCACCTTATTAACTTTATTTGGGCGCTCAGATTCTTTTAATGATACTGCCTTTTGGTGTTTCTTCAACGATCAACCTCTGCTCGAATTCTTCTTTAACCTGCTCTATGTGGGTTATGACAAATATTTGTTCAAACACATTTTTTAGTTCTTTTATACCATCTATTAAGGCTTTCATATTTTCTTGGTCAAGCGGGCCGAAACCTTCATCAACAATTAGTATATTTGGCATACTCTTCCCCTTATACGATGATATTGCTTTCATTGTCGCAAGCCTTATTGCGAACCCTAAAATTGTTCTCTCCCCCTGCGAGAAATCTTTTATTGACCTGAACGTGCTATCGATTTTTGACCTATCTCTTGCCCTAACTTCAACATCACCTTCCCTCGTTAAGCTAATGTCAATCTCGTATCTTCCACCCTTGAACCTTGAAATAAAGTCTGAAAGGTTCATTTGAACATGTTTAACAAACTCTTCTAGAAATACTGTGGGGAAGGCGTTGTCTTTGAAGACCTGTTCCTTGATTATTGTGAAAATTTCTTTCCTCTTTAATAGCTCCCTTTCCTCCTCATATTTTTTCTTCAGCTGCTGCTCCTTATCTTCTAGCTCCTTCAACTTTATTTTTAACTGTTCCAGCTCTTTTTCCTTATTTCCTTTATTTTGATATAATGTATTAATTTCTTTTTCAATTTGTTTTATTAAACTGTCAATTTCTAGAATCTTGTTCTCCAATCTATTTTTCTCATTCTCTAATGGCATAAGTTTCTCCACCTGTTCTTTTATGGCATTTAATTTTGAAAGGTTTTCCTCATATTTTTCGTACGAAGATAATGCTTTATTTAATTCTTCTTTCTCCTTGTTTAACTGATTTTGAACTTGAATTAGCCTCTGTACTCCTAAACTTCTATATTCTAATCCAATTATGGTAGCATTGTCTTTAAGCTGCAAATTAATATTACCAAGTTCTATTTCAAGACTTTTTAAACCCGCTTTTGGGTCACTAACAACCTCCTGAGGAAATTCTTTTAATAGACTTTCAATCTTCTTGTAGGCGTCATAGGATCTTCCATACTCTCTTACTACTTTATCCAATTTTTGCTCTACCTCATACTTTTCTCTTGACAGTTCCTCTATACTTGTATCAAGATTTTTTACAGTGTTAGGATATTCTTTTATTTTATCTTCAATTTCTCTTATCAGTTCAATTCGTCTACCTTCACTTAATTCTGTTTTGCAAAGTGGACATACTGTTTCTTCCTGAAGATTTTTTACATAGAGTTTTGACGCACTATTTTTTGCCTCAATTTCCATCTTATTTCTTTTAATATCCTCAATTTTAGTTGCTAACTCATTAACCTTTTTTCTCAGCTCCTCTTCCTCTTGTTTCAGTTCCTCAGGTCTTCTGTAACTTTCAATTGTTTTGACAACTTCTATTAAATTTTTATACTGAGTTTCTAACTGATTTCTTTTTTCTAGAAGCTCTAATGTTGCGCTTATTGTTCCTATTTTTTGATCTAGAAACACTATTCTAGCTTCTATATCCTCCTTTTTTAATCCTCCAATTCTTTTCTCAAATTCTCTTATTTCATTATTTAATCTTTCTTTTTCATTTTCCAGCATCTGATTTGTTGCCAACACTTCCTCTATTCTCTTTAGACTCTTTTGGAGATTTTCTTTTTCGTTTGAAAGAGAACTTTTTTCCTTTTCCCTAGCTGCTAGAGTCAAGTTTATTTTTCTTATTTCTTCTTCTACTCCTGGAACCTTTTTTTCGATATCAGGCTTTACTTTAACATCTTTTTCGAGAACCGTTTTTTCAACCAAAATCTGTCCTATTCTATTATCTACATTCTTTATTTCATCACTTGCCCTCTCATAGGCTTTTTTAAAGTCTATTCCCAAAAATTTTAGGAAAAGTTCTCTTCTCTCTTTTGGAGTTCTTTCACTTAATGTTTCAACTTCACCTTGTGCGATGACTACAGTGTTAAGGAATGTTTTAGAATCCATTCCAAAAAGCTTCTCTATAGTATTCTGAATTTCCCTCGACCTTGAAATCTCTCTTCTTTCAATAGTGTCTGTAAATTGTGAATGTGTGCTTCCATCAGAATATTGTCTCACAATAATGTATCTTTTTCCCTCATGCTCGAACTCTAACCCAATCTTTGCAACCTTATTTTCTAACGCATAATCCTTCAAGCTTCTACCATTAAATTCATTATAGAATGCTATTACTGGAACTGCAACAAATGCTGTAGTCTTTCCAGCCCCATTTGGGCCAGTTATTAGGGCTAAATCGTAATCTTCTAGGTAAAGTTCAAGCTTTGGAAAAGTCTTCAAGTTTTCTACAAAAATCTTCTCTAACCTCATTCGCTCATAACCTCCTTCAATATCTTTAATGATTCTTCAAGAACATGCTTTTTTAGTTGAGGATTTATCTGCAAACTTTCAACATATCTTGCAAGCGCTTCTTCAACAGGCATGTTAGCAGTTTTCAAGCTTGCCTGTTCTGTTTGCTCTGTAGCTATATCGAACTTTATGTCCAGATACCCCTTTCCTAAAAGCATCTCCCTAATCCTATATTCGTTTAACATTCTTCTTTGAACATCCGAGATTTTAACAAAAACTTTTACACAGGGGGGAAGACTTTTATCCTTTATCGGACATTTTGCAGCAACCTGTTCAACTATTTCCTCAATATTATCCGGAAGCGGTCTAATTTTTGGATTAGAATAGTTTAAGTGTACAACGCAAAGGTCTCTGGTTCTTATGTAAACTGGCTTTGGGACAAGAGTACCATTCTGTTCACTAACAAGTATTACACCTTTGCTGCTTTTGCTAAGCTCCCTACCATCCAAATATGATGGTTCATCGAACGTCAATCTATATATTGAGCCACTGTACCAGCACCTTTCTGAACCAATCTGCTGCATTACATGAAAGTGGCCTAAGGCTATATAGTCGAAGGGTAATCTGCTAATTTCATTAACTTCATAAACGACCTCATATTTTGATCCATAAAAGATTCTTTCTGAACCCGGTATTGCACCCATTATGGGCACATGCGCTACAAGGATATGATAGTCAGCGTCAGCATTCCCTCTAAGTTCATTAACTTTTCTCAAACTTTCTTCCTTCAGCTTTGCTATAAATTCCTGCCTCTTCTCGTACCTTGCTTTTTCGAAAGCCTCTTCAACACTTTTTACTTCCTTAAATTCAAGTTCACTTGGATAATATGGTAGGGCTGTGAAAGAAACTTTTTTACCGTCTTTCGCGCTTACAATAATGTTTTCTATCTTACTTAGATAGTGAAAATATTCTTCTTGTTTTGTTGACAAGAGTATATTAAATGTTTTTAAGAGTTCAGATGTACCTTCCGCATAAGGTCTATCATGGTTCCCCCTAACTATAATAGTGTGGATCCTATTTTCTAGAAGCTGTTTTAAGAATTTTGAAAAATAGAGGGAAGAGTTTCCTGATGGAACTATTCTATTGAACACGTCTCCTGCTATTAGGACTACATCAACATCATTTTCTAATGCAATATCCTTGACCTGTTCAAGAGAATATAGTATGTCATTGAATCTTTCAGAGGCAGCCTTCACACTATACTGTGAGAACATGTCTTCTCCAATGTGGAGGTCGGCTGTATGCAATATTTTGACCAATTTAATCTTCCTCCAAAAACCTTTTCACATAATCATTTTTTATGTGGGCTTTAAATTTGCGCTCATACTCTTCCCTAACCCTTTTCAGAATACTGTTGTAGTCAACTATCTTTACAACTGCAGGATACTTTAAAGCGCTTCCGTATACAAGAAATTCTTGTCTTCTTAAGGATGTGACGAGAGGCTTAAAAAGTTGTGTAAGTTTCAAGCTTGATGTTGCAGTATCCACATCCCTTTCTATACTTGTGGCTCCTACAAAAAAGTTCCAGACCATACCGAAAACATTTTCATCAATTTGGGAAGGAGTTTGGTCTATTATTCCCAACACAATCCCCCTCTTTCTCAGCTCCCTAGCAATTAATCCAAGTGGACTACTTTCCCTCACACCTGGATTTAGGAACTTGTGTGCTTCTTCAACAAAAATTATAATCCTGTTCCTTACACCTTCACCTACACTCTTACCCACGTAAGCCTCTCTCAATCTTCTTGAAATGTAGTTTACAATGAACATGTAAAGTGCTTCTAGGTCACCATATTTTCCAAAAGATACTACAATATTCTTTCCATCTTCCAGCTCTTTTAAAAGCTCTTGACATGTGTCATCTGTTTCAGAAAACTGTGGCAGGTTTTTGAATATTGAAAGCCTTCGTGAAAGTGCTCTTAAGCTTGTTATAGTCTGTGTATCGAAACCCATATCTTTAAGGTCTTGGTTCGTGTAGTCGTTAAAGTTTATGATAGCGTCAAACCAGTTTCCAGCAATTTCATTAAGCTTATCCTTAAGAGATTGAAGGTTTAATGCTCCAACACCAGATATTTTCAGTAACTCGCTTAATGCTATAATGTCTTCAACTTCAATTTTCTCCTTCTTTATCCTAAATTCTTTGGCCAAAGTACCCCTCTTAAACTCTTTTTCAATTTCTCCTACAAGCTCGTGGTCAACACAATAAACTTTGAATTCTTCTGGAAAAGATTGTGCTACACCAGGCGCTAGGATTGTTTGTGATGGAGTCTTTAATTTTAAACCATATTCTGAATGCATGTCAAATATTAGTTGTGTCGTAGGTATATCTTCGCCAGCTAATACAGAATTTTTTGAGTACAATAGTATGTATGCTGCAAGAAGATTGCCTAAGACACTTTTTCCAGTACCAGACTTTCCAAATATTCCGAAAGAATTTTGAACCATTACACTAACATCCAATGGCACACTATATTCTGAAGGCCTAATCGTTCCTAGAGGATACCTTTTTTGCCAATCTATTTTGCCATAAAATGCTTCCGCAGCATCTTCAGTCAAAAGCTTACATTTTGAAAGATAGTCTGGAATTGTTAGAGCTTCATCAACTCTATCACCTGAAGCGCAGGCTATTGGTATACAGTTGAGCTTAGATGTTAAAAGTATGTCTGAAAGTAGATGTTTTGTAAACGTCGGTTTTCTAGCCATGTTTACGGTTACTGCTGTGCCAGGTGAATCTGCGATAATATCGTTTACTATCATAAGATAGCTTCCCCTCCCGCTTTCTGCAACCACACAGTATCCAACTTCAATTTCCTCATGCACCCTATTTTGTAGTTGAACTAGAGTACCCTTGGAATATGCTCCTCCAACAACAAAACCGATAACATTATCTTCGTTAGTCAACAATATTCACCAGCAAGCGTATAAGCTCATCTTCTCCCCGAATATGTAGCATTTTCACGGCACCCTTCAAAAATTCGAGAAACTCGTTTTCACCTAATATTGATTTAACTTTTCTAACGTGGCTTAAGACAGCTTCAACACCATACTCATTATATATTAGGTGCAGATAATCGCATGGGATTCTAAGAAACGCTCTAACATCCTCTGGATCCATTTTATAGACTTGATCATGCACTATAGCATGATGCAAGTTTGAAGCGTGAACAAATCTTCCTTCAAGAAGTTCTCCGACAATCACTGCCTCATATGCATTATATATCCTGTCTTTTAGCTCCGGTAACGTTCTATCAATTTCTTCTGGACCCATCCTAAGCCTAGAAGGTCTTGTAGAACCTGTTCCAACAATCACAAGTTTTGTGCTTGCAACCACACCAACCAATATGTTTCCACCGTTACTGACAACAATAAATGTTCCCCTCTCAATAGACTGTACTATAGAGTTTCTGTGAAGCTCAAATTCTATCTTCTCATAAGTTGAGGATATAACTTCTCCAATAGAATTTTCTATTAAATAATAGTTTCCTTTAAGCGCACACACTATAGGACACCCCTAGCCTTTAACTCGTTCTTCCTAGAAAACTTGACTTCAAGATTATAACCATATTTTTTGCAGAGCTCTAAAGCCTTATTGTACACGATTTCGTGAACAACATTCCTATCCTTTCCTGACAGTACAGCAAGCTCATGCGCTCTCGATAAAGTTAAAGGATATCCTCCTGAAAGGATGGAGTCTGCAACAACAGCTTTATGAACCAAATTAACAGCATTCTCATCTTTTTCAAAAAATATTTTTGGGAACTCGACACGCAATATACTTTCATCCACTCTAACATAGAATGCTATTAGGTCAACATACAGTTTTTCCGCTGAATCTGCGATGACAGAATTTAGGGGCCTAAAGTATGGTGTCCTAGAATAATTTTCTGTTAAAACATTATAGAGGAAATGTTTGTCACAGAATGTTTTAAAAGTCCTTTCTTGCTCAGAAAAATTGGAACAATGGGAACATTTGGCACCCTTGCATATTTTACATTTAAGCCCACAGTTGACAAGACCCCTGTCAAGGCTAAAGTATACTGCAACCGGAAATATGTTGAGCTCATAAAGTTTTCTAAGATAATCGTTCAATGAATCCAAAAGAAGTTTCCTCCTTTCACCAGTATAGTTTCTAGCATATGATACAGAAAGTGATTCATCAAGAAATAGTATAAATGGTGTATGCTGATGAAACTTTTCATTTAAAAGTTTTAATGTTAGCATCCAATTCCACATCTGATAATGCTCGTCTTCAAAAAGCTTTATCTCATGGTCTGTAGAATATAGTTCATCTCCAACCTTAACATCATCCAATACCTCTTCAAAATAGCGACCATTTTTTCTTAAAAATACTGCAACTTGAGTGTAAGCATACAGTAGGTTCAGGTGAAGATTATGTCTAATTGTACTAGAATCAGTTCCACACACGCTTATTTCATCTAATACTTTATTAACCCACTCAAACCTTCTACTCCCATCTTCACAGGGGCCTTCTTCTAAGATAACTTGTCCCCTATCCCAAAAACCATCTTCTAAAGGAAATGCAATACTTCCTAAAACACTTATACAACTTTTATCATCAACAATCGTCTCCCTAATCTCTCGAGGGTCAAGACTAAATGGATTATATTGCTCAAACTTTTCATTCAAATTCTTATATCCAGATATGCTCTCAAAAATTTTTTTCTCTTTCAATATAAGGTTTTGGCTTAATCTTTGTATAGAAAGTTCTTGGAGCATACACCTTGATTTGAACTACAAAATTATAAAAACGTTTAACCTACCCTCCTCTTAGATATAGTCTAATACTTTTTACAAAAATATATCCGATAAGAGCCTGTCTAATAATTGCAACCCACTGAACAGGACTCTCTAGACTCCACGGATTACTAGAACTAAACATTGGAGTAAACCACCAAAATAGTATCATCACATTTAAAATGTGAGAAAACATGTATGGAACATATTCTCTGCATGAGAGAGCAAAAAAGGGCGACAGCATAATCATGTACTGGGGTGGAAACTTGAAACTTGATATTACGAAAGCCGTCAAAATTAGCCAACACTTGTCAACGACATCAACTTTCTTTAAATCATATATTAGATATCCGAGGATAAAGATTAGTCCAGCGGAAACACCCTTATTCCATTGCTGAAAAATTGCAAGCCAACTGTCTTCAACAACCCAGCCAGCCTGGTAAATGTAAGGGTATAGGAAGCCATCAAAATTTACTATCATAAAATAAATGTTAGTGATAAGCCATCCCAAGAATGTGAAAAGGGCGAAAATAATCTTTTCCCTTTTCTCTTTAAAATATTGTATCATGTATGGGAAAGCGAGAATAGGTATTATCCTGGCTGAAGCACTTAAGCCAAGAAAAACACCAGAAGATTTGACAGAACCCTTCAACAGGAAAAGTAGTGAAGCTAGTAGAAGGAATATTCCGAACCAGTCAAAGCTATATATACTATAGAATATGAATGTTGGAGTAAAAACAGTGTACAAGCATATTTTAGAAACACTAACATTCCTCTTGCATCCTATATTGTAAACTATGTAAAGACTTCCAATCATGCATACAAAGGATACAAAAGCAAAAACAAGATAATATCCATAAACATTTCCAGTCAACGTTGCAATATAGAGAACAAGTCCAGAAAATGAGGGATATTCAAGATTATATTCGACATAAGGTATTTTACCCATTCTAACATCATATCTGTTCCAGAGAACATCTATAATATCACTATAATAGTTAGGCCTCAATCCTGGAAAATGGATCCAGAAACTTAGAATAAAAAATGTTACCGCTGAAGACAAAAGAATAACCAAATCTTTCTCCTCAAAATCTCGGACATTACCCATTAAGATTTACAAATTTTATAATATTATTTAAAGATTTCTTTAAACTATAACTTATGACGCTAAGATAAAGTTGGCTGATATACTTATTGTTCCAATTTACGATTTCGCCTTTTTCCCACAAATTAAACTCAAACACGCATATTAAACCCTAAACATTTCTGAAAACATTAACAATAGACAAACTTTAAAATTAACATTGCTTAGAAAAAAGGTTATATTTTAGTAATTCATGTTTATTATGATGAGTCAAGAATGGTTTCCGAATAAGCTAGAGAAGGGTAATCGGGCTAGAAAGAGCTGCTGAAATCATTGTTACTGATTATGATGTTATAATTGCTTTAAATAAATGCTGTTTTAAGAGATGTTGTAACCAAGCAGGATATAATGGAATTTATGAATGGAGTGAGATGGGGAATTTCACGGTTAGAGAACGAGTTTAAAAACTATGTGGATAAAAGAATTGATGACTTGAATAGGAGAATTGGTGATTTAAACAATCTTGTAAGAGTCAGCCTTATAGCAATCGTAGTCACTTTAGTTACTGCTATACTCGTACCATTCATATTAAAATTTTTTAACATTTTAGTATAATAAAGGGATAAAGATTAAGGATTGTCTGATTAACGTGTGATTGTAGAGTTTGTTTTAGTTTCTATTTGGATTATTGGCGGTTTCATGATCATTATGGTGCATGTTTCTACTCCCGTCCAAACTTCTACCGTGTACGTTCGTGGAAAATAGCTTCTAATGTACATGATATCTTCTTCTGTCAAAGATATTTCTTTGAACACTATACGCCATTCTGTCCACAAACGTCTTTCATGATATCCTTCGTAGGAGAAGCCGACTTCTTTAAAGGCTTCACCGAACCTATCCTTTAAAGCAGACCTGAGCACATCATACTCGAGCACGCTAGCATTATAGTATAATGCAGAAATATCAACATAATCGCTTGTACCGTTACCCTTCCAAACCAGCCTTGGACCACCAGTATTCTGAGCGCCAGTTTCTACAGGATTATGATATAAAGTTGTAGAAGTGAAGAAGATAATTAAAGCAAACGATAGAATAATTAAAATATAGGAAATCTTTTGACTAATTCTCTTAGGTTGTTGGCTCATACTATGGTTCAGAATATATGTTTGAAGACTGTCAATATATATTGCTCAAATGGCGTGTGAATGTAATTAAATGCTGTTGAATTAAAAATGTTGACAATTATATGAGATTTTTATAAAATTCTATTGGTTTTAGTTCAGTTAATTCACCGCCTTTTTCGACTATATGTTTTCTAATGTCAACACATAAATGGCATTTTGAAATATATCCTTCTCTGCTTTCTTTGTAATCAAATTCTTTTACTCCAATATTGTATAGAAGTCGAATATCTGTTATTAGAGCTTTAATTATGGGAAGTTCATCTAAAATTATGCCATCAAAGATTGTTTCATAATCTTTTACATTCCCCAAAGACATTCCACCACAATAGCCTGGAATATAGTTTCCATAGTTGTCTATGTGAATATGCCAGTTTCTTGTAATCTCATGATAACATGATCGTCCGAAAAAATATTTTGCAGGATACTTTTTAAATAACATGCTTAGCTTGTAGACTTTACGTCCCATAGGTAAAAGTTCTATATAGTATGCCCAGGTAAGGTCAACCCTTTCTAAGAATTCTTTAAATGAGAGGGTTGCTTTTATGTTAAGTTTTTTGAACAACATTCTATAATATTCTTGATAGACCATTAGATTTTTTTGAAAGACTTCATATCCGATGTTTATCGCCCTTTCCGTTCTTTCAAATGGAACATGCTCTAAAAGGAATGGGTTAACACTTACAAGTACACCATTTAGGCCGTAGCCTTTTAATTCTTTAAAAC
The DNA here is from genome assembly GCA_049969935.1 of Nitrososphaeria archaeon. Classification (GTDB taxonomy): domain Archaea; phylum Thermoproteota; class Nitrososphaeria; order JACIWG01; family JACIWG01; genus JACIWG01. The sequence goes on from JBMFNX010000003.1 coordinate 23,650, forward strand.
GTTCCCTAACAATTTCATCACAGGTGCACCAGAAGCAGTTTGTTTCAACAAACATTGATGGAATATTATATTTCTTTGCAACTTTAACCGCCTCAGATAGTAGACTGAAATTGAGAAATGGTTCGCCTCCGGTAAAATGTAGGCCTACATTGACACCAACATTTCGTGGACCGAGGGGGCTTTGAATTATTGTCTCTGAAAGCTTAGAAATTATATATTCAAGTTGATTTGAACTCATCCAATCAGCCGGCCAATTTGGGGAAGAAGCATACATACAATGTTTGCAGCTACTATTGCATTTGTAGGATAATATTATTCCAGCAGACAATGGCTTTGGTATTAGGAGCTTCTCCATCAAATCTTGTTCGTAGCCTATTATTTAAAAAATATTTTATATTCTCATTATGTTAGGCTAAATGAATGATAAAAGAAACTTTTGAGACTATTGGAAGAGAATATTCTGGGGAAAGGGCTAAAAATTTTGTAAGCGAACTAATAAATTTTCATAGAATCCAGGGAAGCCCAGGATATAGGAAGGCTGCAGAATATGTTTACAATGTTCTCAAAAGTGGTGGCCTAGAATGTGAAATATTAAAGTTTCCTGCTGCAGAAGATGTAACCTTTTGGAATTATGGGTCGTTTCAAGAGAGTGATATAGAGGATGCTAAACTTTTTCTTATAACAGAAGATGGAGAGGAAAAGATTGCAGACTATTCAGTGAACAAGTTTTCAATTATACAAAGGAGTGCGCCTACACCTGATGATGGAATAATTACAGAACTTGTGGTTTTGGAAAAAGGTGATACTGAAGAAGAGTATGATAATGTTGATGTTAGGGGGAAAATTGTTTTTGCATCAGGAGATTTGAACGACGTCTATTCTTTGGCTGTTGAAAAAATGGGGGCAATTGGGATAATTACTGATAGGTTGAGGGAATGGCCTCCTGTTAGGGGGAAGATGGATTTGCCTGACGCTTTACAGTATTGTAGCTTTTGGTGGAATGCTTTTAAGAAAAAATGTTTTGGATTTGTTGTTTCACCGCGTACTGGTGTAAGGATTAGGGAGATTGCCAAGAATAAGAGGTTGAGGGTTAGGGCTTTTGTAAAAAGCAGAATATATGATGGGACATTTGAGGTTGTTTCTGCAAAAATTAGGGGGGTTGAAGATAAAGAGGTTTTGTTTATTGCACATTTATGCCATCCACAGCCTTCAGCAAACGATAATGCTTCAGGTGTGGCTGCAGCAATTGAGGCGGCACTGGTTATTAATAGGTTGATTGTGGAGGGAAAGCTTAGAAGGCCTCAGAAGACTATAAGGTTCATTTTTGTTCCAGAAATAACTGGAACAGTAGCTTTTTTGAACGCCAATAGAGAACGTTTAGATTCTTTTGTTGCTGGCGTAAACCTTGACATGGTTGGAGAAGATCAAAGAGTTTGCGAAAGCATTTTAATGATTGATGAGACACCATATTCGCTTCCAAGCTTTCTGAACGCCTACACAGAATACTTGTTCAATTTTATACCCAAAAAAATATGTTCATTTTCTGAAAGAGACCGTTTTCCATATATAAGGTACGAGTTCATAAAATTTTCTGGAGGAAGCGATCACGAAGTTCTATCGGATCCCAGTATTGGAGTACCTACTGTATCTTTTACAAACTGGCCTGACAAATTTTATCACACGTCAGAGGATACTTTAGATAAAGTTGACCCAAACATGCTTTGGCATGTTGGAACAGTATCTTCAACAATAGCTTACACTGTTTCAAACCTTTCTCAAAAAGATTATGATTTTCTAGCACTATTGACAGAAAAATACTGTGAGAATAAAGTAAATAGCTTGATGAATGAGATTATTTACAAAATATCTGAGATGGTTGAGGATAAAGTTAGTGAATGTGCTGAAGAGAAGATATATTTTATAAAAGAATGCCTTCACTTTTGGAGGGAATGGCTTAGCAAAGCTGTAAATGGTTTGAGTAAACTAGATGGAGAAGGTGATTTAACAAGATTATCCGAATATTATGGAAGAAAGTTTACAGAGTTTACTAACATGATGGAGAAACTTTTTAAAGAATATATTGAAAAAATTATTTTGGAAAAGGGATTTAAAACAGGCTCCATAAGAGGAGGGAGAATGGGTAAGATTGAGGGGAAAGCAGATAAAATTATTCCAAAAAGGACAAGTCCAGGACCAATAGACATAAAATTAAAAATAGACAGTTTAGAAAATGAATCTAAAGAAAGGGTTCGCAGTCTTATGAAACTTCGTGGTTGGAGAACCTGTTCAACACTCGCACTATTTTGGGCTGACGGAAAAAGGACTGTTCTGGACATATGGAGGATGCTTAAAATCGAGTATGGGCAAGTTGATTTAAAGAATTTAATTGACTGGTTCTATTTACTCGAGAAAATGGATTTTGTGAAAATAGAGAGAATCTAGATTTTATTTAGACACTATGGAGTACATTGGAACGTTTATGTCCAGTTCCTTCTTTAACCTTTCCATAGCCTGATTCACGTCTATAACAGTGAATATTCCAGAAACTGTTGCACCACTCTTGTTTACAAGTGAAACAAGAGCCTTGATCGTGTTGCCTGTTCTTATTAGGTCGTCTACTACAAGAACCTTGTCACTCTTTTTTAAAGCATTTTTTGGAATATAAAGTGATTTTATTGTTGGAGGAGTTAAAGTGTATGTTGCTTCAATATACTTTTCGAAGCCTATCTGACGCTCTTTTCTTGCAATAATCACGTCAACAATAAACTCGTTTCCAATTTGCAATGCTATCGGTATACCATTTGTTTCAACAGTGAGAACCTTTGTTACTTCAACATTTCTAAAATAGTTGAGAGCCTGTTTTGCTATTACACGCTGTAAAACTGTATCATAAGTTAGGAAAGATACATCTATTACACCATTGTCCTTAACCTGTATCTCGTCCTGAAGCATTTTTCTGAAATATGATACTTCAAACCATTCTATTATCTTTTGAGCGCGGTCTAAGCTTGGAAGAACATGCCCCTTAATGTACCTACTTATTACTGGCGCAGACATTTTAAGTTCATTTGAAAGTTCCTTATATGTCATACTTTTTTTAACATGTGACATTATTTCTACAGCATATATTCTAATTTTTATTTCAGACAACTTATTCATGTGTCACAGAAGGGTATGTTCAATGATTTATTAATCCTTTTTATTAAAGTTTCTAAACAGTATTAAGTTCTAGGTGAACTGGTTGAATATACTCGACCAATTCAGATGAAACAAAATATGAGCCCTTTCTTTCAAAAACAAGCTCACATATTCGGCCACCAACATAGGAGGCTAAAGCGCCTGCTTCAAATGATGTAAGCCCTTTCGTAATATAGGCTGCAAGAAGACCTGCTGTAACATTTAAGCTTCTATGCACAAAAGAATACTTTATTCTTGGATTATAAACTATAGTTGATTCACCATCACTGATTATATCATTTGAATCCTTTAAAAATACCGTTAAATTAACTTCCCTAGCCTTTGACTCAACAATTTTTTCCCTTTCTTTAAAGTTTTCAGGCAAAATTGTGTCAAATAGGTGTTGAAATTCTTTAGCAGTAACCAGTAAAATGTGCATTTTACTATCCAACATCCTAATTATATCATAATGTAATGCTTCATCTACAAGTATAAGTGGAATATTTTTTGTTTCTTTTATGAACACCTCTAAACCTTCCCTACAGCCCTTGCCTAAACCTGGACCTAATAGTATTGATTTAACTTTAGGCATCCACTTTATAAGCTTCCTAGCACATCCTTTAGTAAACTTCATGTCAGGCAATGGTAAAACTATCATGTCAGGAGACATAATCCTATAAACAGTTGACAGAGTTTTTGGCGCAGCCAAATATACTCGTCCAACATTAGCTTTTAATGCTGAAATTGCAGCTAAATATGGTGGCCCATGCTGCAGCCAACTTCCTCCAACAACAAGCGTGGAAGCATCTTCGATACCTTTACAAGAACCTATCTTGTTCACAAGAGATTCAATGAACTGCTTTTCCATTTCCATGACTTTCTTTAAAAAAGGAGCTTGTTTTAAAAGCTTTTTGCAGCAGCTTTAGGCTTGCTTACTATAACTTTAGATAGAGCAGCATTTGGGCACAAGAGTATACATAGGAAGCTTTGGCTGCAAGTGTCACATACTATAATTTCCCTTTTAATAGAGTCAAAATGTAGGCCACTAAATTCACATGCGAGAACACATTTCATGCATCTAATGCACAAGTTTGAGGATATTATTGGAGAACCACTATATTCGTCTATAAAAATTGCACTATGATCACATACCTTAACACAACTTCGCTTTTCACATTGAACACAGACCATTGCTTCAAAATTTCCTAGTTCACCAACAATTTTAATTTTAGGAGGAAAACTGTTATGGGCCATCGAGCATACACGTTCACAAACTTTGCAGCCATCACAAAGTTCCCTAGAAAAGTGTATTTTGTAGCCCACATGATCTTATTATAAAAAATTATTTAAGCTCCAACAAAAATTATATTTTACTAAATGGAAAGAAGATTTATGATGTCAGAAGCACAAGATAACAGCTTCCTAGCCTTCTCGCAAACATGTGAAAAAATTAAGAATACTATGAGCAAAAATATGAAGATAGAAATAGTTTCAGAATATTTGAGAAGATTAGATGATGAAAACCTTAAAGTAGCATGTGACCTATTTTCTGGACAAATTTTTCCTCCATGGGAGGGTATAGAAGTGAATGTTGGATATTCCACCCTACTAGACATTTTGAGGGAAGTAAGTGGATTAAACGATAAGACTTTGGCTGAAATTATAATTAAGCATGGAGATTTGGGTGATGCTGCCGAAGAAATTTTGGCAAGAAGAGCTATTAGACCATTATTAGAAGAAAAATATGATTTGGTCCAAGTTTATGCTAAACTTAAGAAGGTGGCTGAAGCGAGTGGAAAAGGTTCACTGTATGAGAAAAAGAAGATTTTGACGGGCTTATATTTGAACATGACACCTTTAGAGACAAAATATCTTACAAAGGTTTTAACAGGTGAAATGAGAATTGGATTGGTCAGCGGACTTATAATTGAAAGTATTGCTGAAGCATTTAATAGAAGGTTTGATGAGGTTAATGAAGCATTTCTATTGATAAACAATGTTGGAGAGACAGCAATTTTAGCCAAATATGGTAAGTTGTCTGAGGCAAAGCTTGTACTCTTGCGTCCAACAAACTTTATGCTTGCAGAATCCATGCAAAGTGCGGAAGAAATTGTAGATTATTTTAGAAAAGAACTTGTTTGCGAATTTAAGCTTGATGGTGTAAGAGTACAATGTCACAAAAAAGATGGTATAGTAAAAATATTTTCTAGGAAGGGTAACGAGGTTAGCACACAATTTCCTGAAATTGTCGAAGATTTGCTTAAGATAGGCCATGATTTCATTTTTGATGGAGAAGTTTTAGCGTTCAAGAATGGAAGACCACTCCCTTTCCCAAAATTGCAGACAAGACTTCAAAGAAAATATGTTGACGAAAAAATTGTTAACGAAGTTCCTTTAATGCTTTTCGTATACGACATCCTATTTTTTGACGGTGAACCATTATATAAAATGCCTTTAATTGAAAGGAAAAAAGTTATTGAAAAAATTGAATTCACTGGAAGAATAAAATGCCTAGAGTACAGTCTTGTCTCAAAGAAGGAGGAGATTGAAAGAAAATTTTTTGAAAGTCTTGAACTCGGATACGAGGGTCTCATGCTAAAGGATCCGTCAGCAATATACACTGTAGGAAAACGTGGCAAAAACTGGATAAAATTGAAGAAGGAGCTTGACACGTTGGATGTAGTTATTGTGGCAGCAGAAAGGGGACATGGTAAGAGGGCTGAAATATTTTCGGACTATGTTTTTTCTGTTTGGGATAATGGCATATTAAAGACAATTGGGAAAGCGTATTCTGGATTAACTGACAAAGAACTTTTAGAAATGAATGAAAGGTTAAAGAATTTGGCAATAAGAGATGAGGGGTGGAGGATTATAGTTAGGCCGGAGATTGTTATAGAAGTCGCCTTCAACGGCATACAAAAATCGGAAAGGCATGAAAGTGGTTTTGCTCTAAGGTTTCCCAGAATAAAGAGGATAAGAGATGATAAAAGTATTGATGAAGCAGATACAGTTGAGAAGGTTAAAGCTATTTATGAGAGACAAAAAACTTTGGAGGGCGAAAGACTAAATAGATGAAATTTACATAGTTTTGGCTAATGAATGTCGTTTCCATACTTGTATCATTAAGTTTTATTGCAGGGGCAGTTCAAGATTTTAGAAAAAATGAAGTAAGTGATTATACTTGGATTCCAGCAATATTGGGGACGATATTAATGGTTTACCAGAACCTGGAAAACACTATGCTACTATTAACAAGATTAACTATTATTGCCTCAATACTTGTAATATGCTATGTGATTGGTGGAGGCTTGGCTGACTTAATCGGATTTGCTTTTATGGTTGTAGACGATGACAGGTTAGCTCCAATAGGAAGTATGCTACTTTTCCTCTTCATAACCTTACCTTATGCCATCTGGGTTTTGATTAGAAAGGATAGGAAGCTTATGATACCATTAAAAGATTTTATGGGTAGAAGAAATGTTTATCCAAGAAGAGTTTATTTTGATGGAAAAGTGGAAGAACTTTCTAGAATTGCAGACGAAGCCTATAGAAGACTAGAAAACCTATTAAAGGAGGGAAAAGAGGCTACTGTAGAAGCTGAAACTGGTTTGCCTTCAATAGTTCCAATGTGCATAGGCTATGTTATTAACATGATATTATATTCACTTTTAGGCAAACCATGGATTCTCATATTACTAAACTTATTATAAAATTGGTTCATTGACATTTATATAACTTAAGATATTCTCGCACATGAACCCTTCAAAGCCTGAGAGCAAATATGTTTAAGCATTCGCACCCTCATCTTTTTGAGCCCTCTGCAAGGACTGCACTATAAGCCCGTTAACAACTTCACTAAGTGGAGAAACCCTATATTTTTCCTATGCACTGGAACCTTCACTCCAATATGATCTAGAACCATACTCCAGCCTTTGAACATCTAGACCAATCTATTTGACACTCTCCTCGACTAAAGTCGGAGATTCTCAGTTCTTTAGCCTCTACGGCTTCATCATACTGAGTTCTGGGCTGTGTCAAAGCAGCCCTTGGATAGAGCGTATAGCCCCATCCCGCTTGCTAGAGCATCCTCACCCAATTCAGTCCGGAGCCTTATTCCAGCATTTGGACATCCAGACTACATCGAGCAACACGCCCAAAACTTTATCGTTAAACGCATACTTAAACACTTCGACAATTCATCCCAGAGCTAAAGCTCTAGGCTTTCTTGTCGGGCTTCCTGTAAAAGAGATGTCTTTAAAACAGAGAATTCTATTATTTGCTTTCTCTTGCCTCCTTTATCCACACTATACAGTTTTCCACAATCCTTTTAATTTCATCAAACTTTCCTTCTTTTACTAAATCTTTTCTTATTAAGTTTGAGCCAATATTTAATGCTGCTGCACCTGCTTTAATCCATTTTGTAATACTTTCTTTTGTCGGTTCAACTCCCCCAGAAGGCATTAACTTTGACCAAGGCATTGGACCTAGAACATCTTTTATGAACTGTGAACCTACTACGTCAGCTGGAAAAACTTTTATGATTTCAGCACCCATTTCTTCAGCTAACGTGATTTCTGTTGGTGTGCAGCATCCTGGAATATATAGGACCTTGTACTTATTACATATCCTTGCTACCCCCTTATTGAACGTGGGGCTTACTATAAAATCTGCTCCACAGTTTATGTACAATGATGCTATAGCTGGTTCAATTACTGTTCCAGCACCTAAGACTATTTCTGGAAGTTCTTTATTTCTCCATTTTATGAGTTCACTAAACTTTTGATATGCTTGGGTTCCACGGTTTGTGAACTCTACAACCTTTGCACCACCTTCTGCACAAGCCACAATTACCTTTTTAGCCGCTTCAACATCATCTTCAAAGAATGTTGGTATAAGTCCTATATCCAATATTCTGGCTACTACCTCATGCCTTAGAAACTTTACCATATTACATCCAATAACATAATTGCTGATTACTATAATAACCTTTTTGAGTTAATTAAAGCGAACATAATATTTGGATATTAAAAATGTTTTTTAAACAGTTTATCAAAACTATATTATAATGGTTTCTGATGGTATAGAAAGGCTTTCAACTGGAATAAAGGAATTAGATGAACTTTTAGATGGAGGAATTCCTAAAGGCTTTTTTGTAGCATTAACTGGAGAACCTGGTACAGGAAAGACTGTACTTTGCATTACATACATTAATGAGGGGATAAAGGAAGGGGACAAATGTGTGTATGTTACAACTGAAGAGAGTAAGAAGTCTATTATTACTCAGGCTAAAATGTTTGATATGGACTTTGAGAAGGCAGTAAATGAAAAGAAACTTATTTTGGTCGACGCTTTGATGGGAGACGATGACCCATGGAGCTTGAAAAGTTTAGAAATTGATGAACTTATAGGAAAAATTGTTGATGCTAAAAAGAGCTTAGGTTATGGTAGGGCTAGGCTTGTTATAGATTCTCTTTCAGCCTTTTGGCTGGATAAACCTGCAATGGCGAGAAGACACTCTTATCTTGTAAAGAAGGTGCTTTCAAAATGGGATTTCACAATCTTTGCAACATCACAGTATGCTATTACCACATCGTACGCTTTTGGCTGGGGTGTAGAACATATTGCTGACGGTATTATAAGATTTCGTAGAATTATTCGAGGGGGACGGTTGAAGAGATATATTTTGATAGAGAAGATGAGGCAAACAAATCATAGTCTATCATTGCATGAGATAGAAATTAGGCCTGGAGTAGGTTTAACGATCGTGGGTGCAAGTGAAATGAGAGTTGAAGATATTAGGTTGCCTAAGAGTGTTGTGGATAAGATTATTAAGGCTAGACGGGAGGAAGCACAGTACGAGAATGCTGAATAGGGAAATTTTAGTAGAACACTATTCTAAAGAAGATGTTTTAAGAGAAATTGTGAAATACTGTCGTGGCCGATGGTGTGCATTTTTAATTGAAGACATAGAAGGCTCTAAAATCATGAGATATGATAGGAGAGATTTTAGGCCTATAGTTTTAGATAATGTTGAAAAGTTCAGGTCTTATCTTAAAATTTTACCTATAAGGACTGTTTATGGTACAGTACACTTTTATAAGAAGATTGAAAGATTTGATGATGTAAAGGATTTGACAAACATTCTCGCGTCTGAGCCAGTATGGGATATAGACAATAGTATGATGGAATGGAGGAAGACTCTTCAGGCCGCTGAAATCATATACGATTTTTTAGAAGGCAAAGGTGTGGGAAGGTCAGTTTATATTAAATGGTCTGGTGAAGGAATACATGTACATTTGAACAGTAACTCTATTTCAGAGGAAGTCTATAGTAAGATTCATCCTCTTGATGCAGCTTATTCTGTTGTCGAATATGTTAAAGAGAAGGTGGATGAAAAAATTCATGAATTAAATTGTAAAAGTTTAAGGGTTGAGAATAAAATTGATCCCCAGAGACTATTTACGGCACCACTAACATTTCATAAGAGTTTAAATGTTGTCACAGTATGCATTAGCCCAGAACAGTTGGATGGTTTCTCAATAGATTATGTTGATCCTAAAAAGTATGTGCACTACTATGGCTGGGATAGATTTGTGGATGGTGAGGCAGACCAACTTGTTTTTGAAGCATATGAGGCTATAGGCCCATATCCAAAAGAATATGTTGCAGGAAAGAGGAAGAGAAGAAGGCTTGATGAGGAAATCAGGAGATGGCAAAATTATATGATATAAGAGCCTATATTTCTAGTGAAAAGAACCTTGAATAGTGTAATGCTTTTTTATTCAAGCTTCCAACAATTTCTATCTTATAACCGCAGAATTTGCATCTATTATCTTCGACAAGATTCCATTCATTTACGTCAAAACCGTATCTGCCAACAACCCTCTTACCGCATGAAGGACAGTATGTGCTTTCGTATGGGTGTCCTGGAACATTGCCTAAATAGACGTACTTTAAGCCCAAATCTTTGGCAACCTTATAGTGCGCTTCTAATGTTGCTATAGGAGTAGAAGGTAAATTTAGCATCTTATAGTCTGGATGAAATCTTAAAAAATGTATTGGAATGTTTTCACCTAGATTATCTAATATCCATTTGCAAAGCCTTCTCGCATCATCTAAACTGTCGCCTACCCTTGGAACAATTAAGTCAGTAATTTCTATATGAATATTGTTCCTTTTTAATTCTAAAAGTGTTTGAAATATTGGTTCAGGGTCAACCACCATAGCAAATTTTTGTAAAAACCTTTTTTCACCGTTTCCTTTAAAGTCTACAGTTATAGCGTCTAGAAAATCACGCATAAGCTTGACACTTTCCGGTGAAGCGTAGCCATTGCTTACAAACACGTTAAAGAGACCCTTTCTTTTAGCAATAACTCCTGTATCATGAGCATATTCTACAAATATTGTTGGCTCATTATAAGTGTATGCTATACCATCAGCATCATATTCTATAGCCAAATTCACTAACTTTTCAGGCATAAGGTTAACGCCATCAACCATTCTCCTCTGGCTTATGTCATAATTTTGACAATATTGGCAAGCCCAATCACATCCAACAGTGCCAATACTTAGAACCTGTGATCCTGGCATATAGTGTGAAAAAGGCTTCTTTTCTATTGGATCCATGTGCACTGCTATCGGTTTGCCGTAAACTAGGAGCATAAGTTTTCCTCCAACATTCTTTCTAACACCACAGAATCCAACCTGCCCTTCTGAAAGCTTACAGTATCTTGGGCATGCGAGACACTGTATTCTAGCTTCATCAATCTTTTTGTATAGTATCGCCTCCTTCAAACACTATCACAATAATTATTTTTGATAAGGTTAAACTAATACTTTTCTATTTTATATTGAAAGGTTAACACTTTTTAACCTATACTTTTTATGGTGGTGAAGATTTCCAGCAGGTTATCATGTAATAGCATTCTTGCAATATTCTTAGCTTCATCAAAACCGAACCTTCCACGGTCAACCTTATCCTGCAAAACTTCAAATATGTTCTTTCTAGCAATCTTTGAATGGCCATAGATTCCTTCAACATGCTTATAGTCTCCGCCAAAACCTATAATTTTGTTGACGGGAACCATATCCAAAAGTTCTTCTAAAGCAGATTTTGCTGATGAAGAGGATACTGCATGAAGCCAGCATAGGTCAACGTAAACGTTGGGAAAATTTTTTGCTAGAACAGCAAGCTCGCGAACATATGGATATGATCCATGGAACACATCAAATTTTACATCATAGTATTCCATGAAAAGGTTTGCAAGGTTTAGTGGATTAGAGTTGCTTACAAGGTTAAGGTTACCTTCCTGTAAGCCGGTATGGACTTGCACAGGCAACTTATGTCTACAGGCAAGTCCAAGAATTCTATGGACCATATAATTCTGTAAAGGTCGACATTCTTCTACAGAAAGTTCGTCAGACATTGTCAGCCTTACCCCATCTGGACTTGTATATCTTATGAAGGTTTTTTCTGAACCCAAAATCTTATTTAAAACCTTTTCAGCCTCATAGAATGCTGCCTTTTCAAAGTGAATGTCTCTTCTGTATGCTAAAGCAATCTTAAATCCAACAATCTTATCCAATATTGACTGAACTTTAATTTCCAAAGCCTTTTCAAGATCTCTTAATGAGTGAATCGGAATTTTAACGGATTCGCTTAACCTTCTAACATCTTCCCTACTTCTTATTAGGATAAAGTCTTCAAGCCTAACAACTGGCAGAAAAAAGTTTCTATCAACTTCAACAACATCATTTATGCCATCATATATTGATACCTTGATTTTAGCCAGGTCCTTCAATATCCATTTATATAACCCCTTCTTGTTCATAGAATTCATTTTTAGAGAAAGGTCTTCAACTGTATTCTCGTTTAATTCACTTATGCCATAAATGTCTTGTACAGCCAACTTGATGACATCAAAGTAGGATGTGTTTTTTGCCTTAACCCAATACGGTTCTATAATCTTCCAACGTTCTTTTAAAGGCACCCTTGTATCTAGAGCACGCACATAATCTTCTACAGTAAGTCCAGCAGATATAAGGTCAGAGGAAGCATACTGTGATAGAAATATCTGCAGTGGATCAGCTTTTGAAGAAACACGCTCATCTTCTTGAACAGTATGCTCATGTGAGTCAACTATCCACAAATTTTCTACGAAGGTTTCAAGCGATGACATGGTCTTAACATTAGGCTTACTGAAATAAAAGATTTTATTTTTGTAGACAGGATAATTTTATTTATGCCAGTCTATTGTGACAGCATGCTTGCCTGAAAGTCTCTGAACATATTCGTAGGCTGATAAAGCTGCTTTCGCACCCTCTGCAGCGGATATTACAAGCTGCTTGTATGGGGTGTTTGTTATGTCACCGCATGCGAGAACACCTGATGTTGACGTTTCATTCCTGTTGTTAACTATTATCTGCTTCCTTTCATCGAAGGATACAATATCTTTAAATGGCTCAATATTAACTTCATAGCCCATTTCAACAAAAACACCGTCTACTGGAATAGTGTAGACACCCTTATCCTGTGACTCTAAAACTATAGCATCAACTTTAAAGGAACCCTTTATTTCTCTAACAACTGTTCCATAAAACACTTTTATGCTTGGAGAGGCTAAAACCATTTCCACAAGCTCTCTATCGCCTGTAAGAGCAGACTTTCTCGTTATCAAGTTTACTTCACTCGCATATTTTGCCAACAATAGTGCAGCATCAAGTGCAAAATTTCCATCTCCTACAACTATAACACGCTTATTCCTATAAAGGGGGGCATCACATGTTGCACAATATGAGACACCACTACCCTTAAACCTTTCCTCTCCAGGAACCTTTAAATCTCTTGGAACCTTTCCAGCCGCAATTATAACCGACCTTGAAACATATTCACCCTTTAAAGTCTTAACCCTGAAATGGCCTTCCCCAACCTTTTCAACCAATTTTACTTCATCTTGTATCACTTGAGCGCCGAAGCCTAAAGCCTGCTCATACATCTTTTGAACCAATTCTAAACCACTTACCTTTTCAACTCCAGGATAATTTTCTATTTCCTTAGCCATTAAGGCTTGTCCGCCAATATCTTTGGTTATAATTAGTGTATTCATTTTCCTACGACAGGCGTATATTCCAGCTGAAAGTCCAGCCGCACCCCCTCCAACTATTATAACATCATAGAATTCTTCCATAAGTCTTTCAACCTTCCCCTACTTATAAAAGGTTTTTGCTAAAATTGTATTCAGCCTTTTAAGAGCATATTTTTTATCTTCTAAACCAACTTCTGAACCCTCAACAGCCTCTTTAATGAAACGTATAGATTCCTCATAAGCTTTCTTGTCTATTGGGTATGGTACACCATCTTTCCCGCCAACACAAAAGCTATATTTTATCGGATCCTCCCAGTCCACTTCAGCACCATATATTAGGTTAGATATTAATGCTAGAGCGCGAATTGTACTTGGCCCAACACCATATGCCATTAAAACTTCCTCAAAATCTTTTGGCTGTATTTCATAAAGTCTTTTAACCGCGTCCCAATCAACGTTAACAGGCATAACCAAGTTTTTGATAGCAGACTTTTTAGGCTCTGGAAGTATCCAGTCCATTAAAGTCACATGGAGTTTATCATTTAGTTCTCCAACCAAATTTTTAACTTTAACTGGCTTTTCCCTTAAGATATCGACTATAGTCTTCTGGGCGTCAACACTCTTACTTGAAGTAAGGTTCAGTACAGCATCCTCTATTTTTTCACCAAAAAGTCCACTGTGTGGTTCCAGAACAAAAGTTTGAACTTTTTCAGAAAGCCAATGATATCTTCTAGCAAATCTATTTCCTGGGTTTAAGCCCTGCTGGACGACAGCCCAGCAGCCATCTTCTGAGATAAAGAAAGCGTGATGGTAGAGGGTGTAGCCGGCCTGTATTGCTGAAGTATCAACCTTTGCCACAATCCTACTACAGTACTTTAGTCTCTCTATTTTTTGGCTTGAAAGGGATAACTTTGAACCAAATTCTTCTATTTCATTTAAAGTTAACTTTGAAGCTCTTCCCTTTCCACCGCAGACAACTACACCATGCTCCTCTAAGTTTAGAGATTCTTTTAATGCACCAGTCAATGTAGTGGTTAAACCTGAACTATGATAGTCAAAGCCTACAGCACATCCAAGAGATTGGAAAAAGAATGGATTTGAAAGCCTTCTAAGAAGCTCTCTTTTACCAAAGTCCTGTAATATTATTTCACAGATTGCCTTCGAAAGCCTAACCATTTTCTTGAATAGCCAAGGGGGACATTTTCCATCATGCAGTGGCAGGTAGGCTACACCAGTCTTCTTCAATTAAATTTTACACCATCATACTATCCTTTAAACTTTATTTTAGTGCCGAAGATAAAATCTTTTCGCATAAACTTTTGAAACAGACAACCTATTATTTATTAAATAAGATTTGTAAGACGCCTACAATTATGAAAATAATTGGTATAATCAATTTGATTCTCTTAACAGGAAACATTTCTATAAGCTTACTGCCCAAGAACAAGGTTATTGAAGATATTGTCACCAACGCCAACATCGCACCTGAAATAATTTGTAGAGGATTATTGAATACTGCAGCGAGAGCTATAACCATAAGTTGAGTCTTATCACCCATTTCTGTTGTAGAAATAAGTGCAAGTGATGCAAGAAACGGGGACCTTTTATTGTCTGTTGGACAAAATTCTTCATCCTTCCTAATATAAAAGTATATTCCAAAAATTATGAAGACAATACCTGCAAAAATTCTAACAAGTTGAAGGGGAATAAAAGATGTTAAGATTAAGCCTAAAACTACTGCTATTGAGTCTACAAAAAGAAAGCCTAAACTTGTACCCAAAATTATTGGAAGAAACCTCTTATATCTCATGTAAAGTGCGAGTGTACAAAGCTGAGTTTTATCCCCGAACTCGGCTAGGAAGACGGTTCCTAAAGTGAAGAAAAAAGGGTATAAGTCCGTATTACATCATCTTAACCCTCTTCTAAAAATAATTTAAAAGTTTAAAACAAGTGATTGAAAATAGTTGTAACGTGATATTTTGTTGAATGACCTATGGATAGCAAGAGAACATTTGCTTAAAAATGACCTTTCATTCGTTATCGTAAAGAATGGTGAAATCCTATTCGAGAGTAGAGAGGGTGGAGTAAGGAAAATTTTGGAGACTGTCAGAGACCATGGGCAAAAGCTTGTAAACTCTGCATTAGCTGACAAGGTTGTTGGTAAGGCAGTGATGCTTATTGCATTAAAAGTTGGATTCGATTCAATATATGCAAAAATCTTGAGTAAAAGTGCTTTAGATATTGCTTCGAAAGCGAATAAAAGTCTAGTATATGATGAGGTTGTGGAATTTATAGTGAACAGGGATGGAACAGACATCTGCCCGTTCGAGAAGAGTGTAAAATTTGTAGAAGATCCTGAAATCGCGTATAATATTTTATGTAAGATGGTGTTCAAATGATGTTATTCAAACCTTTTTAATTGAAATTTCAAGGATACCGTTCTTGTAAGTTGATTTTAAGGTTTTAGGATCCACTTTTGAAGGCAAGCGTATAATTTTACTATAGCTTCTTACATCATCAACCTTTATCTTTAATACATCTTCTTCTAACTCTAATTTTATATTATCTTCTGACAGGCCAGGCAGTTCAGCTATAATCCTTACCTCATCACTTCTTTCAAAAACATCTACTACATGCTCCATTTCTTTACCTTCATTTAAAGAGCTTCTTAAGTTAATGTTGCCAAATTCTTTAATCGAAGGTTTACCGTCGGGGCCTATAGTTATACTGTAACCGTATAGGAAGGGGCCTAATTTAGGCTCATTCTGAAAACCTTTTGAAGCATCATTGGATTCATATTGTTTGAAAGCTTCTTCAAAAATTTTATCAATTACCCTAAAAAATTCATCAAAATACCTTTTTCTCTTATTGAACCATGTATCGAAATCGTCGCTCAATTTATCTAGTCTAATAGGAGACTATAACATGTTATAAACTTTTTCAAACCTTTTAAATTATTGTTGAAGCCGCCTTATTATTTCATTTGCCACTATCAGTCCTGAAGCTGAAGCTTGAACAAGGCCTCTTGAGACACCGGCACCATCACCTATGGTGAACAGGTTTTTAACCTCAGTTTCAAGGCATTTTGAAAGCTTAAGTCTTGAAGAGTAAAATTTTACCTCTATACCGTAGAGGAGGGTGTGATTAGAGTATACTCCTGGTGCAAGCTTGTCGAGAGACTTGAGCATCTCCTTTATGTCAGTTAAGTATCTTCCAGGTAGAACAAAACTTAGGTCTCCTGGTCGGGCTGTCTTTAAAGTTGGGGTGACAATACTTCTTGAAATACGTTCTTCAGTTGACCTTCGACCAATCTCTAAGTCGCCTAAACGTTGTATCATTACACCATTCACTAGAAGGTTTGCTAGTTTAGCAATATACTTTCCATAGCCTATTGGATCCCTGAATGGTTCCGTAAACTGTGTGCTAACGAGTACAGCAAAGTTTGTATTCTCAGACTTTTTTGTCTGATAGCTGTGGCCATTTACTGTTATTAGATCGTTTATTCTTTCCTCTACAACATAACCGTATGGATTTACACAGAATGTTCTCACCTTATCATCAAAGGACTTTGAGTAGTATACTAGCTTTGGCTCATATAAAACTGAGGTTAGAGGTTCAAGGACCTCAGCTGGAACCTCGACCCTAACACCTAAGTCTACAGGGTTAACGCTTGAACTTAACCCTAACCTTTCAGCCTCCCTCTTAAGCCAGTCAGCACCACTTCTACCTGGAGCGAGTACAACAAAGTCTGCATCAATTTTCCTATCATCAACTGTAACAACACCTTTAACGCGACCATTTTCTGTGATAACATGCTTGACTTCAGTTTCCATAAATATGTCCACATTTTTTTCCAAATCCTTTCTAATATTCTGAAGTATTTTCGGGCAAAGGTCAGTTCCTAGATGACGTAATTTACTTGGAATAAGCCTAAAGTCAGCTTTAGCTGCATCTCTCATTATTTTAAGTATACGGTCTTCATCTACGCCATAAACTTTTTCTGGAGCACCGTAGGCCAAAAAGATTTTGTCAACCTTTTCCATAATCTGGACAAGCTCCTTTTCTTCAACATAATCTATCAACCATCCTCCAGTTTCTGTAGAAAATGTTAGTTTCCCGTCACTGAAGGCTCCAGCGCCACCCCAGCCACAGTATATTCCATCCGACGAAGACTTTAACCTTTTATCCAAGTCTTTACCCTTATCTATAATCGTAACCCTAACTGAACCATTTTTTGAAAGCTCAAGTGCAGTAAATATTCCAGCTGGACCCGCTCCAACAATCAGCACATGCTTTTTCGAATGCAAACCCAGATTTCTCCAAGGGCAAATTCAAGGAACATCTTATTTAAAAATATTTTATGTAAAGAAATATTTATTTAAAAGATTTGTAGAAAGACAAACCATGGAAGATATTGAGTATGAGATAAATGTTCTCAAAAAAATTGTTTCATATAACACCGATTCTGTGACAAAATCATACTATCTCGAATGTGCTGAGGCAATTGCAGATGAGGCTGAGAAGATAGGGTTGAAGACTGAAATTTATGATGCAAGACATAAGGCGAAGGATGGTCTGCCAAGACCAAATGTTGTAGCAACACTAGATGTTGGAGCACAAAAGACAATCTTGTGCATAGCACACTATGATATTGTACCAGCTGGAAACGGATGGAAATATGATCCCTTCACGTTAACCGTGGAAGGGGGAAGAGCTTATGGTAGAGGGGCTGCTGACGATAAAAGTGCGATAGCAACATTACTTGGAGTCGCGAGGAAAGTGGGTAAAAGTGCTAAAATGAACATGAAGATTCTTGCTACAGCAGACGAGGAAGTAGGAGGTGAACTTGGATTAGGTTATCTTATA
Organism: Nitrososphaeria archaeon; assembly: GCA_049969935.1. Taxonomy (GTDB): domain Archaea; phylum Thermoproteota; class Nitrososphaeria; order JACIWG01; family JACIWG01; genus JACIWG01. The sequence goes on from JBMFNX010000003.1 coordinate 41,778, forward strand.
AACGATGTGGGAATAAGTGGGGATGAGGCATTAATTGTGGATGCTGGAACAGAAATACTGTCTATTGGAGCTAGTGGCATAGTTTCTGGGACAATAACTGTTAAGGGTATTCAGGGACATGCAGGATATCCTCATAAGGCCTTGAATGCTGTAGAAGGATTATGTAAGCTTGTCACAAATTTGGAAAAATTTAAAAGTTTTAGAGAAAATAAGCTTTCAAAATTTGATGCACCTCCAGGCTCATACAAGCCTAAAGTTTGGGGAAGGTTTTCAGTGACAATGCTTCAGGCTGGAATGAAAAGCAATATTATACCTGGTTCTGCAACAGCAACCTTTGATATGAGATTATTGCCAGAAGAGGATGAAGATAAGGCGAGAATGGAGTTGGAGGAGTTTATCTCTAAAGTCGACCTCGGTGACCCAAGATATAAGGTTGAACTGAATATAAGTTTAAGTGGAGGAAACTATTTCACAGACCCTAGCCTACCTCTTGTCCAAAACTTTAGAGCAGCAATAGAAAAGGTGACAGGCAAAACTATTCCTATAGCGGCTGAGCTTGGTGGTAACGATGGAAGGTATACTAGTGCTAAAGGTATTCCAACAATATGCTATGGGCCCATAAGAAATGATACAAACTTTCACGGCGTTAACGAGTTCGTTTGGCTTGAGGATATAAAAAGTGTTAGGGATGCGATCTGCTGGTACCTAACACATTAGCCCTTTACCTTCTTAAGATTTCGGTTTCCATAGGCTTTATGGGCTTATCCGGGTCATAGCCCATTTCTATTCCCCAGCTTCTTATCGCCCTAAGAAGAGCCCATATCCCAAATTTCGCTATCGGTGGAAATATTATTTTTCCTACAGGATTATTCTTTAATATCATTGGCAGGCTTGAATCAATTTCCTTTGCTATATGCTTCCATGCAGTATAAATTAGAAGAAACCTTTCCTCAGTCATAGATTCAGAAATATTAAAGAAACTTTCATTTCTCAAGACACCCAGTGGTATGAAGGCTAAAGGTGTTACCGTGAAATGGGCTCTTGAACCAAGCTTCTCCATTAGAAACTTTTCCATCGCCAAAATTAGGGCGGCTGTTTCAAGCACATCATCTTTTGATTCACCCGGTAAACCTATCATGAGGGTGTAGGCTGGGAACCAGAAGTTTCTGTTTAAAATATATGTTCCCTCCATTATAATTTTTGGCCACTCTTCTGGAGAAAATGGTTTAACCTTGTTTGCCATATACTTTTTCATAAGCGATGGTGAAGCTGTCTCCATGCCCACTTGTATTCCAACCCATTTTTCAGAATTTGCGCCGACGACTTTGGAAATGTTTTCCACCATCAATGGGTCAGCTGCGACGGGAGCGATGCTTCCATGTGTTGGATTAACATACTTTATACCCTTCAAGCTCATGACACTTCTGAAGAGGCCTACTACTTCCTCAGAGTTTGGATAAAAGTTTCGAAAATCTCTAAGCTTGTACAAGAAAATGTCTTCGCTATGAAGCCAACCATGACATATTCCATGCTTCAGGTTAACCTTAACTTCATCCAATATTTTTTCATCTGAAATAAAGCGTACAGCCCTTAGGTTGGGTTCACAAAACTTACAGTTTCTTCCACAGCCTCTCATGACTTCAACCATGCCCTTATATGAGGGGTTAACTATGGTTGATATTTCCTCAACCTTCGGAAAATTTTTAACCTGTATTACTTCTGGAGCGTTGCCTTGAACTATTTGTTCAAATATGTCGTTTATAACATGGTCCGTTTCCCCCACAACAACGTGGTCAACACCGAGTTCCCTCCATTTTCCAGTTAAAGCAAGCTGCCAGCTTCCTGGACCGCCAACAACAATCTTGTACCTGTACCCACGTTTTATTCTCATAACATTTAAGCCTTTGACGAGTTCAGTAAACTTTTTCTTGCTATAGGATGTCAGTAGACCTCCGAATGTGAACATCATAGAGACAGGGCCTAAACCGAGGGGGTCCATTGTGGAGACACCAACGATATCCGTTCGATCGTCAACAAACTTCTGAATATGGGAAGGATGAACTATAGTAACATCTGATATATTCAAACGTTTTAGTAGTGATGCTTCAACCTTTCTAATAGAATATGGGGCAACCTTTAGCACACCATCTTTGTGCTCAAGCTGCGTATTTAGGATATTGAATATGAGTGATGGAACCTTCTCTGATGGCGCACATGGTAGAAAGTCTAGGAGTGGTATGTCCCTATATGTTCCAGTTAAGGTTTCATCGCATGTTAAGACTGTTTTCATACAAATTCACCTACAGAATGTTAAGGATTAGGTTGGAAACCAACTTTGATAGACGAAGTTTAAGATAATTTTTTAGAACATCATCTCTTGTTTCACGAATTTTATTAGAATATATGTGGATTAGGGACGTGAGCTCGTTCATCGGATCCTTTAAAGTGATTTCCTCATGCGCTCTCATTTCCTCGATTAAGGTCTTTATTTTTGAACTTAACTTGAAAATCTTTTTCTGGCTATGAAACCTGTCACGTTCAATGCTGACAATATTATTTTTTGCAAGAGTGTCCAGAGCCTTGATTAGGGTTACTCTCGAAATTTTTCCACGCAGCTTTGACGCTAGCCTATTAAATGATATTCCTTCAACATGATATGATAGTTCATCCAATATTGTGGCATGAACTTGGTTTAGCCGCACAAACTGGTGTAAGATTATACTGGTATATTAGTTTATCGGTAACCTTTGGATACAGTCAAATTTGGCCGAGTTGAACCACATGCCTTTTGTACCATATCGTTTTATCCGGATAGTCGATTAACTCGATATTCATTTCCCTTAACTTTTCCCTTATAAGGTCAGCCTCTCTAAAATTGCGATTCCTCCTATACTCATTTCTTTTTCTTACCAATTCCTCAACCATAATCCTTTCTTCGCCAGTTAAAGTTGCAAACTTTAACCCGAAAACATATGAAATTTTCTCGAATGCACTCTTGAATACTTTCGAATTTTCTCTGTTAAGCTTTCCCTCAGAAGCATACCTGTGTATTTCTTTAACCAATTTCATGAATGCAGCGAGAGCGGTTGGAGTTTTGAAGTCGTCGTCCATAGCGTTCTCAAATTCTCCGATTATATGTTCACATAATTGCCTAGCTTCATTCACGAAATGAGCATCTTCTTTTAGATCAAAATAGTTTAGTTCAGCGTAAGAGGATTCGATGAGCTTTAGATTGTCCAAAGCATTTTTTATAACATTTTCATCAAAATCTAGTGGTGAACGGTAGTGGCTGGCAATAAACATTAGTCTAAGAGCATTTGGCCCAACCTTGTTTAACATTTCTCTTACCGGTATAAAGTTGCCTAAAGATTTACCCATCCTTTCACCCCTTACTGTAAGAAGGCCCGTATGTATCCAGACTTTCGCGAAAGGTTCACCCATTAAGGCCTCAGATTGGGCGATTTCATTTTCATGATGTGGAAATATTAGGTCTGAACCGCCTCCGTGAATGTCCAAAGTTCCATTAAACTGTTTAAGTGCCATGGTTGAACATTCTATATGCCAGCCGGGGCGACCTTCACCCCATGGGCTTTCCCACTTTGGTTCAGATTTAAAGAACTTCCATAGTGCGAAATCAAGTGGATTCCTTTTTGTTGGATCAACTTCAACTCTTGCTCCCGCCTGAAGCTGTTCAATACTATAGTGTGAAAGTTTTCCATATTCCTTGAACTTTGAAACATCAAAGTATACTCCAGTCTCCGTCACATAAGCATACCCCTTCTCTAGAAGCCTTCCTATCATTTCTATCATCGATTTAATGTATTCTGTCGCTTTAGGATAGTAGTCTGCGGGAATAATGTTAAGTGCTTCAGAAACTTCCATAAAATCCTTTATGTACCTTTCAGCCAAATCTTTTGTTGAAATGTTTAGCTCACTCGCTCTTCTTATAATTTTATCGTCAACATCCGTGAAATTTTGGACGTGAATAACCTTATACCCCTTATACATTAGATAACGTTTGATAATATCAAATGAAATATATGTTCTTGCATGCCCAATGTGTGTACTATCGTATACTGTTACACCACATACGTACATTTTGACAATATTGTCTTCTAGGGGTTGAAAAGGTTCCTTTCTTCTAGTTAGAGTATTGTATATCATTATCGTGTTAGACAAGCTGCTCTCCACAAATTTGTATCTTTGATGATAAAAAGTTTAGTATAAAAGAATAACATTTTAAACTTGTTCCATAAACCCTCTAACATCATGTACAAGAAAATAACAATGTTGCATGGTGCGGGAGGAAGCGAGTCCCTCGAATTGATTAAAGAGACAATTTTGAAGAGATTTTCTTATAGCAAGTTTGATGTTCCATTAGATGCATTAGATGATGCAGCCGTCGTAAACGGAATAGTTTTTAAAACAGATTCTCACGCAGTCTACCCAATATTCTTTCCAGGAGGAGACATTGGTAGGCTTGCTGTATGTGGAACAGTTAACGACATAAGTATGGTTGGAGGAAAACCTATTGCCCTATCCCTAGCAATTGTCATGGAAGAAGGACTAGAGTTTAACATTCTTGAGAAAGTTCTCGATAGCATAAAGTTAGCTTGTGAGGAAGCTGATGTTAAAATTGTGACCGGAGACACGAAGGTTGTGGAAAGGGGGGGAGTTAAGGAAATGATATTGAATACTGCTGGAATAGGTGTAAGAAGCCCTTACCTTGACCATAACTTGGCTGTTGCAAAAAATTTTAGGAATGTTAATGCAAGCTGGCTTCTAGATTCAAATGTACGTCCAGGAGATAAAATCATTTTGTCAGGATACATTGGCGACCACGGTATTGCTGTAATGAGTGCAAGAAAACAGTATGGTATTTCATCAGATATAGTTTCTGACATTCAACCCTTAAACCATATGGTTGAAGAAGTGTTAAAGGTTGGAGGTGTTGTTGCAATGAAGGATCCGACTAGAGGAGGGTTAAGTAATCTGCTCTACGAATGGTGCGAGAAAAGTGGTGTTGGGATAGAGATTGAGGAGACAAAGATTCCTTTAAGGGAGGGGGTTAAGTCAGCCTGCGAAATATTGGGAATAAGTCCTCTTGAAATAGGAAACGAGGGAAAGGCTGTTTTAGCCGTGGTTCCTGAAATGGCTGAAAAAGTTCTTTCTACTTTAAAAAGTACAAGAGAAGGTAGGGATGCGCAGATAATTGGGGAGGCTGTAGGTGTACATGATAAGGTTGTGATGAAGACTGTTGTCGGTGGAAAGAGGATTGTTCCTAGACCTAGGGGAGATCCTATTCCTAGGATATGCTAAATTTATTAAAACAATTTTTTGGAAAGTTTAGCGGATGCTAAAATGTTCGAATACATTGAAAAAGAGTTTAGTGAAGAACTGCTTGAGAAGGAGGAGATTTTGGTTGTAGTATTTTATGCATCATATTGTCCATTCTGTCAAAAATTTTCAAAGGTTTTGGAAAAATATTATTTTAAAGAAAATGTTTGTTTCGCTAAAGCGGACATTTCTGACGACGATAGCCCATATTGGAGCAGATATAGTATAGAGGTTGTTCCAACAATTATAGTGTTTAAGGGAAAGATTATAGTGGAAAGATGTGATGGAATACTTGGGAAGGGTATTGATGAAAGGATTTTAGCCAATCTACTGGAGAGGGTGAGAGGTTTAGAGTAGGAAAGATTAATTTAATTCTGGATATTCGAGAAATATTCTGCAAGCGCCTTCTACAGAAACCATGCAGGCGCCAACCGGATTTTCAAGATTGCATACTTTACCGAAGAGGGGGCAGTCAGTCGGCTGGATAACGCCTCTTAAAACTTCACCACATCTGCAACCTTTTTCAAGAGGTGAAGGCTCATACTGTACTTTTGAAATTATGTCCTCAAACTGTTTATGGGCATCATGTTTAGAATATTTGTCTCTTATTGTCATGAGAGAAGAAGGTACTACTGGAAAACCTCTCCACTCAATGTCTTTGGGATAAAATACTCTGTCTATTAGAGATAGGGCTGTCTGGTTCCCTTCTCTTGACACAACCCTATTGTATTCGTTTACAACTTTAGCTTCACCATCTACTATTTGCCTAACAAGATAATAGACTGAAAGTATAATATCAAGTGGTTCAAACCCTGAAATTACCTGAGGAATCTTAAACCTTTTCATTATAACTTCATAGGGTTTACATCCTATTATTGCACTAACATGTCCAGGCTCTATTATACCATCAAGCTTAACTTCACCCAATTCAAGAAGTTTTATCATGGCTGGAGGAAAAAATCTGTGGCAGCTTAGAACATAAAAGTTTTCAGGCAAATCATCTCGAACAAGTGTTGAGGCTGTAGAAGGAGCTGTAGTTTCAAAGCCTATGGCCATGAACACGACATCCTTTTCAACAGTTCGAGCGAGTTCAACTGACTCATCAATACTATACACGATTCTAACATCATAGCCTTCTGTTTTCAAGTGCATAAGTGAACGCCTATTAACCGGCACCCTAAAACAGTCACCGTAAATTGTGATAATCTTACCCTTTTCAGCAAGCTTCATAGCCTGAAGAAACTCTTTCGCTGTTGTAACACATACGGGACAACCTGGACCAGACCTTATCCTTATCCCAACCTTAGAAAGAAGGCTTCCCAAACCATATCTTGAAAGTGTTTCCTGATGTGTTCCACAGGCGTGCATGAACGTTAGATTAAGTTTATACTGGCCTATCCTTTCTATAATACCATTTATTAGCTTCGCATCCTTCAGCTCATGCCACATAAATTTCACACTTTACCTGAAACTATTTCTTTAACAAGCCTGATGGTTTTTAAAGCCTCCCTTTTATTGACCTTTGAGATTGCGAAACCAGCGTGTACGATGACAAAATCGCCCACCTTAACATTTACAAGAGAAACGTTCACATCCCTTATAAGGCCGCCGAAGTCTACTTTAGCAAAACTGCCTTTTTTCTCAACAACTTTTCCAGGTACACCTAAACACATTTTAATACAGTTGAGGCTAAATGAGCTAGGTTAATAAAATTTTTTATAATTGAAAAATTTTTAATTAGCTTTAGCCTAGAAAGTATTTTCCAGCCAAATATGCTTGTCCTAGGGATACACATCCATCTCCAGCTGGAGCATAAATGTTCCGATAAAGTTTAAGGTTATTTGATTCAACCACCCTTCTAATAGCTTTTGAAATATGCTCATTATATGCTACACCTCCAGAAAAGGATATAGCTTTAACACCATACTTTTTAGCCTTTTCTACTGCAATCTTTGCCATACCTTCTGCAAGACACTCTTCCACAGCATAAGCCAATTCCGCAGCTGGAAACTTTTCCAAGTTTTCTATAATATTTTCTATCATTGGAGTTGTTAGGAGAACATCATCTGCAATCATGGGCTCTATTCTATAGTGGCCTACAGCCTTCTTTGCCAAGCTTTCAAGCTTAAGTGCAGGTTCACCTTCATATGTTCTCACATAGCATACGTTTAAGATTGTGGAGACCGCATCAAGTATTCGTCCAAAACTTGATGTTAAAATATAGTTTCTGGACTCTAACTGAAGTTTTAGAAAATCAACCTCTCGACTACCATGTGGAAACTTTTGAATGTTACTAATAAGCCACTTATCTAAATAGGGTGTCTTGTATAGGATAGAGAGCACCATTCTAGCAGGATATTTTGCTGCAAGATCACCGCCCAAGTAAGGCTGTTCCTCCAAATGCCCAACTCTCTCAAATCGACCTTTCTCACAATATAATATTTCTCCACCCCAAGCGTTACCATCTAAGCCGTATCCGAAACCGTCAGCCGCTATTCCAACCGTTTCTTCTAGACCATGTTCTGCCATAACAGAGGCTATGTGAGCATGATGGTGCTGGACTGGAAAGCTTGGAATACTCTGTTGAGTGGACAGCTCTCTAGCATAAACTGTTGTATTGAATGTCGGATGAAGATCGTGCGCTACCGCTTTAGGCTTACATGCTGTTAGGTTAACCATCCTCTTGAGCGCTGACTTCAAATATTCAAGGGTCTCTATATTTTCAACATCTCCAATATACTGTGTTAAATACATTTTGCCCGAGGATACAACACATCCTGTAACATTTTCTTCTCCACCAACTCCCAAGGCGTCCACAACACCTTTCACATACAGTGGTTCTGGGACAAAACCTCTTGATCTCCTGAGAAAACAGATTACACCATCAACCTTTCTCACGACAGAGTCATCGCACCTGTACAAGATTTTTCTATCATGTATGAGATAATAGTCTACAATCTGTGAAAAACTTTTCACAGCCTCCTTTTCATCAACAATTATAGGTTCTGAGGGAAGATTGCCGCTTGTCATAATAAGCACATTTGTTTTGGATTCACTAAATATGAGAAGATGTAGACCAGTGTATGGTAGCATGACTCCAACATTATGTAAACCAGGACTAACATATTTTGAAATACAAGAGCCTTCTTTCAAATCTAATAGGACTATTGGCTTAGAGGGAGAAGACAAAATCTTTTCTTCAACTTCATCAACGTAGGCGAAAGTTTTCACGGTTTCAACATCTTTAGCCATTAAAGCGAAAGGCTTCTGCTCCCTACCTTTCCACCTCCTAATCTTTAATATGGCATCATCATTATATGCTGAAAGAGCTATATGGAAGCCTCCAACACCCTTTATCGCGAGAATCTTACCTTCATCCAAGAATTTTGCAGCCAACTTTATAGGGTCACCATTAACTTCTGAACCATTTCTGTCGAAAAGCAAGAGCTTTGGACCGCAGGCTGCACAGGCTATAGTTTCCGCATGAAAACGTCTATCTCTAGGATTATAGTATTCTTCTGCACACATGTTGCACATTGGAAAGTCAACCATAGAAGTATTGGATCTATCGTAGGGGTACCTTTCTATTATCGTGAACCTTGGACCACAGTTTGTGCACGTTATAAAATGGTACCTATAACGTCTATTTTTTGGATCAAAAAGTTCCCTACTACAGTCTTCACAAATTCCAATGTCAGGTGGAATTAATGACGCACTAGCCCTTTCCTCGAAATCACTTTTTAAAACTTTAAAAGATTCATAATTTAGTTCATCATCGAAATCAATCCTTTTTACCTCTTCAATCTTTGCTAGAGGAGGTTTTCCAGAAAAAAGTTTTAAAACAAATCTTTCAATATCCTCTTTCAAGCCTTCTACTTCTATTTCTACACTACCATCACCCATATTTTTAACATAGCCTCTCAGATTATTTTCTAAAGCAATTCTATATACAAAAGGTCTAAAACCTACACCTTGAACTATCCCTGTAACCGTAAACCTACTGCGCATCAGCTATAGCACCTATATATCTAGATATTAACTCTATCATGTAACAATAAGTTTTTGCCTTTGACTAAAATTTTATATCACTATACAATGATATCCCAAAACATGAAATTGTATGAAGTGAATGAAGATCTTATAGATGTTGCAATGGGCAGACAGGAAGCTGACATAGTTTTAAGGAACACGAACCTTGTAAATGTTTGTACGGGCGAAATATTAAGAGCAGATGTCGTAATAAAGGGTGAAAGAATAGCATTAGTAGGAGATTCTTCTCACACGGTTGGAGATTCTACAGAAGTCTTTGACTTAAAGGATAAGTATGTTTGCCCAGGATTTTTGGACGGACATGTACATATTGAAAGCTCGATGGTTACAGTAACCCAGTTCGCTAAAGGCATCCTACCTCATGGTACGACAGGAGTTTTCATAGACCCGCATGAGATTGCGAACGTGCTAGGTGTTGAAGGTGTCAAGCTCATGATAGAGGAAAGCCGCCATGTTCCATTGAGAGTTTATGTTACCATACCATCTTGTGTACCAGCCTCATTCCCAGAATTTGAGACATCTGGTTCAGAAATAGGTCCAAAAGAGGTTGAAGAACTTTTGGCATACGATAATGTTGTAGCATTAGGGGAAATGATGAACTATCCTGGAATAATCTATAAGGATAAGAAGATGATTGATGAAGTTAAAGTCACGTTAAAACATGGTAAGGTTGTTGAAGGCCACTTTTACGGTAACATGATGGAATTAAACGCCTACGTGTCAGCTGGAATCTCATCCAGTCACGAGTCAACTTCTAAGGAGATAGGTCTTGCAAAAGCTAGACTTGGAATGTATGTGATGATCAGAGAAGGTTCAGCTTGGAAAGATTTGAAGGAAGTGATAAAAATTGTTACAGAGGATGGAATAGACTCAAGACGCGTTTGCCTTGTAAGTGACGATAGACATCCAGAAGATATAGTTAACGAGGGACATTTAGACCATATCGTCAATAGGGCTATTGAAGAAGGTGTTGACCCTGTTAAAGCGATTCAAATGGTGACAATAAATACTGCAGAACATTTTAATTTGGATAACGATTTAGGTTTAATAGCTCCAGGAAAATATGCTGACCTACTTGTTTTAGACAAAATTGAGCCAATAAAGGTTTCGATGGTATTTGTCGGCGGAAAACTTGTAGCAAAAGATGGGAGCATGCTTGAAAAGATAGATGGATTCAATTACCCACCTCATGTAAAGAGAACAATTAAGCTTGCTCGCCCATTAAAGCCAGAAGACTTTAAAATCCAGGCTCCACTTGAAGCTAGAAAAGTTAGAGCTAATGTTATAGAGGCAATAGAAGGAAGTGTTTTAACAAAAAGGAGAATTATTGAAGTTCCAGTTGTAAATGGAGAAGTTGTACAAGATGTTGAAAATGACATTTTAAAGGTTGCTTCAATAGAAAGACATAAGGGTTCAGGTGAAATTGGTTTAGGGCTTGTCAAGGGATTCAAGTTTAGGGCTGGTGCTGTAGCCTCGACAGTAGCACATGATAGTCATAATCTTTTAGTGGTTGGAGTAGACGATAAAGATATGGCGTACGCATGCAATAGGCTTACTGAAGTTGGCGGAGGAATGATTGCAGTTGAAGATGAAAAGACTTTGGCACTTGCTAAGCTGCCAATAGCAGGAATAGTTTCAGACGAGCCGATAGAAAATGTTTGCGTACAGGTTAAAGAATTGTCTAGTGCATGGAGAAAGCTTGGATGCACAATGATAAACCCTTTCATGACAATGTCTCTGCTTGCACTTTCAGTTTTACCAGAAATTAGGGTGACAAACAAGGGACTTATAGATACCGTTAACTTCAAGAAGATAAAACTTTATGAATAAAAAATATTGTGGATAGAAAAGTTTAAAAACAGTAAAAGTCTTAGCGGGAGAGGGTTCACGACTTCCGAAAATAGAGCGTGGCTAGTCCTAGAAGATGGGACAGTCCATGAGGGAAAATTCTTTGGATATCCAAAAAATACTTTGGGAGAAGTTGTCTTCACAACAGGAATGGTAGGATATCCGCAGTCTTTAACAGACCCATCATATAGGGGACAAATTTTAATGTTCACGTACCCACTTATTGGAAACTATGGAGTGCCAGACAAAATTTTAGACGAGAATAATATACCATTATACTTTGAATCTGAAAATATTCAAGTGGAGGGTGTTATAGTATATGAGCACTGCACAAAACCTTCTCACTGGACTTCAGTAAAAAGTCTACATGAATGGCTTTACGAGGAAAAAGTGCCGGGAATATATGATGTTGACACAAGAAGTCTTACACAAAAGATTAGGGTTAAAGGTGTCATGATGGGAGCAATAGTTGTAGGAGACGAGCCTGAAGAAGGTTTCAAACTACTTTCGGCATCAAAAAGATATGGGGAAATAAATTTTGTTAAACAGGTCAGTTTTAAAGAGGAAAGGGTTTATGGGAGAGGTGAAGACAAAATAGTCTTAATCGACTATGGTGTAAAATATAATATTATAAGAAACCTTGTTAAAAGGGGATTTAAGGTAATACGTGTACCATACGATTGTAAAGCTGACAGGATACTTGGCCTAGACCCTGACGGTATAGTGTTAAGTAATGGGCCTGGAGACCCTCAACTTTTAAAGGAGCCGATAAGAGAATTAAAGAAGATAATTGATGTCTTTGAGAAACCGATATTAGGAATCTGTCTCGGCAACCAGTTGCTTGCTTTAGCTTCAGGAGGAAACACGTATAAGCTTAAGTTTGGGCACAGGGGACAAAATAAGCCAATAGTAGATGTTTTCACAAAAAGATGCTACATTGTAAGCGAGAACCACGGATATTCTGTGAAACCTGAAAGCCTTGAGGGAACAGATTTTACTACATGGTTTCTGAACATCGACGATAAAACTATTGAGGGAATGAAACATAAAAGTCGGCCGATAATTTCAACACAATTTCATCCTGAAGCATATCCTGGACCATATGATACCACATTCATATTTGACCAATTTGCTAAAATGGTGAGAGGCTAGATGCCAAAATACGATTTTATAAAGAAAGTTCTTGTAATAGGCTCTGGCCCAATACAGATTTCGATGGCAGGAGAGTTCGATTACTCTGGAACACAGGCTTTGAAGGCGCTTAAGGAAGAGGGTGTTGAAACTGTCTTAGTGAACTCGAACATTGCAACCATTCAAACTGACCCAAAGATGGCGGATAAAGTTTACTTGCTCCCAACAACAGCCGAGTTTGTTGAAAAGGTTATTGAAAAAGAAAGGCCTGATGGAATACTTCTTGGATTCGGTGGACAGACGGCATTAAACTGTGGATTCGAACTCTATAACAGGGGTGTGCTTGAAAAGTATGGCGTTAGAGTACTTGGAACAAGTGTAGAGAGCATAAACATTACATCAGATAGGCAGCTTTTTAGAAGAACGATGGAGGAAAACGGTATTCCAGTACTTCCAAGTGAGGCTGTAACAAATGTTGAGGACGCTTTAAAGGTTGCTGAAAGACTAGGGTATCCTGTTATAGTTAGGGTAGCATATAATTTGGGTGGAAGAGGGGGTGGTGTAGCATACAATCAGATAGAATTGGATGAGATTGTGAGTAGGGGGATAGCTAACAGTTTTATTGGACAAGTTTTGATTGAAGAGTATATTGGAACCTACAAGCAGATAGAGTATGAGGTTGTAAGAGACTACTATGATAATGCGGTAACAGTATGTAATATGGAAAACATTCTTGGAATGAGAGTTCATACTGGAGACAACTTTGTCGTTTCACCGTCTCAGACGATAACAAACGAGGAATATCATATGCTGAGGGAGGCTTCAATAAAGGCGACGAGAGCATGCAAGATTGTTGGAGAATGTAATGTTCAGCTAGCACTTGACCCAAATTCTCAAAAATATTATGTTATAGAAATAAACCCGAGACTTTCAAGGTCTTCAGCTCTCGCTTCAAAGGCTACAGGATATCCTCTAGCATATATTGCTGCAAAACTTGCCCTAGGATACAGTCTTCAAGAAATATTGAATAAGGTTACAAATGTTACAAGCTCCTTCTTCGAGCCAGCACTCGACTATGTGGTTGTGAAGGTTCCGAGATGGGATCTTGCAAAATTCGGTCAAGTTGATAGGAGACTTAGAACACAGATGAAATCCGTTGGCGAAGTTATGGCTATAGGACGAAACTTTGAGGAAGCATTGCAGAAGGCAATGAGAATGCTTGATGTAGGATTAGATGGGCTTTCAGCAGAACCTGAGGGGGAGACAGTTGAAGAAATCGAAAACATGCTTGCAATGCCAACAGATAACATACTATTGCATGTTGTTAAAGCATTAAAGATGGGGTTTACTGTTGAAAAAATATGTCAACTTACATGGATAGACAAATGGTTTGTTGAAAAGATAAAAAATATTGTCGAAATTGAAGAAAGGATTAGGGATGCTGGAAGGCTTGATGAAGGTGTAGTTGAAGTAATCAGGGAGGCTAAAAAAGCTGGTTTTTCAGATTCTCAAATAGCGAGAATACTTAATGTTAACGAATTCGATGTCAGAAATTTCAGGAAAAAACATGATATTATACCTGTAGTAAAGCAAGTTGATACTCTTGCAGCAGAATGGCCTGCTAAAACAAACTACCTTTACATGACATATGGAGGCGTAAAAGATGATGTAGAATTTGTGAGCGATAAAAAGAAGGTTATAGTATTGGGTGCTGGAACATATAGGATAGGAAGTTCAGTAGAATTCGACTGGTCAACAATGAACCTTGTTTGGGCGCTAAAAAATCATGGCATCGAAGAAACAATAGTCATAAACTGCAACCCAGAAACCGTTTCAACAGACTATGATATGAGTGACAAGCTCTATTTTGAGGAAATAACATTAGAAAGGGTACTTGACATATATGAGAAGGAGAACCCGTTAGGTGTGGTCACATGCGTGGGCGGGCAGACAGCAAACAATCTTGCACCAAAACTTGCAAAAGCAAACGTTAGAATCCTAGGTACAAGAGGAGAAGACGTTGACAGAGCAGAGGACAGAGTTAAGTTTAGCGCATTACTAGATACCCTAAAAATACCTCAACCAGCGTGGGCAAAGTTTACGTCAATAGATGATGCCAAAATGTTTGCAGAAAAAATAGGTTACCCCGTGATTGTAAGACCATCCTATGTACTAGGAGGAACAGTTATGAAAGTCGCCTGGAACCAGTGGCAGCTTGAAGAGTTCTTAAAGAGGGCTGCTAAAGTATCAAAGGAGTATCCTGTTACAGTAAGCAAGTTCATAAGAGGAGCTATGGAGGTTGAAGTTGACGGAGTATGTGATGGAGAACATGTTGTTATAGGCGCGATAATAGAACATCTTGAACCAGCAGGCATACATTCAGGTGACGCTACAATGATAATACCATCACAGAGGCTAACAGCATACCATATAGAGAAGATAAAAGATTATACGAGAAGAATAGCTAGGGGGCTTAGGATAATCGGTCCATTCAACATACAATATCTTGTTAAAGGGCTTGAGGTAAGTGTCATAGAATGTAATTTAAGGTCAAGCAGGTCAATGCCCTTTGTTTCAAAGGTTAAAGGAATAAATTTAATGGATTATGCTGCAAAAGCACTTCTAGGAATTGGAGTAGAAGATTTGGACGAAAAAAAAGTTTCTCATGTTGGAGTGAAGACACCGCAATTTTCGTTCATGCAAGTTGATGGAGCGGACCCAATATTGGGTGTCGAGATGAAGTCGACTGGTGAGGCAGCATGCTTGGGAGAAAACTTCTACGAAGCACTGCTTCTAGCATACGCTTCAGTAGGATTAAAGATGATTAAACCAAACCCTGGAGGAAACGTTTTCGTAAGTGTAGGAAATGATATTGAAAGAGAAACAGTTGAACCTCTAATAAGACAACTTCTGTGGCTGGGGTTCAACATATACTGTACACCGGGAACAGCAAAATATTTCAACAGTAGAGGATTAAATGTTAAGGTTCTATATAAGGTCAGTGACAGGAGAGAACCTAATGTTTTAACCTACATAGTGAACAGGAAACTGGACCTGATAATAAATATTCCGGGGGCTGAAAGATTGGAAAGCTTCCAAAGTGTACTGGATGACGAATATGCTATAAGAAGAAAGGCTGTTGAAATGGGAATACCTGTTATAACAGTTCCAAGAGTACTGGAGGAGATTGTTAGAGGAATAAGGATGGTTAAAGAATTTAACATAAAATCATTGCAAGAGTACCATCAGCTAAGCATAACAAAAAAGTCGTAAAAGTATAAATATTGCTTAATAACAATCATTATTGAAGAACATAAAAGTTACAAACTTTTGTACAAAATGTACACTTCTAATTCTAATTATGATGCTTACGATCGCTGTACCGAAAACATATGCCGTAAACAACACTTACACTGGACCAAACACATTTTTTATGGCATACAAATCTATGCCCTTAACCCTCCAAACAGAGACAGATGGTGAAGTATGGGAAATGTGGACCTTCGCTATAAGAGATTTGGATACACCCATTGGAAAAGCCAGTTTAAGTGACTTCGAACTTTTGCAGCATGTTATGCCGAGTACGGGTACAGGCCTGATGAAGGCTACTATTTAAAAGCTATAATGTTTGGAACACTAGAACGTGTAGAGGACGACGGTATGGAACACTGGAAACCGAATCCAGAATACAAAGTTTCAGGAGGAGGATCCTTTACAGTAAGACCTGTCACTGGACCTGACTACGAGGACTGGGAAAAGGTTATATTCAAAATTTCTGCAAAAGATTCTTACGGTTCAAAAATAGTGGTCTCTGGAACATACATTTGTGCCAGCGGCCCTCCAGTATACTATATAAGCTTAACAATAAAGCTGACCGGACAAGTTTATGAATACAACTTCGATAATGGTTCATGGATTCCGACTGGTAGGGTGGAAACACACACTTTAAAGCTCAGAGGATATCCGGAAAATTATTATTACCTTGAACCATATTACATTTTCGCGTACGCTTACCCTGATCAGCTCACATACTTTCCAGAATGGTGGCCGTACTGGTTGAGTTAAACTGTTTAAATCACACACCCACTATTTTTTACATTTTTGATAGTCTTACAGTATAAGTTTTCCTCTAAAACGTTTCTTTTAAATACATAAAATCTTTTTAGGCTTGATACTTATATCACGAGGGGACTGTTGCCTCAGCAGAGAGAATACAGGGAAAGGGTATATATTAGGGCTGAGATTATTATTAAGCTTGCAGAATATGGACCATTAACTTTAACAAATCTGGTTAGCTATTGTGGACTTAACCTTTCCAAACATAAAGAGATCTTGGATGAAATGGAGGCTAAAGGGCTTATAGCAAAGTTTTTTGAAAAGCAGGGTAAAAAGAATATTGTTAAATATAAGGTTACTGACAAGGGTATGAATTTTTATGAGCTAATCCTTAAGCCTTATATGGAAATGTTTCCTTTTAGGGGCAGGTAACATTGTTCCATAAAGTATATTATTTTTTATTATACAAGTGTGAGTGTTTGATATGAGCGGAGGCGGTGGTGTTACCCTTTTAGAGTTGCTTGATAGTATTATTGAGAGAGTTAATAGTCTAAGGTCTATGTTTGTTATCCTAATCTTGGGCTCTATGATCCTTTCACCAGCTGCAATAATACTTTCTCTTATAGTAATATTTCATCCACTAATTCTATTTCTTTTACTTAGACAGCAGCCTTTTCTTGCATGGATCCTTTTTTCAGCATCAATAGGCACGATGCTACTTTCTCTTATAACACTATATTTTTCTTTAAAGGAATATAGGTTCTTTACAAAATGGGGTGAAAGGTATAAAGAATATTTGATGAAAAAAGAGAAGTTAGAGGAAGAGCTTAAGAAGGAAGGTTTGATCTGATACTATTTCCTCTTGGAACTGGCTGATACAAGTGATATTACATCACGGTCTTTTAGCTTATATGTTACGGGAAGCCTCAGACCATCCCTACAGTCTATGCCATAGAGTAGGCCTTTAGCGAGTTCCGTATGCACTTCTCTAGCTAAATCTGCTATGGTTGCACCATATGGCATAAGATGCACATCTGGTAGAACATTACCGTTTTTGTCCGTTAAAGTCTTTGGATCATATACTGGATAAACTGCACTCATTCTAAGCAGTTTAAATACGACAACATTTAATGCAAACTGTACTCCAGTGTGAAGGTACTTGCTGAGTATACTTTTTCGAATAAAGTTTAAGGCCCACTTCTGCTTTTCTGTCATCTTACTCGAGTCTATTACCCTAAACCTTTCTTCTCCAGGAATATATTTTATGTAACCCTTCTGTTCAGCCCTTCGTAAAGTTAGTTCGGCTTCAGCGCTTGTAGGTATTACTATCATGTCAGAGTAAGCTTCTCTTATTCTTTCAAAATTTTCTTCAGATTGGGGAAGGTCCATCTTGTTTGCAACAATAATCGTTGGCTTCGACACATCCCTCAAAGTCCAAGTGAAATCCTTTAGCTCCTCTTCACTCCAGTTTCTGAAATCCTTTTTATCTAATCCAGACTTCTCTAAAGCTGTAACAACATGCTCTTTCGTGACGCCAACACCTTGCATGAAGCTATTGATTATTGTCGGCAGGTCGACATCACGCTTAAGATCCCTTTCTATCCTATCCTGGTTTGTGAGAATAAGCTTCATGTACCACATTACAAGCTCCTCTTCAATGTCACCAATGTCTGCAACCGGATCCCCTGTTCCAGGCTCACATATTCTCCCTTCAGCATCAATTGAGCCTGATGCATCAACAACATGTATTAGCGCATCAGATTGAGCTGCTACTGAAAGGAATTGGTTGCCTAAACCTTTTCCCATCCAAGCTCCCTTAATGAGCCCAGGCAAGTCTATAAGTTCTATTGGAATAAATCGCCACCCATCTTCGCATCTAGAATTCTGTGGATTATCTTTTACCCCAAACTCTTTATGAACACATAATGTTACAACATGCGCTATACCCAAGTTTGGAACCTTTGTAGTAAAAGGATAGGTTGAAACTTCGGCTGACTGTAATGTTGCAGAATTAAAGAATGTAGTCTTACCAGTGTTCGTTTTCCCAACTAAACCAATTTTTACACGCATCTCTACCATTGGGGATAGAGATACTACTATTTTATTTTTTTATCGTGTCAAATAGTTAACATATTATGGTCATAGGTAAAGCTCTGGGCAACAAATCTTTATCCTGAGCATGCCCAGAAATGCCATCACGTTTCCATCTTTTTCGCACAGGCATTTTCTGCATTTTTTATTATATGTCTTCAGTATGGATAAAGCTGACTTGCAGGCAGAGTAACAGTAGTGTTTGAAATAGCTTCATGTTCTTCATTTAATATGTATTCTAACATGAGCTTAGCATAGGATGCTATTCTCATAACAGCATAACCAACGTGTAGTTTGCCATTTCCTAAAACCCCTCTATATATATTATTTTCACTGCTTCGGCATTAGCTTTATAATAGAAGGGACTATGAGAATGACCTCCATAACATGAATATATATAAAAGTGTTATATGAGGTTAAATGTTCAGAGACCGTTTAACAATTTTTAACCTTAGTAAGATTTATATTATATATTGTTGGAATGCTTTTGTGATTTAACATGATTTTAGACCCCCTCGCATTTTTAGTATCTATTATACTTTATATTGCGGGGGCTTACACGTTCTATCTCATATTTTTAGGAATATATAATAGGAATCAACTTCATAGGGAAAGCTTCTATTTTAAGTTGAAAAATTTTCCCTATTATTCGATTATTGTTCCTGCAAAAAATGAGGAGAGGGTTATTGGAAGAGTTTTAAGTAAGCTTGTTGAACAAGATTATCCAAAAAACTTGTATGAGGTAATTGTTGTAGAAGATGGTTCAACAGATAGGACGCTAGAAATTGCAAAAAAATATGAGAGAGAATATGAGAATATTAAGGTTGTCCATTGTGGAGAAAGTAGGGGGAAACCTCATTCTATAAACGTTGGATTAGAACATGCTAAGGGTGAAGTGATAGGAGTCTTGGATGCGGACGCTATTCCCCCACCAAACATGCTTCTTAGGGTGTCAGATTATATGCAGGATCCATATGTTGATGCAATTCAATGCGTTTACCAGTATGTTAATGGTAACGAGGGAATACTTGCTAAAGCAGGAATGTTTGAGGGACTCCTATGGCACGCTTTTGTGCTAAGAGTTAAGGATATGGCCGGACTTTTTGTACCACTCTGTGGAAGTGGAATGTTCATAAAAAGACATGTTTTCGAAAAGATAGGCAAATGGAATGAAAAATCTCTTACAGAGGATGTTGACTTTTCTCTTAGAATGCTTAAGGCAGGATTTAAAATAAGGCATGCACTAATTCCAATTGGACATGAGACACCTGGTAAGCTTAAAGCATTTTTTAAGCAAAGAGTAAGATGGTATAGAGGATACTTTGTTACTGGAATAAAGCATATTGACGTGTGGAAGTATCTTAACAAGAGACTGGCCTTCGACATATCCTTCACACTCTTAAGCCCACTACTTTCGGTTCTTGCAACGGTAGCATACTTTTTTAACACATTATATTTTCTGAATACAATGAAAATTGTTTCTTTCCTAAGCCTTCTTTTAGGAGTCTTTTCATACCAGTTTATTTACCTTAGCATAGCAATGCTATGGATACTATTAAGTAATATAAAGGATAAGATGACCTATATTATGATGTCATTTTTTTCAATACCATACTTTTTCCTACTTTCAATAATAAACATGTACGTTATCTTCACACTTATTTTCAAAAGGTCCATGGAGTGGACTAAAACAGATAAGACTGGAGCATTCGACCAAAAATATTTTAACCCATTTTCTTAATATAGTCCTTATCCTAAACAAATCTTTTATATCATAGAATGTGGGTTCTGCGATAGGATAGCATGGGTAAAATGGCAGGAACCTTGGAGGTCAAGGGTAAAGGTGGAGGGGTTATTGTAGAGTATAGGGGAAAATCTTATGCCTTCGACTCCAAGGCTCCTGTCAAAGCAGACTACTATTTTGTTTCACATGCTCACGTTGACCACGTGTACGGTGGACTTAAAGGGAACATTATTGCTTCAAAAGAGACGGTGGTTCTTGCGAGAGAAAGAGGATATTCTTTACCAGATCCAATCAGCTTAGAGGAAGTTGAACTTTATGATTCAAGCCATATTGTTGGATCAAAGTCGATTTTGATAGATGATAAAATATTCTATACTGGAGATATAGCCTTGCATGCTAGGGGATTTCTTAAATCTCCAAAGTTGCCTAAAGCAAGAATACTTGTTATTGAAACAACCTATGGTCATCCAAAATATTTGTTTCCAAACCCAGCTAAGGTTGTGGAGGAAGTGAACAAGCTTATTTCCGAAATGTATGAGAAGGGTGTTCCAGTTGCACTCTGCGGCTACCCTTTAGGTAAAGCTCAGATGCTTTCATACCTGTTTTCTACATGGGAGCCAATATATGTTCAAGAAAGTATTATGAGGTTAAATGAAGTATGTAGGTCGTTTGGTATACCAATAAAATCCTTTACATCATATTCTGAGGCGAGGGAGAAAGGTTTACTAGAAAAGAGGCCGTGGATACTTTTAGCTCCATCCTACACACTAAAAAGTGGTATGATGAAGTTTTTGAAGAAGAAATATGATGTTGTAACATTCTATTTTTCCGGTTGGACATTGGACAGAAGGTTCGGGAACAATGGAGCAGACTACTCTTTCCCACTAAGCGATCACTGTGATTACATGGATTTACTAAAGGTTGTTAAAAATGTTGAGCCGGAAAAAATTTTTACCGTACACGGTTATGCAGACGAATTTTCTATTGAATTAAAGAAAATTGGATATGATGCTGAACCACTTGCCATAAAACAAACGTGGCTTGATGAATTCTATAGAAGTGATTAGGGGGAAGTTAATGGCACTCGAGTATGCAAAGAGAAAGTATACGATGGATGAGGTTTTAAGTGTGCTGGAGCCTGAGCTTAGACAATGGTTCAGCAGGTTCAAGAAATTGACGCCACCTCAAGAGTATTCGATAATTCCCATTATGGAGGGAAAAAATACGTTGATCGCTTCACCAACAGGGTCAGGAAAAACTTTTGCAGTATTCTTGAGTATAATAAATGAGCTTTTAAAAATGAGTAAAATGGGACAGCTTGAAGATAAAGTCTACTGCGTTTACGTTTCACCATTAAAAGCTCTTGATTACGATGTTGAAAAAAACTTGAAACAGCCTCTTGATGAAATATTCCAGAAAGAAGAATTTAGAGGGAAAGGTTTTACAGAAATCAGAGTCGGTGTCAGGACAGGGGACACTACACAGATTGAGAGGTCGAGAATGCTTAAAAGGCCGCCTCATATTCTTGTGACAACACCTGAGAGTATAGCCATTCTTTTGGTGGCGCCAAAGTTTAGAGAAAAAATGAAGTCAGTTAAGTGGGTGATCGTGGACGAAATACATGAAGTGTGTAGTAGTAAACGTGGAGTACACCTGTCTTTGAGCCTAGAAAGGCTGCAGCATTTAACTTCCGGAAATCTTGTGAGAATAGGCTTATCGGCTACAATACATCCGATTGAAGAGGTTGCAAAATATCTTGTAGGATATAACGATGATGGCACGGAAAGGGACTGTCTAATAGTTGATACAAGGTTCGTTAAACCAATAGAGTTAAAGGTGATATGCCCAGTAAGTGACCTAGTGCATACTTCAGCCGAAGAGACGACAGTAAAAATGTACAAGCTTATAAAGAATATTGTTAAAAGACATAAAACGACACTAATTTTCACGAACACAAGATCTGGCACAGAAAGGGTTGTTTTCCAGCTTTCAAAGCTTAAGGTTGTTGACGGAGATGAGCTAGCAGCACACCATGGCTCCCTTTCAAGAGAAATAAGACGTGATATAGAGGATAGATTAAAGCATGGGCTCATGAAGGCTGTTGTCACAAGCACGTCACTTGAGCTCGGCATCGACGTTGGAAGTATCGAGGCAGTAGTACAGATTGGTTCACCAAAGTCGGTTTCAAAATGTCTTCAGAGAGTCGGCAGGTCAGGACATTCTCTTGAAAAACTTTCGAAAGGATATCTTATACCATTAGAAAGGGATGACCTGGTAGAAGATGCTGTCATAGTAAGTGAGGCTAAAAAGGGTGCACTCGATAGAGTACATATTCCCAAAAACTGTTTAGACGTACTAGCACAGCATGTGGTCGGAATGGCAATAGAACAACGTTGGAAGGTTGATGAAGCATACAAGTTGATTAGGAGAAGCTACAACTATCAAAGTCTTCCCTTAAACATGTTCAAGAACATTTTAAAGTACTTGAGTGGAG
Source organism: Nitrososphaeria archaeon (assembly GCA_049969935.1). GTDB lineage: Archaea > Thermoproteota > Nitrososphaeria > JACIWG01 > JACIWG01 > JACIWG01. Next base: position 64,529 of record JBMFNX010000003.1, read on the forward strand.
GATATCAGCAGCTTGAAGGACATAGGGTTTATGGAAAAATATGGTATGATGAGAACGAGAATACTTTTGGAAGAAGGGGGGCTCTGGTTAGGGTAATATATTCGACAAACATTGGAACGATTCCAGAAAATGTGCACGTTAAAGTCTTAACCTTAAACAATAGATGGGTTGGAATGATCGAAGAAGAGTTTCTTGAAAGACTTGCTCCAGGAGACATTTTCCTTCTAGGAGGCAGACCATATGAGTTCAAGTATGCTAAAGGTTTAACAGCATACGTTTCTCCAGCGGAAGGGGAAAAGCCTACCGTACCAACATGGTTTAGTGAAATGTTACCACTAAGCTTTGATACTGCTGAAGCTATAGGACGGTTCAGGGAAAAGCTCTTTAAAATGATAAAAGAAAATGTTCCAAAAAAAGAGATATTGAAGTTTATAAGGAGGGAGACTTCCTCAGACCCTAAAGCATGTGAATCAATATACAACTATTTTATAGCCCAAGAAGAGTTCCTAAAACATTTGAATGTAGATGTCAGACACTCTGACAAAAACATTATTGTAGAAAATTATGTTGACCCAGAAAATAGACAAAATTTTATCTTTCATGCAGTATTTGGAAGAAGAGTGAACGAGGCACTATCAAGAATATACGCTTATTTGATAATGAAATATGCTAAAAGAAGTGTTTCTGTAACGGTAACAGACTCTGGCTTCATATTGACGGTTCCAGGCCACATACCCCTCGACATAAAGAGGGTTTTAGAAATGGTTTCAAAAGAAAACGCTAGAAGACTATTGATTGAGGCAATAAAGAATACAGAACTTGTTAAACGAAGATTTAGACACTGTGCAACAAGGTCCCTTATGATTTTAAGAAACTATAAAGGGCATGAGATAACAGTAAACAGGCAGCAGATAAGCTCTCAGACACTAATGTCTCTAGTTGAAGATTTAGCTGAATTTCCAGTATTAAGTGAAACCTACAGAGAGATTATAGAAGATTTAATGGATGTAGAGAATGCTGCAAAAGTTGTAGAGGACATAGAAAATGGTGTTAGAAGATATATTATCTTGAAACAGTATGACCTACCTTCACCGTTCTCACATGATATGCTGTTGACAGGATACAGTGATATAGTTCTAATGGAGGACAAGAAGGCTTTACTAAAAAGCCTATACGATGAAGTCATCTCAAGAGTGAAAGCTAGCGGTATAATTCTTACAGAAAACTAGTACACTTCAAAAACTTATATTAGGGAAATATGGTGAAAAATTCTGGTTGTCTTCAGAAGTAAGGTTAACAAAACGATTGAAGATAGTGGAACCTTGGCCAGCACTTATTTTAGACGATAGAACGTTAATAGTTTCAGACCTACATTTTGGAATCGAGGAAGAGCTTGAAGCTGAAGGCATACATGTGCCATCATCACTTGCTCCAAAAATAATAAATTTTATAATAAGGCCTGTTAAAGAAATGGGTTTAAGCGAGGTACTGATTTTAGGTGATGTCAAACATGAGTTCGGATACCCTTCACCGAGTGAATGGATTTCAACAAAAAAGCTTATAAGAAGTCTGAAAGAACTTAATGTAAAATTAAAGATCATACGTGGAAACCATGACAATTACATTATAGCAATACTTAAGGAACATAATATTGAGTTAATACAGCCTTCACTAACAGTTGATGAAATGACATTCACTCATGGACATATTCCAGAAGAAGAATTAACTTCAACAACAGATTTTATAATTTTAGGCCACGAACACCCTTCTATAGCTATAAAAGACAGGCTTGGATTCCTATATAGGTTCAAGTGCATTTTACATGGAAGAGTTGGAGAAAAAACCATAATAGTTTTACCATCCCTTTCTCCAGCAGCCTACGGTACAGACGTGAACCTAAATCCTCCATCAACATTTCTTTCACCATTCCTTAAAGATAAGGATATTTCAGAAATGGTGCCATATGCAATAGAGCCTGGAAAAGGTTTACAAAAGTTTCCAAAAATAAAGTACCTGATTTAATCATTTACATTTAAATCTGTCCATTCTATAGCCTACATTGCCAGACATGAACATAAATAATGAAAGGGAAAAAAAGCTTGTAGTATCATCTTTAGTGCAGCTGCTCTACTATAAAAAGGTCATATCCTTTCAGGAAACATTGGAGCTTTTGAAAAAAATTAGGTCTAGAAGGGCGGAAAGGGTTCTTGAAATATTTTATAGTAACAAAACTTTTAAGGAAAATATTTCTATAAGCCAAAAAAATAGGAGATTTTGGCTATATAATATTGCTTGGAAGCTTAAGATGAGGAGAGAGTTGACAGACATTTTGGAAAAAACATGTAATATTGCAGCATTTTTTGCATCAAAGTTGAAGAATGAACAGAACATTAACCTAATATATGCAAACTCTTACACTTCTGAAGCATTAAGTCTAATGCTTTCAACATATAATGATATAAACTATTTTACTGTAGACCCAGATTATGATATAAGTGTTCCAGAAAATCTTTTAGTGCCAGTAGTACTAGGATTTGAGACAAACTTAGAAATTGGGAGAAAAGATGAAATACCCTATTTTGGTTTAAACCTACTTTATAAGGTAAGTGAAATTAAAAGGAAAATGGGTCTAGTTTATAACATATATTGTAGCCAAATATGTAAAAAGAGTGTGGGAAAACGATTCTGTAACGATTACGAGAAAAGAATGCTTAAGAGGACAATAGATAAGCCAAGTATATTTCCAATAGAAAGATGGCACAAGATTTGTATAAAAAGCATCCGAAGCTTAAACAGGGACCTTAAGAAATCGTTTAACGAGATAGGGGAAAACCAGTTGATTTTGGATGAAGAGGTGCCCTCACCTTTAGCGTCTTCAATTTCCTGGCTTCTTAATAGAAAAAGTTTGGAGGAGACTATAGAGGTTATAACAAAGGTTCCAATAGCTCAAGAAGGCTTTGACCTAAACCAGCAGATGTATGGTTAGGGCTCAATTTTTAGGGCAAGAGATTTATCGTCAAATTCGATCATCTTCCAGTCTTCTTTAGCATCCTTTGCAAGAATAACATTTTCTGCTCTAACAAGAAACTTTAACTCGTTCAAATAAATTTTTATCGTTTCAGAAACTTCTTCGTCATCGGTCCAGACTAGCACAGATTTTACAACTTGAGCAGGATTAAGACCAAGCTCCTTTCTATAAGCTTGAATTCTTCTAGCAATATCTCTTAAAAGACCCTCCCTAATCAGTTCCTCATTTCTTTCAACCTTCAAAATAACTTTGCCAAAAGATGTATCTTGCATCATATAACCTTTTTCTGGTACAATTAGGTATTCGAAGTCGTCTTTGTACAATGTAAAGACTTTTCCATCAAATTCAATTTTAGCTTCATTTTTTTCCTTCAACTCTTGAGCTAGAGCACTTTTATCAACTTTGTTTAAATTGTCTAAGAGTAGGGGCAAATCTCTTTTAAACCTCTTACCTAAATTCTGTAAGATTGGTTTCATATCAAGTTTAACTGGAGCCAGATTTAGGTTACTGTAAATGTCTAACTGTTTAACGTTACAAAGCTCCCTAAGGATAAAGAACTCTTCTTCATTAAACTCTACCATCTTATCGAAAACAAACACAGCCCTCTCAACAGGCCACCTTCTCTTCAGCTTAGCCTTCATTCTAAGCGAATTTGTTTCTGACACCATTTCATCAATTAGCTTAAACTTTGATTCAAGCCCATCATCTACAAGCTCTCTCCTCTGCACTGGAAGCCTTTCAAACAAGATTGACTCTTTCCTTTCCTTAAAGCATTCAAGATACAATTTTTCTGTAACAAATGGGCTTATTGGATGAAGTAAGATGTCAACATTTTTGAGACAATATGATAGGACAGCGTATATTGCCAATCTTCTTTTTAATGTTTTAGGATCATCTGTCCAAAGTTCTCTTCTAACAAATGGAACATACTTTTGGCTCAACTCTTCAATAATGAACCTTTCAAGCTCTCTTGCTGCTTCATTATATTCTGCTCGAGCATAATATTTTGAAACCGATTCTATTAACCTTTGACACCTGGATAAAATCCATTTATCAAAGAATGTTAGAAGATTATTTGACATACACCAGTCAATTTTATAAATGCTATCGTCAAAGTTGTCTAGGACACTGTTCTGCTGAAGGTACACATGAAGGTGATATAGGGTATTCAGAACCTGGAATGGTCTACCATATATTTCATCAGGCTTAAAAACTAAAGTTGCTATAGGAGAATTCTTCCACACAAGATAAAATCTTACTGCGTCAACAGAATTTTCCTTAAGAGTCTTATTTGCATCAATAATGTTTCCTAAACTCTTGGACATTTTGGACTCGTCAGGTCCAAGAATGTGGCCTTGAAAAAGGAAGGCCTTGTATGGTGAATTAGGGCCTCTAGTAAGGATTACACTTAAAATTAGTAGACTGTACGCCCAACCTCTAGTCTGGTCTATACCTTCTGTCAAAAATTCTACAGGAACATATTTTCGATACTCTTCGTCAGTGAACGCAGCATATGGTGAAGCGCCAGAATTATGCCATGTATCAAGCACAAAAGGTTCACGATAAGCTTTTCCTCCACACTTTTTGCATCTGACAACAATTCTATCTATCCATGGACGATGGAGTTCAAAATTTTCTCCGTCAGGAAGTTCTATAGCATTTTCTATAATCTCTTTCCTAGAGAATAGGCCAATTTTTTCACCGCAGCTGCTGCAAACCCAGATTGGGAGAGGTGTACCCCAAACTCTCTCTCTTGATATACACCATGGCTTCATCTCCCTTATTATATTGAGGAACCTGTTTTTAGGTGCATCAAAGAAGTATTCAACCTTTTCAGCTGCTTTAAGGGCTCGGTCTCCAATCTTGTCAACCCAATAAAAATATTCTCTCCTCGCAAGCCAAACAAGCCTATGATGGGACCTCCAGCATGTTGGATATTCGTGAACTATTTTTGAAACATGCACAAGCAATCCCTTTCTCCTAAGATCTTCTATAACAATATTGTCAGCATCTCTTGCAAATATTCCAGCATATTTTCCAGCATCCTTTGTAAAGCAAACAGTGTCATCGAATGGATTGAATATTGGGAGACCTTCTCTTCTCGCTATTTCAAAATCTATTTCACCATTTGATGGGGCCATGTGAACGATTCCTGTCCCAGTATTAATATCAACGCTTTCATCCAATACTATTACGTGGGCATTATATTCTCTATCAAGTAACCCTTGCTTTGGAACTTCTTCCTCAAGAGGATACTCGTACCTTTCACCCTTTAAGGTTTCACCCAAAATTTCCCCTTTTATCCTATAATCTTCTATACCAACTTCCTTCATGAAATCGTTAACCCTATTAGATGCAATAATCCATTCTTCGCCGTTGACTTCAACAATAGAATAGCTTGAGTTAGGGTGAACTGCAACCATGATATCTGTTACTACCGTGAAAGGCATTGTAGTCCATAATACTATGAAGCGGTTAGGATAGTTTTTTAGTCTAACCTTATAGTAGAGGGATGGATCCTCTAGCATTTCATATTCTGAGCTTACTTCACTGTGGCTTAATGCTGTCTGGCAACTTGGACAGTATCCTACAACCCTGAAGCTTTCACCTAGAAGACCGTCTTCCCAAGCAACTTTAAGAATCTGCCACTCTCTCTCAATATATTCGTCCTTGTAAGTCCAATAATCCTTATCATGGTCCATCATCATGCCCATGAGGTGGTCAGCGGAGATCCAGAACTTATGATAGTATTTTATCATCTCCTTAGCCTTTTCAACAATCTTTTCCATTCCATACTTTAGAAGCTCCTGCTTTCCACCTATTATCCCAAGCTCCTTGGCAGCCTGAAGCTCAACTGGTAGACCCTGTGTATCCCATCCACCTCTAAATATAACTCTCTTACCACTTAATGTTGTGAACCTGAACCAAAGATCTTTATACACTCTACCCCTTAAATGGCCAATATGTGGTTCACCATTTAATGTAGGGGGACCTTCAACGTATCCGACAATTTCAACCTTACTAGGGTCCATTTCAACCTTTTTCCTAATACAATTTTTTTCCCAGAACACTCTGATTTCATCCTCTATCCCCCTAGGATTATATACTGGATGCAGCATGCCAACATTACCTTCTTTTACCGTCCACCTCTAATGGATAATATAAGTTTTTTATGAATCTTTAGAATTAGCTGGAAAAATATTAAAAACTGTCCAATATATGTTATATGGATTGGATATAGCATTAATAGCAGACATACACAGTAATCTTGAAGCATTTGAAGCTGTGCTAGAGAAGATTGAAGGCTACAGGATATTATGCTTGGGAGACCTGGTTGGATATGGCGCCAACCCAAATGAGGTCATAGAACTTGTTAGGGACAAGAGTATAAAATGTATTATGGGAAACCATGATTATGCAGTTGCAACAGGAGACTATTCTGAATTAAGTCCAAAGGCTGTCATAGCAGCAAAATGGACTAGAAATGTTTTGAAAAAAGAAAATTTAAATTTCCTTTCAACATTACCCTCAACTTTAAGGTTAGAGGAAGAGGGTAAAAAAATCCTTTTAGCACATGCGACACCACAGGACCCGCTTTTTGGAGACTATATCCACCCTGACACAGACCCCTTCAAATTCTTATACTATGCCACAGAATATGAGGAAGATGTACTTTGCTTAGGACACCTACACGTACCATACATTTACAGGAGACTTGAAAAACTCATATTAAATCCTGGCAGTGTAGGACAGCCACGTGATGGAAACACTTTAGCAAGATACGCAATATTGGACATAGAAAACATGAACGCTAAAGTGTATGGGACAAAATATAACAGGGAACTGTCTGCCAAAAAAATTATTGAAGCGAACCTTCCACAGATTTTTGCAGCAAGACTATTAAAGGGTATATAGGCGGTTCCTAAATAGATTTTAAACTCACACAACTATACTTAAAAGGTTATTTACTTTAAAGTGAAAAGTTTGTGACATGAAAGTCGGTATAATAGGGTTTGGTGCACTTGGAAGTGCAATAGTTGAGGGGCTAATAAAATCAAGTTTTCCAGCCGAAGAACTGCTTGTATCAGATGCTGATAAACTAAAGCTTGAAAGTGCCAAAAGGCTTGGAGTTAAAATTATAGACAATGTTAGATTATGTGAGCTTGCTGACCTAATCGTGTTGGCTGTTAAACCAAAGGACTTTAATAGGGTAGCCGAAGATATTGTAAAAGTTGAAGATAAAAAGGCACTTGTTTCATTTATTGCAGGAATAAGGATTGATAAAATACGTTCTAAGATAGAATGTAAGAATGTTTTCCGTGGAATGCCGAACATTTCAGTTAAAGTCTGCGATTCTGTAATAGGCCTAACAGCATCTGAGGAAGCCGATCTAAGAGTAAAAGATGATGTTATAAGATTGCTGTCTAGAATTGGTAAAGTAATAGAGGTTGATGAACGGCTTCTGGACACACTAACCTCTATTTCAGGAAGTGGGATCGCCTTCGCTAGCGAAATAATAAGAGCATTCTATGAGGCCGCCGTCCTCCTCGGCTTCGACCATAAAACAGCCAAAGAAGTTAGTTTAAAAGTCTTTTCTGGAACGACAAAACTTCTTGAAGAAGAAGATTTTGAACAAATATTCAGGCGTGTAACAACACCTGCTGGAACAACCATAGAAGGAATATATGTCCTAGAAAAGGCTGGTGTAAGGGGCATAATTATTGAAGCGATAAAGGCTGCGGCTGAAAAGGCGTCGAAATTATCTGCCTAGACTTCTCTCACTTGACCGTTACCGTATATAATGTATTTTGTTGTAGTAAGTTCCCTGAGACCCATTGGGCCTCTGGCATGAAGCTTCTGAGTGCTTATCCCAACTTCTGCACCGAAACCAAATTCTCCCCCGTCAGTGAACCTCGTTGACGCATTAACATAGACGCATGCGCTGTCAACGTTCCAAGTAAAATATTTTGCATCCTCCAAATTTTTTGTTATAATTGATTCAGAATGTTTTGTACCATATTTGTTTATGTGTTGTACAGCATCTTTAACAGAGTCAACTACTTTAATTGCCAAAGTGAGGTCAAGATATTCTTCATACCAGTCGCTTTCATCAGCTGGCATAATGTCTGGAACAATCTCTAGAACCCTTTCATCACCCTTCACTTTCACACCATACCTCTTTAATTCTGAAACAAGTAATGGAATATATTTTTCAGCAACATCCTTGTGCACAAGCACCTTTCTCACAGCATTACATACAGCAGGCCTCTGAACTTTAGCATTAACTATTATCCTATTAGCCATTTCAAAGTCAGCGTCCCAGTTAACAAAAATATGATTATTTCCAGCACCAGTTTCAATAACTGGAACTGAGGAATTGTCTCTAACAAACTTGATAAATTGAGCACTTCCTCTTGGAACAATCACATCAATGTACTCATTTAATTTAAGCATTTCGTAGACAATAGAACGTTCTCTTGATTCAATAATCTGTATAGAATCCGGTGGAAGAATACCTTCAAGGGACTTTCTTAAAATTTGCACAATTTTAACGTTAGAATTTAGAGCTTCAGAACCACCTCTCAAAATGCACGCGTTCCCAGACCTAATGGCTAAACCACTTATGTCAACAGTAACATTTGGTCTAGCCTCATATACTGCTCCAATTACTCCAATTGGAACCCTTACCTTAAAAATTTCTAGACCATGTTTAGTACGCCATCCTTCAACAACTTCTCCGATAGGGTCTGGAAGTGAAGCTATCTTCAAAAGGCCGTCGGCACAATCTTTAACCCTTTTCTCATTAAGTAGCAGTCTGTCAATTAAAGGGGAGCCAGGGTTCGATTTTTGAAACTCTATTATATCTTTTGCGTTAGCTTCAAGAATTTCCTTAGAATGTTCTAGAATCGCCTTAGACATACAATTTAAGGCCTTCCTTCTAGTTTCATCAGATGATTTAGCAAGCTCGTAGGATGCAATCTTTGCTGCTCTAGCCTTTTCTATAAGCTCAGACATTATATTACAAGCATTTTATTAATAGATTAAAAACTTTTCTATTGAATATAGACAAGTATTAGGTCCATCAAGTTTGTTCCAGTTTCACCAGTGTATATTGCGTCCTCTAAAACTTTAAAGACATAGGATGAGTTGTGAAACTTTAGCTCTTTAAACAAGTCTATACCATATTCTAAACTTCTTGAAAATGTTTGGCCATCAACTATTGCTCCAGCAAAGTCTGTTGGACCGTCTGTACCGTCTGTTGCAACAGCGGCTAACACAATGTTTGTGCCTGAAATATTTAATGCAGTTGAAAGTGCGAGCTCCTGATTTCTTCCACCTTCACCACATTCTTTTCCTATCGTTACAGTAGTTTCACCTCCAGCTATAAGAATGCATGGAGGACTGAAGGGTCTCTTGTATAAGGAAATTTCTTTAGCTATCGCAGAAATAACTGTCCCAACATCCTTCGCTTCACCTTCAATTGAAGTAGTTAGAACATATGAGGGGGCATAGTTTTTAGCATGCTTTAGTGCAATGTTGCATAGATCAATATTGTTTACTAGCACAAAATTTTGTAAACTAACATGTTTTATACTATTGCGTCTATCTTTGTAAGATTCTTTTTGAACATTATCCAGCAAATAATTTTTTACTGTTACAGGAATCTTGTCCAAGAGCCCATAATTTTCTATAACATTTAATGCGTCCTTAAAAGATGAATCATCTACAACTGTTGGCCCCCAAGCCTTACCTCCAACCTCGTCAACGGCAATAATACCTATAACTGTCGCACCATCCACGTAATCCAAAATTTTCCCTTTACCAAGCATTGAAAGACGATTCCTTACAATGTTCATTTGATTTAATGGCATACCAGAGAAAAGGAGCAGCTTATATGTTTCAATAACATCTTTTAAAGGTAGTGAATTTGGAGGACGCGTAGTTAAAGATGTCCAGCCTCCACTAACACAAACAATTACAAGGTCTTTTTCGCAAGCCTTTTTCGCCAACTGTACAATTTTTTCACCTCCTCTAACACTTTCCTCGTCTGGTAGTGGATGGCCAGCGTAGACAATTGGAAGCGTCAAATTTATAGAATGATATCCCCTTTTTTCAACCACAATCCCTTCAGAAATTTTTTCTCCCAAAATTTCTTCAAAAGCTTTAGCCATATAAGATGAACTTTTTCCACCAGCAATGAGGTATATTTTTTCAAATTCTTTCAGATTAAATGTTTTATCCATAATTTTTAGTAGGGAATCCTTTAATTGAACAGCCTTTTTTATCAAATTGTAATAGTTTACTTCCTCCAAGACTCTTTCAACAACCTCTAATATAATCTTCCTTCCTATCAATTTATTATGTAAAAGTTTGTCAAAATTTTTTATAATCATTTCTGACGTTAATATTAGAGAATGATTTGACAATAAAGCTTACGGTTTTAAAATGTAGAGAATGTCAACGATATTGGATTTCTATAACTTTCTCCCGCATACTTTGCTACTGAGCCAAGCTCCTCCTCAATTCTTAAAAGCTGATTGAACTGTGCAACACGCTCACTTCTAACAGGTGCACCATTCTTAATTTGGCCAGAGTTTATGGCCACTGCAAGTTCCGCGAGCCAAACGTCTTCTGTCTGGGCAGACCTTTCTGAAACTAGAACACTATATCCGTTCCTGTAAGCGAATTCAGCTGTATCAAGGGCTTCTGAAAGGGTTCCAATCTGGTTAACTTTAAGCAGTATCGTGTTCGCGGCACCAGATTTTATGCCAATTTTCAAACGTCTAATGTTTGATGCAAATAGGTCGTCTCCTACAATTTGAACATCACTAAGTTTTCTCGTAATCTCTGCAAATCCTTCAAAGTCGTCTTCATGAAATGGGTCTTCTATTGATGCTAGTGGAAACTTTCTCGCTAACTCTATATATATTTCCATAAGCTCATTTTTGTCCAATTCCTTACCTCTAAACTTGTATTTCCCAGATTCACGATTATACAGGTGAGTTGCTGCAGCATCTAGGGCTAGAACAAATTTTCCCCCATAACCTTGAGATTCTATTGCACTTAATATGGTTTCGAAAACAACTTCTGGATCACTGACTCCAGGAGGTGAAAGTGAGCCTTCATCTCCAACGTTGAGAGAATATTTTCCAAACTTTTTAGACAATATTTCAGCCAGAATATGGTAGACTTCGCATCCCATCTGCATGGCTTCAGAAAAACTTTTTGCACCCACAGGCATGGCATTAAATTCTTGGAAGTCTAGGTCTGTTGCAGCTAATTTTCCACCGCATACGTAAAGGAACATTGGAACAGGTAATATGCGAGCGTTTGATCCGCCAATATACTTGTATAATGGAATATTTAGACTGTTGGCTGCAGCTTTTGCTACCGCCAAAGATGTTGCAGTCAAAACGTTTCCGCCAAGCTTTGACTTATCTTCTGTACCATCATATTCGATGAGAATCTGGTCTATTTCTCTTTGAAAGCGGACATCTCTTCCCTTTAAAAGATTGGCTACTATTTCATTAACCATCTTTACAGCCTTCTGTACACCAAGACCATGGTATCTTTTTGAACCATCCCGAATTTCTGTAGCCTCATACTTTCCCCTAGAACGGCCTGCTGGAGCAGAAGCGCGACCTATTATCCCATCTTCTGTTACAACATCCACCTCCAAAGTTGGATTGCCTCTACTATCTAGTATTTCCCTACCTCTAACATTTTTTATCAAAAAACATTTTCCCATACAAGTCACATACATGCCAAAACAAATATTATTTAAACTTCATTATAGATAAGATTATATAATGTTGCTGTTGAAAAAGGATGGGAGAAGTTGAGGAAAAAGATTCTGGCACCAGCACTTGCACCCTCGATAGGCGAATGGAGTGAGAAACCAGACCATGTAGAACTTAAGAGACTTTGTGAAAAATTGATGGAATATGCTGAAGTCTATCAGCCAAAGGATTCAAGAGAATGGTTAGAAAAAATTTCTGAAGTAAACATTTTGGCTGGAGGGCCTAAGGTTGATAAAGAGTTTTTGGACAATGCTAGAAGACTTGAGCTAATACAAGGTTTTGGCATTGGCTATGATCAAATAGATGTAGAGGAATGTAGTAGGAGAGGAATTATAGTTTGTAATGTTGGAGAAGTATATTCTGAACCTGTAGCACAACATGCGCTGGCCCTAATGTTAGACCTTTCTAAGAAGATCACTTTAGCTGACAAGACTGCCAGGGACGGTAGTTGGAGGAAAATGGATTGGATGGGAATTCAACTTTGGGAAAAGACTTTGGGGATAATAGGATTAGGTAACATTGGTGGAAGAATCGCGTTAAAGAGTAGACTGGCATTTAACATGAAAATATTGGCTTATGATCCATATGTTTTGCCTGCAAGGGCACAGTTTTACGGTGCAAAGTTGGTGAGCTTAGATGAGCTTCTTAGAGAATCAGATTTTATAGTTTTAAGCGTTCCATTAACTAGAGAGACAAGGAAGATGATTGGTAAAAGGGAGCTTAAATTGATAAAAAGGAGCGCTTATCTGATAAACATATGCAGGGGGGCTGTAGTTGACACTGAAGCCTTAATCTGGGCTTTGGAAAACAATATTATAGCCGGCGCTGGACTTGATGTTACAGAACCTGAACCCTTGCAAGAAGATAATCCTCTTTTGAAAATGGATAATGTTATATTGACACCTCATATTGCATCGTCAACAAAAGAGGCTGTGTACGAAACGTATAGGTCTGCAGTAGATAATATAGTAAGGTACTTGAGGGGAGAAAAACCTTATTGGATTGTCAACCCAGAAACATTACATATGGGACATGAATCGAAAACTAATTCTTATTAGATAGTTTTTAAACACACTATGTATGCAGAAGGTTTCATTAGATGAGTTAACAAGAGAGGAATTTAAAAGTATTCTTAATTTTGTTAAAGCTGCCATAATACCTTTAGGGAGCATAGAACAGCATGGACCACATCTTCCAATGAAACATGATCTGGCAACAGTTTTATATGTTGCAAGAAAGGCTGTGGAAAAGGTGTTTCCAAAGGTTGTTCTAGTACCACCACCATTAAACATTGGCATATCACCTCATCACATGAGTTGGCCTGGAACCTTAACCGTTTCAAGCGAAACGTTCATGAATGTGGTCTTTGAAGCTTGCAAAAGTTTAAGGAAACATGGAATTGATAAGGTGATATTGTTAAATGGACATGGTGGAAATATTCCGGCAATACGTCTAGTAGGCTTCAGGATAAGAGATGATTTAAATATGAAGGTTGCAGCCTTATCATACTGGGACCTAATACCTAAAGAGGTCTTGAAGTTTCTTTCAGAAGATTGTCCGGGGCACGCTGGAGAGTTTGAGACATCAATTGCCTTTGCCATATACCCTGAACTTGTTAGAAAAGATTTGATCTTCAAAGCAGGAACTAGGCCAAAATATTTGGAGCACATGATATTGGATCAAGAGGAAATTTGTCCTGCTGGTGTAGACCTTGACCCTAGCCTAGCAAGTAGGGAAAAGGGTGAAAGGCTCCTAGAAATTATAGTAGGAGAGTTAGAGAAATATTTTCTAAAATTTATTGAAGCATAATCATATTATGGGCTTTTTGCTGGCAAAATTTTTGTGCCAACATCAGCACCGTCAAGTATTTCTTTAATAATGTTAGGACGTTTCCCGTTGGCTATGACAACAGGTATTCCTGTTTCCGCAACAATCTTTGCAGCTTCAAGCTTAGACTTCATGCCACCTCTCCCAAGTGCGCCTTGGCCTTTAGCGAACTTGATCATAGAACTGTTTAAGACCCTGATTTCTTTTACTAGCCTTCTACTGCCATCAGGAGCGGTTTCATAGTATCCGTCTACATCACTTAAAATTATCAACATTTTACCCTTAACCTTAGACGCGATTATTGCTGAAAGCCTATCGTTGTCCCCGAACCTTACATCGTCTGGCACATATGGGTTTACTGGAAGAAGTTCTCTAACGGAGACAGCGTCATTTTCATTAACTATAGGGACAACATTGCGTTTCAGTAAAGCGTTCATGGTACGCCAAACATTCTTGTACGCAATCTTGTTCGCTAAATCCTCTTCTGTTAAAAGTATCTGTGCAGTCACGACACCCCTTTCCCTAAAATATTTCTCGTATAAGCTCATGAGATATGGTTGGCCAATTGAGGCGCAGACCTGCTTATCAGTTAACCTTAACTTTTGGGGTGTAGTATTTAGTCCAAGGACTGTTATACCAGAAAGTATGGCACCAGATGAAACCAGAATAAACCTTCGTTTTTCATTAATTAGGTCACATATTTGGTGGGAGATGTTTTTGATAGCTTCCTCGCTTATCCCCTTACCGTCAGAGAGTACTGAGGTGCCGACCTTGACAACATATATGTCCATGTTCATCGCCTCAATCTCTTTAAACTCTTTTATTAAACTTTAAAACATTTTTAGGGTCAACAATCAAATGCTTATCAGAACATAGTTTCAAAAAAGTACTCTTTTCCAGTTCCCTGTAAATGTTATGGTCTGCGGCTACAACTATAATATTAGAGCCTTTTAAGGCACTTTCTAAGTCTTTAGTAAACCTTACACCATAGGGTAATCCTGTATCCCTGTAATCGTATGGGTCGTGGACTATAACATTACAGCCTCTTTCTAAGAAAGATTTTGCCAATTGAATTGTTGGAGAAAACCTGTTATCCGCAACATTACCCCTAAAGGATAAACCTAATATTGAAACATTTATTTTATCATTTTTACCAAACCTTTTATAAAATTTTTTAAGAGACCTTTCAACTATCTCGTCGGGTCTATGCTCATTAATTTTTCTTGCAGTCCGGATTAGTTTTAAGGATCCATTCTTTGCTAGCAAAAAGTATGGGTAAACTGGTATACATGCGCCTCCAACACCTACACCAGGCATATGAATTTGAGAGTATGGTTGACTGTTTGCAGCATAGACTATTTCATGAAAATCTAAGCCTTCCCTTTCACAATAGCTTTCGAGTTCGTTTGCGAGTGCAATGTTAACGTCCCTATATATGCCTTCAAAAACCTTTTCAGCTTCAGCTGCTTTTATGGAAGACAAGCATATTATACCCTTTTTCGCTACAAGCGAGTAGAGTGCTTCACCAACCTTTAGGCTTCTCGGACCATATCCTGCAACAATCTTCGGATAATTTGATTCAATATCCTTTAAAGCTCTTCCGACAAAAATTCTTTCAGGACTATATATTAGAGCAAAATCTTTTTCAACAGCCATACTGCTTTCATCCTCTAAAATTTTCTTAAGCATGCCTTCCGTTGTACCCGGAGGCAATGTTGTTTCAACCACAACAGCATCACCTCTTTTCATGAAACGTCCAATCATCTTACATGCTTCAACAATATGACTGTAGTCGATAGAAACTTCTTCCTTCTTTATAATAGAGACTGGCACAGTAACTATGTGAAAATTTGTTTTAGAAACAGATTCTCTATAGTCTGTTGTTGCAAAAACTCTTTTCCCTAAAACTGCTTCTTTTATAGTGTCATAAACTTCCTTATCATCTTCAAAATTCCATGAGCCAGAATTTATTTCTTGAACCAGGTCCTGTTTAATGTCCTGTGCTATAACTTGGCAACCCTTCCTTAAAAATGCTGAAGATATTGACGCACCAACGTATCCGAACCCGTGAACGGAAATAGATAGCTTACCCTCAGTTAAACCATTTAAAATATCGTTTTTCGACATCAAAAGAAGATTTACTTCCATTCGTTTTACATTAAAAATGATATTAAATAAGTTTTAAAAAGGATGGGGAAAAGTTTATGTTGAGAGTGGGCCGTAACCGAACTTTTCTGCAAGCTTGTCAGCATAAGCCTGTATCCTTGCAACTTCTTCAGGCTTATTTATTAGGTGACGGAATCTCCCCTGCAGTTTAAGATATTCTATGACAGGCAGCCTCTTAGGAACCTTTACGGTGGTAATATATTGGCCGTCAACTACTTCATAGAGTGGCCATAGGGCTGTTTGTACTGCTAGACGACTAACCTTTATAGAGTTTGCAGTATCAATTCTCCATCCAGGTGTACAGGGGCTTAGGAAGTGCATGAATGTTGCTCCTGGTGTGTTTAGAGCCTTTTCTATCTTGTTTGCTGCATCTAGCAAGTATGCGACTGTTGCTGTTGCAGCATACTTTATTCCATGTGCTACTGCAATACCGACTAAATCCTTTTTACTAGTCTTTTGGCCTGGGCTAAGTTTTCCTGGTGGAGAAGTTGTTGTCCAAGCACCATATGGTGTTGCACTACTCCTTTGAATGCCAGTATTCATGTATGCCTCGTTATCATAGCATATGTAGAGTATATGGTCTCCTCTTTCTAGAGCGCCGCTTAAAGACTGTAGGCCGATGTCCGCTGTTCCACCATCACCTGCTAAGACAATAACGTTAGGGTTCTTGTCTACAATACCCTTGCGGACCATCGCATTGTATGCTGCACGAACACCTGATGCGACAGCAGCAGAGTTTTCGAATGCAACGTGAATGTATGGTAGTCCCCATGCTGTGTCAGGATAGAATGTTGTTGCAACCTCTACACAGCCTGTAGCGTTCACTATTATAGTATTGTCTCCTGCAACCTTTGTTATAAGCCTCGCTATTATACCGGCACCACATCCTTGACAAAGTCTATGGCCTGGCCCAAAATGCTCCTTAAGAGGCAAATCCTTTAAAGTCTTATATGGCATTTACAGGTACACCCCCACAAAATCTAATATTTTGTCAACCTTCTTTTCAGCCGCAACCTTCAAGCCCTTATTAAACATTATCCTGATATCGTCTGGACCAATCTCTCTTCCACCAAGTCCAGCTATTATGTCTATTGCTGGAACGTTTACATCAAATGATTTTAGGGACGCCTGAATTTCAAGAAACAGTGGTCCACCAATCGCACCCGGAGATGAAGCCTTGTCAAGAACTATAACAGAATTTGTTTTAGAAAGTGCTTCAGCAAGCTCTTTTGCAGGGAACGGCCTGAACAGTTTTAAACTTAGTGCACCAACCTTTAAACCATCCCTTCTCATTCTCCTCACAACCTCTCTAATAGAGCCGCCTACTGAACCTAGAGAAACCAGTATTGTGTCAGCATCCTCTGTCATGTAAGCCTTATACAAGCCATAGCCTCTACCACTTATCCTCTCATATTCTTTATCTGCTTCGATTATCGTTTTTAGAGAACTTTCTAAAGCCTTTATAGCCTGATATTTTGCCTCAAAATAGTATTCAGGTGAACCAAGTCCACCGAAAGTCATTGGCCTGTCAGGGTCTAGAACAAGTCTTCTCCTCTTTTTAGGCGCATACTTTAAGACCATGTCATCATCTAATGTTGTAACAGGCTCATAAGTATGTGTTAGTATGAAGCCGTCAAAGTTCAGGTTCACGGGCAGATGCACATTCTCATCTTCAGCAATCCTATATGCTTGTATTGTTCTATCGTAAGATTCTTGAGCTGATTCTGCGAAAAAGCATATCCAGCCACTATCCCTTTGCGCCATAATATCGCTGTGGTCATTCCAAATGTTGATTGGAGCTGAGACAGCCCTATCAGCGACACCCATTACAATAGGAAGTCTTAAACCGGCTGCAATGAACATTATCTCATGCATCAAAAGTAGGCCTTGAGAACTTGTTGAAGTAAAAACTCTTGCACCAGCCGCTGAAGCACCTAGAACTGATGAGAGTGCAGAGTGCTCAGATTCTACTGGAATAAATTCTGCATTAAGTTCACCGTTAGCAACATACTCTGAAAGTTTCTCAACCATTGTTGTTTGAGGAGTTATCGGATAAGCTGAGACAACGTCAACATCCAACTGTTTAACAGCATAAGATAGGGCAGTATTGCCTGACAATAGTATTGTCTTCATCCTACTCACCCTCCCTAGCCATCGTTATAGCCTTTACAGGACATTCTGCAGCACATATTCCACAACCCTTACAGTATTCGTAGTCAACAGTATACTTGTCGTCTTTAAGAAATATTGCTGGCTCAGGACAATAGCTCCAGCAAATTGCACATGATATGCACTTGCTATAGTCTATCACTGGTTTAAATGTCCGCCAAGAGCCAGTCTTTGTCTGCATACTGCTTCTTGGAGTCGTCATGACAAAACCTTCTTCCATTTCAGAAACCTTCTTCGGCATCAAGCTAGCACCTCCGTCTTCTCATATGTTTCCTTAAGGGAGGCAGAGTTTCTTGGATCGAATCTTTCTTCAACAACCTTCACCATCACATCAAATGGTACAATTGGGACTGCTTTAAGTAGTGCGCCCAACATTGAAGTGTTAGTTATTGGTCCACCAAGATTCTTTAACGCAATAGATGTTGCGTCAACCTTAGCAATCTTATATCCTGGAAACATTGACTTCACTTCTGAAGAATCCTTTGAAGTGTTTAGTATAATGAAACCGTCCTTTTTAAGACCGGAGACAACGTTCACAGTTGACAGGAGTGAAAAGTCTAAGACTACTACAACATCAGGTTCAGTAATCTGCCATCTAATTTCAATAGGATTGTCATCTATTCTCGTGAAAGCGAGCACTGGAGCGCCTCTTCTTTCAGGCCCAAAGGCTGGAAAAGATTGCGCGAACTTTCCCACTCTCACGACAGCATTAGCCAGCAATTCTGAAGCAGTTACTGCACCTTGACCCCCTCTACCATGCCATCTTATTTCTATCAATTTATATCATCAATTGCTTAAAAAAGATAGTTTATATTGTTTACCCAATATACAAAAATCTTTTATAAAAAATAGCCTATAACATTTTGGAGATAAAGTATGGAATATAATGTTTTAGAGAATAGGGAGGTTATAGACCTTTCACCAATGCTTGTTCCTGGAAGAGAGAAGAGGAGGCTTACAATAAGACCCTTTATTGCAGAATTGGATAAAACAATTATGCATGAGATCGACATGATGAGCCATTTAGGAGTGCATGTTGAGGCACCATCACACTTTAAACCAGAATGGCCTGACATTACATCTCTTGATATAAGAAGCTTTTATGGGGAAGCAGTATGTGTTGATTTACGGTACAAGAAACCTCGTGAGGCAATACTTGTATCCGATTTAGAGGAGCATATTAAAGATGGTGATATTGTACTACTCTATTCAGGCATAAGAGGAGATGAGGCGCCATACATTTCTAAAGAGGCTGCTGAATGGTTAAGCTTTCATATAAAAATGCTTGGCATAGATGATACAATTAACTTGGAGGAATCGTATGAGCTTATGGCTTCACACAAACATCTTTTGGGAAAGAATATTCCAATAGTGGAGATGCTTTCAAACTTAGATAAGGTTGCTGGAAAACGTTTCATATACATTGGTCTTCCCCTAAAAATAAGGGGACTAGATTCCTCGCCAATTAGAGCTATAGCAATACTTTAAATTTTTCAAAACCTTTTTAACATATCGTTTAAATCTAATGTTCGATAGAGGAAGCAGATTAGATGGTTAAAAGTGATATTGTAAAGTATTTGATTGGAGCCATTATAATAGTTGCCTGCATCACTTCACAGTATGCCTTTAATGTAAGAGATTTTTTGCAGCAGATTATTTTAGTCTACATTGCTCCCTCGATAATCATACTTTTTCTTGATGGAAAAAATATACTACTAAACTCTTATAGGAACTTTAAAGCTGCATTAAAGTATGGACTCGGATATTTTGGAATCTTTTCAGCCATAGGCTTTGCCCTTGCCTTCATTCTGATAATAACAATATTCGCCTTAGACCCAAACAGTCAACAGATTATCAATAGACCGAACCCACTTCTTAATATTTCGCCAGAATTTGCTTGGTACATGATATTTCTTTCCTTTATAATAGTTGGACCGTTTGAAGAATTTCTTTTTAGAGGATTTATGTTTGGTAAACTAGAGGAAATTTTAGGCAACATTCACTGGATTTATTCAGCAATAATTTCATCACTAGTTTTTACTGTAGTACATTTTTACTATTACATTATTTTCGGAAATATAGCTTTAGTACAGTTTTCGCAGCTCATGATGTTCAGTATTGGAATGTGTGGAGCATACCATATGTCTGGTGGAAACCTTATAGTACCAGCCCTCCTACACGGTGCACTTGATGCAACAAGCTTTTTAATGATAGCCATCCCAAACTTCTTTATCGGCTTAAATCTAAAACTGCTGCTAATACTTGTAGGCATACTTGTTGGAATCTTTTCCATTTTAGGCAAAAAATAGGATTGGATAAAGTTTAGGGTTCTAGAATTTTTCCAGTATTTGAGTCAGCATAATATCCCTGAAAATCTTCTGAAAGTTTTGTCCTAAACTCTTCAGAACTTAAAACTTCAATAAATTCCTTAACATGCAACTTTTTAAGGCGATCCTTAAGTATGACGAAATCATATTCTTCATCAACAAGTGGTATAAAGTTTAGATCATATTTTCTTGCATAATACTCTAGGCCTATACCAACGTCAGCACGCCCCTGCAACACAGCTAAAGCTACAGCAGAATGCGTTTTAGCCTCATACGTGTACCCCCTTATCCCTTTAACCAAGCTTGAAAAGTCTTCACTACGTTTTACTGCAATCTGCTTTAAAATGTGGTCAAAGTATGTTCTCGTACCAGAACCCTTGTTCCTGTTAACTATTTGAACATCCCCTTTCAAAATGTCTTCAACTGAAAAAATGTTCTTCGGATTACCTTTTAATGTAATTATACCCTGCCTACGCCTATAGCCTTTCACCAACACAGCTACACCTTTTAGAGAAAACCTTTCTATAAATGGTAGATTATATTCTAAACTTTTTTCGTCAAGCAAATGTGTACCACATACGTCGGCTTCCCTCCTTTTTATAGCACAAAGTCCACCAATAGAGCCAATATTAATTATTTTAGCAGCACACTTTTCCTTAAACAGTGAAAGTATAAGGTCTATTGCTGGACAATGGCTTCCAATGAATGTTAGGTCAGGGATAGAAATTTTTTCAGAAAAAAGTTTAACCTCTACAGCCTCATTTTCTTCAACAAACTCGACATTTTCTGGGACATCGATAAAGCCTTCACTATAATTTAACGTGGAAACAGTTCCAGAAGAACCTGGTGTTGGATAAGCAATATATTTTCCTCCACTTTCGATAAGGCTTACTGGTATTAGTGTACGCCGACCTCTTCCAGTAGACAACTTGTATGGGACAATCGCATTAACCTTCCTAAACTCAATTCTATCGAAGCCAGCAATCTTCATCAAAATTGGTTTAACAAGTATTGTGAAGATCATTGAAGCTGAAACAGGGAAACCTGGTAGACCGAAGACAAGCTTTCCATTAACTACTGCTATGATGGTAGGCTTCCCAGGCTTAACCTTTAATCCGTGAACTACAACTCCCGGGGAGCCGAGTGAGTCAAGAACTTTATACATGAGGTCACCTAATCCTGCTGAAGTACTTCCAGAAGTTATTACTATATCATGTGAGTTTAGAGCTTTTTCGAGAGAATGATAAATTTTTTCGAATGTGTCAGGTAGGATGCCCATAAACTGTGGCTCACAACCACATTCTTTTATCATCGAAAATATTGCTGGACCGTTCGCATCATATATTTTTCCAGGCTCCAAAAGTTTTCCTGGGACAACAAGTTCGTTTCCTGAAGAGAATAAGGCTATTTTAGGTTTTTTGAAAACTGGAACTTTACTGTAGCCCAATGCTGCTAACGAGGCAACCTCTCTTCCTGTTAAAAGGGTGCCCTGCCTTAAAAATATGTCCCCAACAACATAGTCTGAACCTGCTTGCGAAACATTTTCTCCGGGAACAACTGGTCGGTAAACGTAAACTTTTTTATCAACTTCCTTAGTGTATTCTATCATTACTACAGAATCGGCTCCCTTTGGAATAGGAGCGCCGGTTGCAATTCTCATACATTCACCTGAAATTATACCTTTTTCAGGCATGACGCCTACTTCAGATGAGCCAACTAGAGTGAGAGTGACAGGTCTATCCTCTTCTGCACCGAATGTGTCAGCGGCTAATACAGCATATCCATCTACTTCTGATCGGTCAAATGGTGGTGAATCGATTTCCGAAAGCATATTCCTTGAAAGAATACGCCCCCATGCTTCAAAAAGGTCAACATATTCTTCACCTAAGGGTTTTACTTGAAACTCGCTTTCAACAATTTTTAGGGCTTCTTCAACCGAAACAAGTGTATGAAATATTTTAGCCAATTTTTACACCACCCCTCCTATAAGCTGAACTTCCACAACTTCACCTTCATCGTATCCTTCAACATTCTCGTCTATAACAAGAAGTGCATTCCCTCTAGTTAATGTTGAAAGTAGGCCTGAGCCTGTTAGCCTCAATGGTTCTGCAACATATTCTTCTCCAACTTTAAAAACTTTGACTCTAACATATGCCTTTACACCAACAGGCTTAGCAAGCCTTCTTGAAAGCCTAGCCCTAATTTTTGGATAATCAAGTTGTCTCGAAGACCTTAGAAGATTTATCGTATGTTTAACGAAAACTTCGAATCCAGTGAACGAGGCAACAGGATATCCTGAAAGCATGAAAATAGGCTTCCCGTTTACTAGGGCCATTCCAGTCGGACGCCCAGGCCTCATACGCACACCATGGAATATTAACTTAGAACCCTTTATAGACAATATTGTATCTGATACAAGGTCTGTTGCACCAACACTTGTCCCACCCGTAGTTAATAGTATGTCCACTTCAGGTAAGGCTTGCAAAATTTTCTCTCTTATCGCTTCCCTGTCATCTGGCACAGTACCAAAATCTATCGCTTCACAAAATTCTTCACTGACAAGTGATAGAAGTAGAGGTTTAGTAGTGTTTACGATTCCAGAACCATTGTATTTTTCAGTAAGCTCACTTCCCGTAGAGAGGACTCCAACCTTAATCCTCCTATACACTCTAATCTTATCCAATCCTGTAGATAAGAGTGCTGCAAGATGCCAGGGCCTTATCAAGGCACCTCTTTCAACGACAATAGAGCCTTTAGAAAAATCTTCACCCTTTCTAGAAACATTCTGATATGGTGAAACAGGCCTAAAAACTTGAACCATTAAACCATCAAACTTCGTGTCCTCAAACATTACCACCGCATCAGCATTAGGTGGTAAGGGTGCACCAGTATAAACAATTGAAGCTTCACCATGATTTATAGGCTTCAGTATTTCAAAATTTGTGTCAGCATAGATCTTTTGTACAACCTTTAAGATTATAGGATTCGTTGGACTCGAACTTATAACATCATTTGATATCACCGCATACCCGTCTACTGCACTACGGTCAAAGTTAGGTACATCCTGTTGTGCCAAAATGTCTTCGGCAGGAAAATAGTGTAACGAGTTTTTTACATCAATTTCAATACAGTCCAACACTATATCCTTTACAGAAGACTTTATAAGTGATAATGCTTCATCGACACCTTTAAGAGTCTTAAAAATTTCTGTTCTAAAAAATAGACTGTTACCGCTTTGACTCAATTTTTAAACCTACACCCAATTAACCCCTATTAAGAATCTTTGGAACCAAATCTTCTATTATTGCAAGAGTCTTTTCAATATGATGTCTTTCTATTCCCCTATGTGTAACCATCCTAACTTTTGTGCCACTGAAGGGTAGACAGAGAACACCTTTACTTTTCAAGAGTTCAACGAAATTGTAGGCTGAAATATCTAGGCCGCTTACATTAAACATTACAATATTTGTTTGTACAGTAGAAAGATCTATTAATATTCCTTCAATCTTCGACAGCCCTTCTGCAAGCAAACGAGCGTTCCTGTGATCTTCTTCCAGCCTATCTATCATCTTTTCAAGTGCAATGATACCGGGTGCAGCGATAATACCAGCCTGTCTCATTCCACCACCCAACATTTTCCTAAACTTTCTAGCCCTTTCAATAAAATCATGGCTTCCTACAACAATTGAGCCAACAGGACAACTTAAACCCTTAGAGAGACAGAACATTAGGTTATCAACATGCTTAGTAAAATTTTTTACATCAGTCTTTAATGCTACAGCAGCATTAAATATCCTTGCACCATCCATATACAATTTAAGACCATGAGCTTTAGCAACCTCATTTATCTCCTTAATCTGTTCTGGTCTTATAATTGTTCCACCAGCCCTATTATGTGTGTTCTCTATGCATACTAGTGTTGTTTCAGGATAGTGTATATCTTTAGGCCTTAAAGCTGCTTCAATATCTGATGGGTTCATGTAACCATTTTCACCTTTAACGAGAATAGGTAGAAGGCCTGCAATAAAAGATAGTCCACCAACCTCATAATAGTATATGTGTGATTCAGCCTCCAAAATTATGCTGTCACCACGCCTTGTATTACTTAGTAAGGATACAAGATTTGCTTGGGTACCACTTGTAACAAGGAGTGCAGCATCTTTGCCCATCTTTTCAGCAGCCATTTCCTCCAACCTTTTAACAGTAGGATCTTCCTCGAAGACATCATCACCTAGCTTAGCATGCCTTATTGCCTCCAACATTTCATCAGTAGGTAAAGTTACAGTATCACTTCTTAAATCGATAAACTCTTGTGAGCTCAACGGCCTCAACCATGTTCGATTTGTTTAGGGCAGTTAATTAACTTTATATTTTAAAAATTTTAGCCTTCTATTCCCAAATTTTTATAATGCTATTGGAAGCTCCTTCGACATGTCTATTATCGCCTTACATGTTTTAAGCATCCAAGAAACTTCATCCTTGGAAACCATTTGGCCCACAATCATTCTCAATCTTATAAAGTTTGCATGCTGTACGTGGTCTATGAAAGACACTCTAACACCCTTTACTTGGACTATGTAGGACATGTCAACAATATTAAGGTCCTCTGGAGAAATGTTAAAATGTGAAAGCACTTTAATGAACACGTCCTTTATAGCATTATAACAGTATTGTACCACATTTTTGTATTCACCTCTTTCAAAAAAGTTTTGAGCCTGATTATAAAGTGACAGGGCATCACTCACGTCAATTGAAATAAAATATTCCCTTTCCTTAGAAGATGATGAAGTTTGAGGCTTTCCAGTTGACAGTGAAAGAATTTTTTTCGCAATACTATATGTTACAATTACAGCTGACATAACACATACTACAATGACACTCCATACAAACAGGGCTAAAACATCTATTTGGAACACAGTCAGCCAAAACGTTACCTATAAAGTTGCTTAAAAACTTTTTATAAGAGGTTGATAATGTGTCCAATGGCGTCGATGAAGAGTCAGGGTTACTGAACACTTTTTATGATCTAAAGGCATTTGACCGAGACGCCTACTCTAATGGAGGAATCTTTGACCTTTTCCATATCACGGTATCCACTTCTCTAAAACTTTTCATAAAGTATAAGGCTATTGATAATGTTATAAACAACATAATGCTTCTAAAAATGAAAAGAAGCCTCAAACTTTGCAGGAGAGTTTCTTTGAGAAAATTTCTAGAAAATTCTAGAACAAGACCACCTATAGGAGAACCTATTATCAGAGAAAAGTCTCTAACAATTCCATACGCACCATATCCTGTACCTCTCTCATCTGATGGTACAGCGTCTCCTACAAGTGCAGTGAGCATTGGAGAAGAAATCATATTACAACACATCACAGTAGGTAAAATGATGTAGGCGTGAAACATATTTTGTATAAGAAGAAGTGTTGGAGATATTAAAGCTGCTATAAATACGCCGATTTCGAGGATAAGCCATTTACCATACCTGTCTCCTAACGAGCCTGCAATATATTGTGCAATAAATCCGAGCACACCTCCGAATCCAATTATTATACCAATATCTAATTCGGTTCCATTAAGCACATCGGATATGAATATGGGAGTGTAACCTTGTAGCAGTGAAAGTGAAGTTTGAAGTATAAATGCTGAAACTGCGAGATTTTTTAATGCAGGAAACTTTCTTAAAATTTGGAAGGTTTTTTGAAAATTGTTCTTGAAGCCTTCAACAATAGAAAACTGTTGAATAGATGGAGCGTCTTCCACCCTTATTGTTTCTTTTAGAAAAATTAGGGCGATAATGAATGCTGTAAAAGATAGCCCAGCACTAAATCCGAATGTGGCACTTAATCCAAACAAGTCAGCTATAACACCACCTAAAAATGGTCCAGCAAACCATCCAGCATTATATGCTATCTGTATTGTTGAAATAACTTTGCCCCTATGTTTTGGGTCACAAATATCCATGACCATTGCATCAGAGACAGGCCAAAGTGCACCAGAAAATAGGCCTTGGACGGCTCTTATTACAAGAATGTGCCAAGTTTGCGAGGCAAATATGTAAAGTAACGAGACAATACTGTAGCCTAGTAGTGAGATTACAATAAATGGCCTGCGCCCATACCTGTCAGAAAGTGTTCCAAATGGACCCTGTGATAGCACTCTAGTTATTGCAAAGGAGCTTATCGTTAAACCTATTTCTATTTCTGAAGCGTGAAGATAGTCGTACAATAGTATTGGTATTATTGGCAGTATCTGTCCAAAACCTAACATTGTGATTCCATTTGAGAAGACAAGTACACTTATTACAGGATTTTTTAGGAAACTTAAACGTGAGAATGATGTCTTCTTGTCGGGCAAATAGTTCACTTCTAAAATTGTTCTCGCGCTATAGACCAAAGGATTTCAATATCACGCATATAGTCTTTTTCGGAATCGTATGGGGTTTCGATAATTAGAGGCAGTTTTTGTATTTGCTTAAATGACATTAGAGCCTTAAATCCGTTTAAGCCAATCTGTCCCCTTCCAATATGCTCATGTCTGTCAAGGTGACTGTTTAAAGCACCCTTTGAATCGTTCACATGAATAACCTTTAACCTTTCGATGCCTATTATCTTATCAAAATCTTTTAACAGATTTCCTACAGCATCACGTGTGCGTATATCGTATCCTGCTGCAAAGCCATGGCATGTGTCGAAGCAGACACCGACTCTTGACTTATCTTCTATCAAGTCCAAACATTTTCTTAAATGGTTAAATGTGTGCCCAACACTATTTTTTTGTCCAGCAGTGTTTTCGAGAAGCAGTACTGTGTTTCCTTCAGAAGATTTTAAGGCAATATTGCATGCGTTAGCAACTCTTCTTATACCCTCTTCCTCGCTTGTACCCATGTGGCTTCCTAAGTGTGTGACAAGATATTGTATCTTTAGAATGTGACATTTTGTAAGCTCTTCGGAAAGGATTTTCACAGACTTATCGTATATTTCCTTGTTGGGGGATGCGAGATTTGGAAGATATGGCATGTGCGCTATTGGAAAAAGGCCTGTTTCCTCAAATTTTTTATGAAAATTTAATATTTCCTTTTCATCCAACTTTTTTGAAGCCCAACCTCTTGGATTTCTTGTGAAAATTTGGAAGGCTGTACAGTTTAGGGCCTTTGCTCTATCAAAAGATTGGCTTATTTCACCAGCTATTGAAACGTGTGCTCCTATTAGCCACATGATATGCTAATGAAATTTTGATAATATATAAAATTTTTATGGAAAATATCCTGCTGTTGTCATAGCCTCAACTACTCTACCTACACTGAGAATCATTGCAGCGGTTCTCATGTCCACATCCCTTTCTTTAGCAATGTTGTACACTTGCAGAAACGCTTCCCTCATTTTATTGTCAAGCTTTTCATTAACTTCCTCCTCTTTCCAGTAAAGGTTTGTTAGATTTTGAACCCACTCGAAGTAGCTTACAAGTACTCCACCACCATTTGCTAGAATGTCTGGTACAACCATAATCTCTCTGTCAAATAGTATTTTGTCAGCCTCAGGTGTTGTCGGCCCATTCGCTCCTTCAACAACAATTTTTGCCTGAATATTTTTAGCATTATTTTTATGAATCTGACCCTCTAAGGCTGCTGGAATTAATATGTCGCATGGGAGTTCTAAAAGTTCTTCGTTTGAAACATTTTTTGCACCTGGAAAGTTTATTACTGAACCAGTACGCTCCTTATGCTTTAAAACTTCAATCACATCCAATCCCCTTTCATTATATATTCCACCTTTAGAATCGCTTACCGCTATAACCTTTGCACCAAATTCTTTAGCCAAAATAGCTGCATTAGCACCAACATTACCAAAACCTTGAACTACTACACCAAGACCCTCCATTTCCCTTTTAAATGCTTTAGCAGCTTCCTTAGCTGCCACAATAACACCTCTAGAGGTTGCTGTCGTCCTACCGGCTGAGCCTCCGAGAGAAATCGGTTTCCCAGTTACCACTGCCGGAACACGGTAGCCTACAAGTTGACTGTATGTGTCCATAATCCAGGCCATTGTCTGAGAATCTGTGTAAACGTCAGGTGCAGGTATGTCAGTGTATGGGCCTATTATTGGAGAAATCATCATCGTATACTTTCTTGTAAGCCTTTCAAGCTCAGATTTAGACATTTCCTTAGGATTGCATGCAACACCTCCTTTAGCGCCACCGTAGGGTATGTTTAGTACCGCTGTCTTCCAAGTCATCCACATTGCAAGGGCGCGGACTTCGTTAATGTCGACTAGGGGATGATATCTTATACCACCTTTAAAGGGGCCTCTTGCATCATTGTGCTGCACACGATAGCCTGTAAAAACCTTTACATGACCATCATCCATTTTTACTGGAAAAGAAACCTGAAGCTCCCTTTTAGGCTTGCTTAAAATGTTTACAATCGAATCTTCGAGACCAAGATAGTTTGCAGCTGTACTAAGCTGCACTAGAGCCATTTCATATGCGTTCATAAATTATCACAACCGATATTCGAGGAAAAAACTTTATAAATATTGCTAAAATTTTTGCTAGAAAGTTGAGAAACTTTTACAGTTCACTGACAAGCCTAGAAAGCTCTGAAAGAGAATTTACCACGTAATCTGGACTATATTCTAGCAATCTTTCTATTGGATTATATCCTCCTGCTACAGCCACAAACTTTATACCTAAAGCCTTTGATGGAATAAGGTCTATTAAACCATCGCCTACAGAAAGACATTCACTTGCATCCAAGTTCAATAGAGCCAACATTTTCTTGAAACCGAAGGTTGAAGGTTTTAAAAACTGGACATCTTCTCTCGATAGAACTATTTCGAAAAAATCCATTATACCAAATTTTTTTAAAGCTGTAAAGGTGGCTGCCTTACCACTGTTAGTTAAAAGTGTGATCCGCTTACCTAACCTCTTCAATTCAATTAAAGCATCCTTTGCACCCTCTTTTAATGTAGTTTCTTGGACAGCCTTCTCTTCAAACCTATCAAGGATCCTGAAAACCTTTAACTTAATATTTTCAAAGGTTTCCTCGTCCACAAGATTTCTTACCTTTTCAAGCATCAAATGATATGGTTGGCTCACATCTAAACCCACTATATTTGGTAACTCTCCCCTAATCATACCTATAACCTCATTTTTTGATGAATATACGTCAAGCTTAAACTCAATTAATGTTCCATCCAAGTCAAATATTATTGCCTTAATCACATCTTTCATCCTACAAGACCACCTAATAAACTAACTATATCTCCTTTTAATCTTCTTTTAAACAATATATCAAATTTCTGCTAAAACTTTTCCATCACAAAAATAAACTTTAAGGAATTCAGAAACACGGCCATCTATTTCAGTGACAAACGATTTAAACATTTCAATCGGAACAATAGGGACGCCTTCAATATAATTTACAGGTGACGGATACAGTACAACTATAACTGGGATAAGTTTCTTATCCCCTAAAAACTCTCTTTCATAAGATAAAATTGTTTTTGTACGCTCAACCTGTTTTAAAACAGCGGACCTTAATTTAGAAAATGTAACGTTCTTTTGCCACTGCTTACAGTCTACAACAAGACCAAAATTTCTTTTCAATGCAAGAACGTCAACTTCTAACCTAGGCTTCTTTAACCTGAAATTTCTAAATGTCTTGTAACCATATTCTAAAAGAACCCTTTCAGTAAAATTTTCAAAATCCCGCCAACCAACAACCTTTAAAACATCATTCAAAGATGCACCAAGTTTGAGGGCTAATATGGAAGCGATAATAGAAGAATCATCCTCAAATCTTAGCACACTATCACGTTCTGTCACGTAACCATTTTTAATTAGCGGGTCAAGGGCTTCTAAAACAGTCATTCTACTTAACTTAACAAGATTTAGAAGCTCATTTAGGTTTATGAACTTTTCTTTGAAAAAGGGTATTATTTTTAGAAGGATAAAATAGCTCATTTTAAAAAAATAGAGGAGAAGGTTACGCCTTTTTCCTTCTCATCAATACAACCGCTAAAACTACGACACCAATTACTAGGCCTACACCTATACCAATGTAAGCACTTCCAACTGCACTAGGCATTTCTGTGGTGAATGTTAGTGTTGGAGCTACTGTTGTAGTAACCGTTCCAGGTGAAGTTAGCGTAGGTGTTGTGATAGTGAGTGTGGGAACAGGTTTCATTACATCAAAGTACCTTTTTTCGGCTGACACGAAGGCGACTACATCACTGTACCCAGCTACTGTAATTTCGTACACACCCACGTTGAGAGATGAGGTGAAGTCGGCTGGAAGTTCAATGGTAAACTTTGTCGGTGAAACAGCTGTACCAGAACCGGATTTAAGAATGGCGCCGGTTCTCGTGTCCCTTATAAGGTACTTAACACCCAAAGGTGTTGGTCCAGCAAGTTCCACATCAACTTTTGCAGCCTGCCCCTGCAATACAGTTGGTACACTAACGCTCTTAAATTCTGGCGTTTCAGGCTTACCGAAATACCATTTACCTGGACCAAATGGATAGGTTGGATCCCTGAAAGCTCTAATTTCAGCATATTGTGCAGCGGGATCATACTTGTATAGATAGAATGGCCCATCACTTATTACAAGATGACCATACATGTTGAACCATTTGAGTGCAGAATCTATTCTTGCGGCAGCCTCATCTTTGCTTGCATAAGATTTTCCTGCTACCGTGAAAACGTTTGATGGGAAGAAGCCTGAAGTTTTGAAGAATGAAAGTGATTCTGCAACCATTGAAGCATGATCTATAAGGACCATAGAAAGCCATTTAACGTTTCTTGCTCTTGACGCTGCCTGGGAGTATGCTGCGGTCTTCTTGTTTAAGACTACATCATCCATTGCCGCGCCTACAATCCATGGATAATGAATCTGTGGTGGAGCGGCAAATGATGCTATGTAGTTAGGGTCAAAGTGCCAATAGTCTATGTATACTTCTAGATTGTTTCCAACTATCCTAAAGCCTTTGAAAAGTGCGAACACATCCTTATACTGTGAAGCTAAAGTGCCTTCAAGAGAAGCCTTATCTGGATTGTATACTAAATCAAACCAAGAGTATATACCCCAAAGGACGTCAGCCCAGGTTATTGTTGTTCCATCATGCCACTTCCCTCCAATGTACTTTGAAAAGTCGAAGGTTACGGCTGATGTGGCTTTTACACCGGAACCAACAAGTTTCCAACTTTTTGATTGAGTATCCCATATGAATGCATCAGAGGGTACATCAAGTTTTCCATCCGGGCCAGCTGTTTTTACAGTATATTCTGTTCTGAATGGCATAGGTAGCCCAGAGAATGGATGATTCCAGACCAATGGATCATATACGTTTCTCCAAATGTCGACACTGTACACATCAGTGTGACCACCAAATGGGTTCCATACTGATGTGGCCGTATGTACCCAAAGATGTCCTATAGTTACGGTTGATTTTCCTGAAATATATGCTTCTCTTGTAGTTAGTGGAGACCTTAGACCGGTGCCTAAATCATTTGTTAGTCCTGAAACATAGGTTCTTGCAGGCTGTATGTCAAGTCTTGTGGCAGCCCAAATTCTTATAGACTCTTGAATAATCATTTCAGTGGCCTTTCTGTAAAGCTGGTTCCTTTCATCTTTGCTCTTAAATTGTCCATTGTAAATCTTTTGACCTAAATCATCTATTGTACTATTTTCGTAATTCCAGAAACTTGGTTCAGCCCAACCTGGCATCCAACCTAGCCAAGGTGCACCAAACTGGTTTATTGTTGAGTAGTCATATTTGTCGGGAGCACTTTTACCCCAACCTTCAGTATAAAGGTCCCATTCATGATCCTTGGGGTCAGTACCATAGATTATGTCTATGGCTTGTGCAAAGGGCATATACATTCTGTTTACTGTAAAACCTAATTTTTCAAGGTCTGATGCAAATGTGTCTCCAATCTCTCTTCTTTCATCTTCTATTCTTATGATGAAGTTAACTGATAGTGGTTGACCTTTGTAGGTCCATTTGCCACCCACTTTTGTAGCACCAGCCTTTGTCAAAGCATCACTAATCATTTTGTCCGCCAACTCTAAATTGTAGCTAAATTCGTATTTTGCAATTACGTCAAATACTGTTACATAGTCAGGATCATAGGATGAGAGGAATGTCACCATTGGGGCAGCAAATCCTTTATAGATTTCGTTTACAACATAGTCTCTGTTCATTATGTAGTTTAGTGCAAAACGAACTTCCTTTAATGATAGAGGATTTAGTCTTCCATCAGTGTATGGCGCAGGATTAAGTACTATATCAACTAATCCAGCTGGTGCATAGTATAGGTCTACTCCTGGAACACCTCTTAAAGCTATAGCCTGAGATGGTCTTAGACCATAAATGTAGTAGTCGATGTCACCTGCCTTAAGAGCCTCTGGCACGACATCTAGTGGAACTCTTTTAAATATTATTGTATCCGAGGCTGGACCGGTTTTCGCCTGTGCAAATGATATTGGTATTGTTGTGAGAAAGGTTAGTGCGAATATTGTTAGAATGGCAATTGCAGATATTCTTTTTATCCAATATTGTTGGCTCATGTTATCGATAAGGTGGATAACATGAATATTTAAGCTTATTGTTATTATTGGTGTGTTGAATAACTGGCTTGTTTGTCTATTGTTTTTATGTTTAATGTTTGGTTTTTGCTTATTTGGTTGATATGTCTTCTGGTAGGGGTTGGAGTGGTTATAATGGGGCTCTTGTTAGGAGGGGTGAGATCCTCTTAGATATGGGCTTTGTATCTGGTTGGTCTAGGGAGCTTAATGTTATGAATGGGGG
>JBMFNX010000004.1:0-87904 GCA_049969935.1 Nitrososphaeria archaeon
TTAAGCTCCAAAGGAACCCTATTCCCCTCAACAATCAAGACCCTCAACCAAACCCCTAACACAGAACATAAAAATAACATAAACAAAAAGCCATAATAAACCTTAAGTTGCCACGTCGTAAAAAATTTTTTAAACACTTTTATATCTGCTGATAAACAAATATGCTGCATGAACAGTTTAGATGAAACCAGCAAACTCCTATCATATGATAGGATAAAGGAATTTAATGCAACAAATATATTAAACGATTATAGGAGATGGCCTGATCTTGCAAAAGAAGCCTTAGAGAAGGATGTCCGTGTAGTGGAGAGGAAAGAGTTTAGAAAAATAATTTTATGTGGAATGGGTGGTTCAGCGGCTGCATGTGATGCTATAAGAGACTGTTTTATAGACCTGGATACTGTTGTAGTTAAAGACTATCATTTACCCTCATGGGTTAAGGAAAATGATTTGATAATCACAGTATCATATTCTGGAAACACGGAAGAAACCCTCTGCTGTTACATGGAAGCTTTTAGGAAAGGTTTACCTCTAATAACTGTTTCATCAGGGGGAATTCTTGAAAAAATTGCTGAAAAGAATAATGTGCCACATAATAGTGTAGTAAAGGGTCTTGCTCCTAGAGCAGCATTTCCGCAACTCTTTTACACTATAGCAAACATATTGCATAAATTAGATGTTATTAGAGGAAAATCTTTTGATGAGGTAAAATCTTCTGTAACCCAGTTTTCCAAATATGCTCAGACAATTTTCCCTGAAAATGATTTAAAGGAAAATATTTCTAAGCAGGTTGCCGCCTTTATTTACAAAAGTATTCCAACAATTTATGGAAGTTCTATGATAAGGTCTGTTGTAGAAAGGTTTGAGAGAATGGTTAGTGAGAATGGGAAATGGCATGCGATGTCAGACTTGATTCCAGAACTATGTCACAACGAAATCGTCTCATATGAACAATATTGTCCTTTAACAAAGGTTATCATTTTAAGGACTGAAAATGAGCCAAAAGAAGTTTCTAAAAGATTTGAGATATTAAAGGATATTATAAGAGATTCTGGACACCAGCTGATGGAGCTGAAACCAGAATGTGAAAAGATAGTTGACATTATAGTTTCATACTACTATTTCCTTGACGTTGCCACAATATATTTGGCCGTAATGAATGGAGTGGATCCTTCAAAGACAAAGAGTATAGATTATCTAAAGAAAAGACTTGAGGAAGAATTAAATTATATTAAAACCATTGGAATAAATTTATAAGATGATGGAATTAAAATGTGAGAGAGTGGATACAATTATAGGGATGTGAGGAAATTTTGCGGATTCTGATGCTTTCTTGGGAATATCCACCTAACATAATTGGAGGGATAGCTAGACATGTTGACGAACTCTCAAAATTTTTGGCAAAGAAAAATGTTGACATAACAGTAATAACTTCTGAAGTTATCGGGGCAACTTCCTACGAGCTAAAGGATGGTGTAAAAGTTTTTAGGGTGCCCATTCAGATTCCAGCACCAAACTTTTATACATGGATCTTCCTCCTAAACCACTTTTTTAGTAAAAAAATAGCTCAGCTAACAAGAGAGGAGGGTTCCTTTGACATAATTCACGCACACGATTGGATGACCGTACCATGCTCCTGTGAAGCAAAACTTTATACAGACTCAAATTTTGTGCTCACATTCCATAGTCTAGAGTTTAAAAGAAGTCTTGGCTCACAAACCCTAGAATCTAGAATGATAGAAAGCATAGAATGGTGGGGCTCCTATGATGCCAAAAGGATAATAGTATGCAGTGAGTCAATGAAAAAGGATGTTATTACAAGATTTAATGTTCCAGAATATAAGGTTACTGTGATACCTAATGGCATAGACCCATCAAGATTAGATGTAGCAGTCAACGTTTCCGAAACAAGAAGAAGGTATAATGTATTTTGGAAGGAGCAAATGATACTTTTTATCGGACGCCTTACACACCAAAAAGGCTGCGAATACCTGATCCGTGCTATGCAATATGTTCTAGGGAAGTATAATGCGAAACTTGTAATAGTTGGAGACGGGCCTTCAAGAGGATTTTTAGAAGATGAAGCTCGTAGGCTAGGATTATCTGATAGAGTCATCTTCACAGGATTTTTGCCAGACGATGAAATGATTAAGCTACTGAAGAGCGCGGACGTACTTGTTGTACCATCCATTTACGAACCCTTTGGGATAGTCGCTTTAGAGGGAATGGCTGCTGGGACACCTGTTGTAGTTTCAGATGTGGACGGACTATCAGAAATTGTTAAGCATGAAGTGAATGGGATAAAGGTTTTTCCAAGAGACCCGTACTCAATTTATTGGGGTATTGATAGAATCTTGTCCAACCCATCTTTAGCTGAATCCCTAAAAAGGAGAGCGAGAGAAGATGTTGAAAAATATTTCAGCTGGTCTGCTATCGCTGAAAAAACTATTGAAGTCTACAAGGATTCGCTTGTGAGGTAATTTGATGGAACCTTATAGGATTCTTGTAATTTTAAGATATGCTAACGCATTAGATGAAAACAGGGCACTTTCAATGAAAGAAATTGTAGACTATTTGAGATTGGACTATAATATTGTTAAAAAAATTGTTGAAAAACTTTATGGAGAGGAAATGATATTTTTTGATGGAGAAAGAGTTTGGCTTTCTCCTAAAGGATTTCTTTCAGCATTGAAAAGCTATAGTTGATCAAACTATTCGACACCATATAGTTTCGCATACTCTTTTCTTGCAGCAACAGCTAGAGTGCTGCAGGCCTGCTCTGGAGGAACTGGGTTCACATATATTCCTGAACCAAGTTCGAGGCCAGCATATGTTGTTAATCTAGGATAAACTTCAATATGCCAGTGCAGTAGTTTGGTGGTCTTCTTTTCTGGAGAAATGTGGAAGACCATGTTGAATGGCACATCACCTAATACTGTGCCCAGTGCACCGAACATTATCTTAAGCATTATACCTAAATCCTCTATACGTTCAGAATTTATTTCAGAAAACTTTGTTTCATGCCTTACAGGGTATATCCAGAATTCGTATGGGTTAAAGGACGCCCAAGGAGCTATGGACATAAAATGTTTTGTGGAAAAAATGTGCCTAGGACCACCAGTTTCAGCTCTAATAATACTACAGTGAGCACATCTTTCGAAAAGAGGCTGTTTCTTGTAGGCCATTATTTCGTTTAAAATTATTGGAGGAATGTTTTGGGTGGTTACTATTTGTGCGTGAGGATGCCTTATTGATGCCCCAGCCACTTTACCATTATTAATGAATATTGAAACATATCCGACACCCTTAACCTTGTTTCCGTACAAGAATTGTGTAATGTCTCTTAAAACTTCAACGAATATAACCCACTGCTCTTTTGAGAACGTGATGAACTTATCTTCATGCTTGGGTGTTGGTACTACAACATAGTGGTACCCGTATGCTGGTTCACTTTCAGTCGGATAACTTGTGTGCTCAGCGTTAGGTTCTGGAGACACTATTGGAAACTTGTTTGGAAACACTCTAACAGTCCAATTCTTAACCCTTTCCTCATCACTATCCTGCTTTTTTATAAAAATATTGTTTTCAAGCACAAGCGTGTATATTGAGGGGGGTGTAAGATGCTCGTTACCTGGGCAAAAGTAGCAGACGCCTTCCTTAACTTCATCCACTTCCCTTTGAAAGTCTGATGGCCTTTTAGCCCTCGCCGGCTCTATCACAACCCACCTTTCAAGAAAATAGTCTTTTCTAAGTTCACCCAAAATAGGTTCAGCCTCCAACAATTTCACTGTACACTTTAATCGTCTCATCTACAGCATGATCCCATGTGAACCTTTCAAGCACTCTTCTTCTACCATTTCTTCCAAACTGTCTCGAGCGTTCTAGGTCCTCTAGAAGCACATTTATGCCCCAAGCGATGTCAGATGGATCATATGGGTTAATATGGACACCGCACTGGTTAGGTCCAGATGGGACAACAATTTCCCTCAGACCAGATACACCTCTAGCTCCTACAACAACAGGCTTTTCCATACTCATCGCCTCAAGTGCGACTATACCAAAAGGTTCGTAGAGGCTTGGAAATACAGCCATATCGCAGGCGGCATAATGTAATATCCTTTCTTCTTCGTCTATGAACTCGAACCTTGCTTTAACACAATCATTTAAGCATAGATTAGATATAAGACTCGAGTAGTATGCTTCATTTTCTGAAGTTCCTACAAGCACAAGTTTTGCTTTAGGATACTTTTCTTTGACATGCTTCATTGCATAAATCAGTTTATCAACACCTTTTACTGGAACAAGTCTTCCAACAAACAATATCATCTGCTCATCATCTTTTATATCATATCTTCTTCTAATATACTGTTTTGCATCGTCACTTACAGTTCTAGGATCATACTTTTTCGGGTCAACACCATTGTATACAACTCTAACCTTTTCTCTTGAAATTTCAAGATTTGCTAGATCGTCTAGCATGGCATTAGATACTGTTACTATCCTGTCAGCAACCCTTCCACCCATCATCTCCAATTCAACAATCGTCTTAGAACCGTTTCCTAGACTTCTACCCTTTTCTGTCGAGTGAAAGTGTGTTACAAGAGGAAGCTTTAGTTCCCTCTTGCTTATTATGCCTCCGATAAAAGATAGCCAATCGTGGGCTACTATAAGGTCAAATTCTCTACCATCTAATTTAACAAGCTGATTTATTAGTTTAGTTGCACATAGAATATTACTTGTCATGACGTTGGCGAAAAAATGTATTCCGCTCCCCCATCTTGTAATATCCTCCCTTACAACAGATGGGAATATGTCTTCAATGTCCACAATCGTGGGCCTATGAACTTCAACACCCTTATACATTTCATGAGTTTTAAGTTTACCGTCGTTGAAGGTGAAGAGGCTTACATCATTGCCTCTTGCAACAATTCTTGGAGCTATCTCCGAAATGTAGGAGCCCAAGCCTCCGACAATACGTGGGGGAAATTCCCAGCAGAAGACTGCAAGTTTCAAAACTATCCTTTTAGGGTTACTTTTTCCTTTTTATAAAAATTTAGAAAGCATCAAATTTTTGTTTTGTGTAAAAAAATTTTGACACACCATTATATTATTTTCCAAGTAAACTTTATTAGTGATAGTAGAGCATATGATGTGAAATGACATACACCGTTTTAGCATTTGAAATACATCAGCCAAGACGCTTGAATAGAATGTTTCCCTACGAGAGAATAAAGAGGATTGCTTTAGGAGAATCGGTTATGGAAAGATATTTTGATGACAAACTTAATAAGGAAATATTTGAGAGAGTTTCAAAAAAATGCTATAATCCAACTTTTGACATACTACTTGAATTGATAAAAGAAACTTCTGGAACAGATAAGCCTTTTAAGGTTACACTAGGAATGAGTGGAATGTTCCTGTATCAGGCAGCCTTGTATGAGCCACAGCTTATAGAAAAATTGAAGGCGCTTGTTGCTACAGGTAATGTGGAAATTTTGGGGGGAACATATTATCATTCACTGGCATCATTATCGAATCTTGGAATGAACGAGTTCATGCAGCAGGTTAAGGAGCATAGGGAGCTAATAAAACAGGTCTTCGGATACGAGGTTAAAGTCTTTGAAAACACAGAATATATTTATAATAATGAGATTGCAAAGGTTATAGAAGGTTTAGGTTTTAAGGGTATACTTACTGAAGGTGTGCCAAAGATTCTAGAATGGCGTTCACCCACATACATATATTCAGCCATAGGAACAGATAGTATAAAATTGCTCTTACGACACTATATATTATCTGACGACATAGGATTCAGGTTCTCATTAAAAACATGGAGTGAGTATCCGCTTACAGCTGAAAAGTATGCGACATGGCTTTCTCAAACAGGAGGGGACGTGATACTTGTGGCTGTAGACATTGAAACATTTGGAGAACATCATTGGAGTGATACTGGAATATTTGATTTCCTAAAATATCTGCCTAAAGAGGTTGCTAAAATGGGGAACCTGCAGTGGGCTACACCAACAGAAGTTATAACAAACACACCGTCTTCTGGAGCGATAAGCGTGCCAGTGGAAAAGACGATATCGTGGGCTGACATAGAAAAGGATGTGAGCGCATGGATAGACAATTCTATGCAACGGATAGCATTCGATAGACTATACAAGCTTGAACCCTATTTGAGGGAAATAAATGATGCCGGTATGTTCAAAATATGGCGATTTCTACAACAAAGCGACCACTTCTATTACATGTCAACAAAAGGTGGATCACCTGAAGCAGTGCACAAGTACTTTAGCCCATACAGTTCAGCCGCTGAAGCATATGCAACCTTCGACAGCATATTATCTGACTTTGAAGGAAAGATAGGAGCCCTATACTATAGGATAAAGAAAGCTAGAACACCATCAACTCCAACAACCACAACAAGTCAGCCTCAAACAAAATATCCTCCAACATATGGAACATATAATAGATGAATATAGTTTAAACAAAATAAAAAATAATTTTTAGCAAAAAAACTTTTAACTTGAAACATTGGAGGATAGAACGTTTGGAATATGAGAATACTTTATGTCATATTAGATGGTGCGGCTGACAGACCGATTCCCCAACTCAACTATATAACGACTTTAGAGGCAGCCTACACTCCAAACCTAGACTATTTTGCAAGAAAGTCAATTGGAGGACTCGTTTATACAGTTGGAAAGGGTATAGCTCCAGAATCGGATATTGCAGTATATAGTATGCTTGGGTACAAGGTAAGAGAAGGATATGTTGGTAGAGGGGTTGTTGAAGCACTAGGTTCTGGACTTGAATTCTCTGATGGAAACCTAGCTTTAAGGGGAAACTTTGCTACAGTAAAAGAGGACATGAGTATAGTTGATAGGAGAGTGGGGAGGTCATTAACTTCTGAGGAAGCCAAAATTTTAGCTGAAGCAATAAATGATAAAATAGAATTATCTGATAAGAGGAAAAGTGTTACTGTAAAAGCAACTGTAGGCCATAGATGTGTGGTAGTTTTTAGGGCAGAGGATTTAAGATTAAGTGATAATATAACAAACACGGATCCCGCATATCTTAAGGTGCATGGGATGGGTGTAGCGATTAAGGGGACGGAGAAGATGAAGGTTGCAAAATGTGAGCCATTGGATCAGACGATAGAGGCGAAGGTTTCAGCCGAGCTAGTAAACGAGTTTACAGAAAAAGTGTATAATATACTGGTGAACGAGGAAGTAAACCGAAAAAGGAGACGGGAAGGTAAGCTTGAGGCAAACATTATCCTATTAAGGGATGCTGGAAGCACGTTGCCAAAACTTACACCGTTAGAAGAAAAGTACGGCTTTAAGCCTGCAATAATTGCAGATATGCCAGTAGAGA
The DNA here is from genome assembly GCA_049969935.1 of Nitrososphaeria archaeon. Lineage (GTDB taxonomy): Archaea > Thermoproteota > Nitrososphaeria > JACIWG01 > JACIWG01 > JACIWG01. The sequence goes on from JBMFNX010000004.1 coordinate 7,381, forward strand.
TTGGAATAGCAAAAACAATAAAATCTGACGTCTTCACAGTAGGGTCGCCGTCAGCATTTAAAGAAAAGGCTGAGAAGGCAGTCCAGTTGCTTAAGGACTATGAACTCGTATACGTTCACCTCAAGGGACCTGATGAGCCAGCCCACGATGGAAACTATATTGCTAAAAAGGAAAGTATAGAGGAAATTGATAGACAATTTTTTGGAACAATAAAGGAGACTGTGAACTTGAAAGAAACTTTGGTGATAGTGTCATCAGATCACACCACTGCTGTAACATTGAAAGCTCACACCGATGACCCAGTTCCATTCATCATCTCTTCAGAACTTTTTGGAAGAGACAATATCTGCAGGTTTACAGAAAGAGAGTGTTCAAAAGGCAGATTTGGAGTAATAGATGAGGGAAGCAAAATCTTATCTCTTACAAAATCACTTATTGAGAAAGTTTGACACTCTCCACGGCTGAAGCCGGGAGATTCTTGCACACAGCCACTTCAACGCTTAGGGGCACATTCGTTTCAGCGTTCGCTCCCTCATTGTTCAGCGGCTGCCTGCAATGGGTGTGCCACCGCCCCGTTAACGGCTTCCGCAGGACTCAGGCCCTGAGCAAGCCCTATATTTTGCTGGAGCCTCGCATCCAATTCAGTCTGGAGCCTTATTCCAGCCTTTGGACATCCGGACCACATTCGGGACAACTCGCCCAAAACTTTATCGTTAAACGCATACTTAAACACTTCGACAATTCATCCCAGAGCTAAAGCTCTAGGCTTTCTTGTCAAGTTTTTGTAAGAGGATAGAAGAAGACATTTTAATAAAAATTTAAAATGCTTTTATTAGGCTATACAATTTTTTTAACAAAATTTTTAAGACATCAAATGTCTGTGCCCATGCTATATGCGACAACTGGTACACCATGGCGTATATGTTCCAGAATACAGGCCTATTGGATTAAGTGTAAAATATAATGGTAGAAGTATTGAACTTGATGCAGAAGCAGAGCAGATGGCTTTAGCTTTTGTTAAAAAATTTAATACCATATACGTCAAAGACAAGGTTTTTGTAGATAATTTTCTTGAAGATTTCTGTAGAAAGCTTGGAATAGATAAAGTTAACGATTTAAATGAGATAGACTGGAGTGAAGTAGAAGATTATATTGTTAAAGAGAAGAAGTTGAAAGAGAATATGGGTAAAGAGGAAAGAAGAAGGCTTACAGAAGAACGTAAAAGAATCCGTGAAAAGCTTAAGGAAAGATATGGTTACGCAATAGTTGATGGAAAAAGGATAGAGCTACAAAATTGGATTGTTGAACCAGCTGGAATTTTCATTTCTAAAGGCAGAAACCCCCTTAGAGGAAGGTGGAAAAAGGCGGTCAACCGAAGCGATATAACATTAAATTTGAGTGAGGTGCCAGATGACCTTGATAAGGGATGGAAGAATATTGTTTGGAAAAGCGATTGCATGTGGATAGCCTGCTGGAGAAATCCCTTAAACGGTAAAATGAAGTATGTTTGGTTTTCACCCAAAAGTAGCCTAAGACAGGAGAGGGAGAGAGAAAAATGGGATAAGGCGATAGAGTTGGAGAAAAAGATTAAAGAGGTTGAAGCACACGTAAACAGGAACTTGAGATCAAGGGATATTTTGAGAAGGAAGGTTGCGACTGTAGTATACTTGATTAAAGAGACAGGAATAAGGGTTGGAGATGAAAGGATTGCTGGAGAAACTGGTACAATAGGATGTACAACATTAAGGGCGGAGAATGTGATAGTGGAAAAGGATACAGTCATCTTAGATTTTATTGGAAAAGATTACGTGCATTGGCATCGTAAAATAAATTTGCCAAAAAAGGTTTTAAAAAACATTGTTGATTTTATGGAAAAGGCTAAAGATAAGCCTATATTTGATGGAGTAGATTCCAGCAGAGTTTCAAAGTTTTTACAAGAAGTTGTTCCACACGTGTCAGCTAAAACGTTTAGAACAATGATAGCTGGACAAACTTTCAAGAAAGCGCTTAAAGAGACGAGAAAAGATTTTGGAAAAAACGAGTTCGAGAGCCTTATAAGGTTCAAATACATTAATTTGGCTGTAGCTAAAAGATTAAATCATAAAAGGAAAGTTCCAGAAAAGTTTGAGGAAAGGTTGAAGAAGAAGGAGTTGAAGGTTAAAGATAAGGAGCATAAGATTGAAAAAATTTTAAAGGAAATTAAGAATGCAAAGGAGAAAAGGAGAAGGTTACTGGAGAAGCGTCTGGAAAAGGCGAGGTTAGAGTATAGGAGGGCTTTGCTGGAACTGAAACTTTACAGTGATACAGCTGAATGGAATCTTAATACTTCACTAACATCATACATTGACCCTAGACTAGTTGTTGAGTATGCGAGAAAGAATAGGGTTCCTATTGAAAGAATATATTCAAAAAGTCTTAGAGAAAAGTTTAGTTGGACAATAAAATAGCGTTACTATGAAACAGGTTCATAAACTATGCCCAGCTTTCTAGCATAAGAATATGCTTCACGCATTTCCTCTGATGAAACACGCCTATAAAGGGACTTATACTTTTGCGGAAACCTTTCAACAAGATAATCTGGATGATATTGGGCCATTATGTTTACCAAAACATTCGGAATATTTTCTGAAATCCATTTCAAGACAGGTTTTGTACAACATTCAATGTGTCCAGGTAAGACAAGATGTCTTATAATCATGTCACCGTTCTCGTATGCTATCAAATGATTTCTCGAAACTATTTCAAAATAGTTGTCGACCTTAGAAAGCGATTTCGCACAAACATTATTACCATACTTAAAGTCTGGAAGCCAAATGTCTATCACCTCAGACAAGAGTTTCATCGATTCAATAGAACAGTACATGTTACTGTTCCACAACTGTGCAATATTATATTTCAAAAGCCCCATAGACTCTAATATTTTATGCAAGTTCGGTGTAGGCTCACCCCCAACATAATTTATGTTTGGCGCACCACCATCTTTAAGCTCCTCACAGATTAGAGACAACATTTTTGGAGAAACTTCAGCACCATTGTTAGGATTAGATGAGATATCCCAGTTTTGGCAATAAACACATGGGCCAAAATTGCATCCTGCAAAGAAAATTGTGCCAGAGCCACCACGCCCTATAAGTGGACCCTCTTCACCAAAATGATGGAACCAAGTTGCAACCTTGGGCACATATCCTACACCACAAAAGCCTTTAGATCCAGCCTTTCTGTTAACAGAACATCTACGTTCACATAGCACACAATGTTCTATAAGCCTTTCAGCCAATTCTATCTTAAGGTCCAAAAAGTTTGGTGAAACAGATTTCTCAAAATCTATCTTTTCAGAACCATCAACAATATTCTTATATAACTTTAGAAAGGAGCTTCTAGCCTTCTCATGCAGAATCCAAAGCTCATCTTCACTTAAACCATTGAAATCTTCAACTTGAACATTTTTACAGATCAAAAATTTTGCAGGACGTTCACCTAACATAACACGCCTATACCATGAAAGCCTACGCTTCACTTCCTCATCATACCATACTGTTTCAGCATCAGGCCTAAAAACCCAAATCATACACCAGAAAATTGGTAGAAGTTATATAAAAATTCTAAGTGCTGATCCAATTTTATCATATAAAATTTTTACCAAAATGCTGTTCACAAAACCAGATTGGCAGTGATTGTCAACCTTTTTTAAGAAGTTTAAGAAAGGTTTAGTTGGTGTAGAATATGGTGGAAAGGTGCCCAGAATGTGGGGCCATAATGTCATATGAGATTTCCACTAAAAATTATCTTTGCAAATCGTGCGGATTATATGCTACAAAAGAGCAGCTTGAAGAATTGCGTGAAAAAAAGAGGCAGTCTGATGAAAAGGATAAGAAAAAGAGGCAGCAGAGTGAAATTTTAAGCTGGTGGCTTTCTAAAAAATAGTGGTAGATGATGGACTGTAGGAACGTTTGTAGGATAGTATGTATTGGGAATGAACTTCTTATAGGAGAAGTTGTTAATACTAATGCAACATATATTGCCAGGAATCTGAATAGAAGAGGATATTTTGTAGACAGAATATTATGCATTAGAGACGAATATGATGAAATTTCATGGTCAATCAATGAAGCGATGAAGGATGGTGTTAATTACCTGTTTTTGACTGGTGGACTGGGGCCAACATATGATGATATAACAATGGAGAGTGTGGCGAAAACTCTGGGGCTAGAGCTTGTCCTCCATCCTGAAACATTGAGAAAGCTGGAGGAACGTGCTAAGGCAAGAGGACACCCTTTAGCTGAAGCAAGCAAGAAGATGGCTTACGTGCCAAAAGAGGGTAGGATAATACCTAACAGTAGGGGTGTAGCACCAGGTGTTGACATTAGCGTAAATGGGCTTAGAATATTCATATTACCTGGAGTACCCTCAGAAATGAAGAGTATGATAAGAGAGTATGTTCTTAAAGTATTACCTAACCTTGGAAAATATTATGAGAAAAAGTTGGTGGTTGAAGGTGTAGGCGAATCATGGCTTGCTGACACCGTAAAAGAGATTGCGAAAAAGTATACGGACATATATTTGAAGACGCATCCGAGACCATATAGGGGAAAATATAGGCTAATAGTGCACATATACGTTAGAAATACACAGTCGCCTGAGGCAATAGAGCATGTGAAGGATGCAGTAAAGGTGATTGAGCAAAAGTTTGGACAGTATTTGAAGAATATAAAATAGTTTCTAAAAACTTTATATGAATCTTTAAGGTTTCGGAATAGAATATGTATATAATATTTTTAACTGGAACAGCTGGTTCAGGAAAATCTACTCTCACATCAGTTTTAAAGAAATGGTATGAGGAAAGAGAATCTTATGCTATAACATTAAACTTGGACCCAGGCGCTATTAAGCTTCCCTATGAACCTGATGTCGACATACGACAGTACATTGACGTTCAAGAAATAATGGAAGAATATGAGCTTGGGCCAAATGGTGCCATGGTCGCCGCATCAGACCTTATAGCAGTAAACTTGGAAAAGGTTAAAGAGGAAATTGAAGAATATAAGGCTGACTATGTTATAGTCGATACACCTGGACAGCTTGAACTATTTGCTTTCAGAGAAAGCGGACCCTATGTTGCACATAACCTGAGTGGAGAAAACAGGGTTGTACTTTTCCTATTCGACTTTACCATATCATCAACACCATTCAATTTTCTTTCCACAGCCCTATTATATAATTCGCTAAAGCTTAGATTGAACCTACCACAAATACCCGTGCTAACAAAGATTGACATGAACCGTAGAATGGCTAAAAAGATCATGGACTGGTGCACAGACCCACATGCTCTAGAAAAGGATATTCTGATGGAAAAGGAGGGAGAAAGATATCTTTTGGCTACCGAAATATTTAGAGCATTTTCAAGACTCTCACTAATACCTGTACCAGTACCTGTTTCATCAATAACATGGGATGGGATGCTAAATCTTGGTTCAGCAATAGCGAACATCCTAAGAGGGGGGGAAGAGTATAGTGAATAGCAGTTCAAATAAAACGTTATTAATGTTTAATGAAAAATTTTATATTTTAAAACCAAATAATTTATTTATTAATCTTTGATGGGTTATGGTAAGGACCCTGTTTGGAGCCGGCAACAAAAATTCTAGAGATAACAGAGAATATACAGCAGCTCTTTAATAGAAAAAGGGGGCTTGTAAGCGAATTTAATAGACTAAAAAGTAGACTGGAAGAGTTAAGCGAAAATATAAAGTTTAATAAAAGAAAACTAAATGATCTTTTTCTAAAAAGGGAAGAATTGGACAAACGTTTCAATGAACTTGTTGACGAAAAGAAAAAGCTTATTGAGGAAAAGAACGAGATAAGAAGTGCATTAAATAAAAAGCTTTCATCTTTCAGAGAATCAGGTAAAAAGGTGAGTTTAGAGGAGATAACTAACCTAGAAAAAAGGCTTGAGAGTATAGAGTGGAAGCTTCAGACTGAGCCGAAGGCTAAGGGTATGGAGCTAAAATATGCTGAGGAAGCTGATAGGTTAAGGAGAGAGTTGGCTAAAAAGAAGAAGGCGCTTGAGACAGATAATGAGATAAAAAGGTTAAAGGATGAACTTGAAGCACATGATAGGAAAATTGATGAAATAAACAATCAAATTGATGAAGTGAAAAAGAATATAGATGGTTTAAAGAATGAAATAAGGCAGGTTAAGGAAGTGCTTAGCACATACATTAACCAAGAAAAAGAGTATTATGATAACATTACATTACTTCAGAGCGAGATTGAAAAGGTTCAATCTGAAATCAATAAACTAAGTGCACAGAAAAAAGAAGTCGCTTACAAGATTAGAGAGAAAGAGAATGCAGCATATAATAGGCTTCTAGCAAAAAGAAAACAGGAGGTTAAAGAGGAGATAAGGAAGAAGCTGGAGAGGGGAGAGAGTCTAACTTTCCAGGAACTACAGCTACTCTATGAAGACGAGAACGAATAATTTTTGGGAAAAAAATATATTTTGCCTTACACAGATCTTTTTATGTGAAAAGATATAGACTGGATAAAGGATACGTGCATATTATTACTGGAGAAGGGCCTGGTAAGACGACATCAGCCTTTGGAATTGCAGCAAGAGCGCTTGGAAGAGGGTTAAAGGTCTGTGTCATACAGTTTTTGAAAAGGAAGATTTCGGGTGAAATCCTTTTTTTTAGAAAATGCTCAAAAAATATTGTTATCAAACAGTTTGGAACAGCATCTTTTGTTAGAAAGGGCATTGTTGGACCGGAGGATATAAAACTTGCAGAAATGGGATTAGATTATGCAAAAAGGCAGGTTATGTCAGGCAAATTTGATCTAGTTATTTTGGATGAAATAAATGTGGCATTATATTTTGGCCTCTTAAAGGTTGAGGACGTGATATCATTAATAAATTCGCGACCAAAAAATGTGGAGCTAATTTTGACTGGAAGAAACGCGCCTCAAGAATTATTTGATTATGCAGACTATTTGATTAAAATAGAGGCAATAAAGCATCCATTTGTTAGGGGAGAGGCAGCTCGAAAGGGTATAGAATTTTAGATTCTCCTGCAAACCTTACGTTTTTAAAGTTTTTAATTTAAGATAACGTATCTTGTTTGATGGCAGCAAATAGACGTGAAGGGTTACTGGTACTATGTGTGGACAGAGATAATGACCTATATCATAAGACTGGAATTTCTTCGCCAATAATTGGGAGAAGTGAATGCTTGAAGGCTGCAGAATCGCTTGCAATAGCTGATCCCGAAGAAGCTGATGCGAACGCAATATTTGCAGCTATAAAAGAATATGATAACCTTATTTCAAAAGGAGTTAAGGCTGAGATCGCGATTGTGACTGGAACATTTGAAGGAGGTATTGAAGCTGACATGAAGATAAGACGTGAAATGAGCATGATTCTAGAACGTTATAAAATAGAGGGTGTAATCTTTGTCAGCGATGGTGTCGAAGACGAGATCCTGGTTCCAGTAATACAGTCCCTCGCGCCGATTGTATCCGTTAAAAGAATTGTTATAAAGCATAGTGGGAGTGTCGAAGAATCTTATATGATTATTGGAAGATATCTTAAGATGCTTGTATTTGATCCAAGATATTCAAAATACTTTCTTGGATTACCTGGAATATTTCTATTAATATTTGCCACATTAATCTACTTTAACTTGGTTTCAGAGGCTTTGATAGGAGCCCTCTTCTTTCTAGGAATAATTTTTATTATTAGAGGATTTGGTGTAGATAAGACTGTTGGACAGGTTAGGAGGCTAACACCCTCAAGCTATATAAGAATCTTTTCAATTTTCGGAATGCTTATAATGTTTGTTATAGCATTTTATAGGGGATTTGTAGGCTTAGGCAATACTCTAGAATTTAAGACTGTAATCTTGGATCCATCACAGCTTCTAGAGAAGCTTCCTTTCCTCTTGGGAGTCTTTATAGAAAATGCTCTACTGTTCATATGGTCTGGTGCTGGAATATATTATGTTGGACACATACTTTATTCTCTCATAAGAGGTACAGTGTATAGGGTTTTCAGGTACACGGTTGGAATTGTAACACTTGTACTACTCTATTTTCCATTTCTGGAACTTTCTCAGGTTCTAAAAGACCCTAATAGGAACCCGTTTTCAGTTGTTTCAACAATCTTAATAGGCTTGTCACTACTTTTTGTTCTAATCTCCTTCACATATATTAGGGTGAGTGAGAAGAGGAAGAGATCAGATGTTAAGGAAGATTCTGGAAATAGTGGGAGTTTATAAGGTTTACGAGTACTGGTTAAGTAAGCAGATATATGGAAAACCTGTGCCATCACATGTAGGACTAATATTGGATGGAAATAGGAGGTGGGCGGCTACAAGAGGATTACCTCCACATGTCGGCCACGAGTTTGGAGCAAAAGTCGCTGAAAAGGTTTTGAAGTGGGCCAAAAGTTTAGGAATAAAGACCATGACATTGTACGTGCTTTCCACAGAGAATTTGAAAAGAGACCCTGTCGAAGTTGAACACATAATATCTTTGACTGAAGAGTATATTTCAAAGATAAGAGATAGTAGAGAGGTTCATGAAAACAGGGTTAAGATCAAGTTTATTGGCAAGATTGAACTCCTTCCTGAAAAGATACAGAAGCTAATAAGAGAGGCTGAGGAAGCTACAAAAGAATATGATTCATTTTTCTTGAACATAGCCATGGCATATGGTGGAAGGCAGGAGATCGTAGACATGGTTAAGAGTGTGGCAAAGGATGTATTAGAGTCAAAGATAAAGGTAGAGGATATAGATCAGCAGTTGATTTCAAGATACCTTTACACTTCACATCTTCCAAATCCTGAACCGGACATGATCATAAGAACTTCTGGAGAGGAAAGGTTAAGCGGATTTCTTCTATGGCAGAGCGCATACAGTGAGCTCATATTTTTTGACGTTTACTGGCCTGATTTTAGAAAAATTGATTTGATGAGGGCAATAAGAATCTATCAGAAGAGGAGTAGAAGGTTTGGGCTATGAAAAAATCTTCTTGAGACGCCACAGTTCGTCAACTGGACTTTTTTTGACAACAACATTTCTTTCCCTTCTAGCAATAAGCCGTTCACCTTTACTAAAGTAGCCTATACTGGAAACTTTTACACCATTCTTTTCTAACTCTTCTTTCACATAAATTTCACCTTTAGGGTCCACTGCCATCAATAATACACCTGAACTGATCAGCTTTAGCGGGTCCACATTTAATATTCTACAAATTTTTTTAGTCTCTTCTGCAACAGGAATCTTTTCAGCGTAAACTTTAAAGCCAAGGTTTGAGGCAACACTCATTTCATATATTCCTCCAACCACGCCACCTTCAGTGGGATCATGCATTGCATGAACATATCCTGTTGAAAAGGCTGTTTCAGCTTCTTTTACAACACTAATTTCTTTAATCATGTTTAAAGCATTCTTTAAAGTCCCACTGTCTATACTGGTAAGATGGTTCATGTATTCTCTTGCAAGTATACTTGTACCTTCTAGGCCAGCACATTTAGTCATCATGATCACATCACCTTCCACAGCATTTCTTGCTGTAACATACTTTTCTGCGAAAGTGAATGCTGTTACAACAAGAATAGTGTTCTCGATTCCTTTGACGACTTCACTGTGGCCGCCTACAACCATAATATCCAATAGCTTGCACGCCTCATCCACGTCCTTAGAAATCTTCTTTATCGAAGAAGGTTTTTCATGATCTGATAAGAGTATAACGTTTACAACAAATTTTGGCCTATTACCGCTTGTTGCAACATCGTTCGCGTTCACGTTAATCGCATACCATCCAATATCTTTTGAAACACCAGTTATGGGGTCAGTTGAAACTATCATAAACTTGTTCGAGCACCTTATTACAGCAAAATCGACACCTATGCCAGCTGACTCTACAACATCTTCATGCCTAACTCCAAAGTATGGGAAAACATATTTTTTTAACAGGTTTTCACCAAGTTTACCGTATGTTTTCACATTATATGCTATAAAGTATAATGGTTTTAACCTTTATATTATAAATTTACTCAGCCAAAGAGATGTTGGAAAATGACCTGCACAGTTATAGTAGGAGGATTTTTTGGAGACGAGGGAAAGGGTAAGATAATGTCATACCTTTCCCTAAAGGACAATCCGAAGATAGCGGTGAGAGGGGGAGTAGGCCCGAACGCTGGACATACAGTAGTGTTTGAGGGAAAAGAGTTTAAGCTGAGAATGCTTCCAAGCGCCATAATAAATAAGAGTACACAGCTTATGATTGGACCGGGTGTACTTGTAGACCCGAACGTTCTATTAAGGGAGATTGAAACCTTCAGCGCCCACGATAGGGTTAAGGTTGACAGACAATGTGGAGTTATAGAAGAAAAACATATTGAAATGGATAGAGCGGACGCTTATTTAAAGGGCAAGATAGGTACTACTGGAACAGGATGCGGTCCAGCAAATGTTGACAGAGTAAAAAGAGTTGGCAAAGTTTGCAGGGACATTGAGTCGCTTTCGAAGTATGTTGACGATGTACCATTTTTGGTTAACGAGGCAATCGCTAGGGGGGAGACGGTGCATGTTGAGGGAACACAGGGAACATTCATTTCACTATTTCATGGAACATATCCGTTTGTTACTTCTAAGGATGTGACTGCTTCAGCAATATGCTCGGATGTGGGAATAGGGCCAAAGGTTGTGGACGATGTCATCGTAGTATTCAAGGCTTACGTTACAAGGGTTGGGGGAGGAGACTTGCCTGGAGAACTGCCTCCCGAAGAGGCTGAAAAAAGAGGGTGGCTTGAGAAGGCTACTGTCACTGGCAGAGTTAGGAGGAGTGCGCCATTCAACTTTGATTTGGCGAAGAGGGCTGTAATGTTAAATTCTGCAACACAGATTGCTATAACAAAATTTGATGTACTCTTCCCCCAGGCAAAAAATTTGCGTGAATTTTCTAGGCTACCTAGTGAGGCTAAAGAGATGATTGACAGAATAGAGGATGCTACAGGAGTTCCTGTAACCATAATAAGTACGGGAGCTGAGGCTGAGGCGACAATAGATAGGAGAAAGGAGCTAGGTTTTCTTTAAACTGCTTCCCACATTTTATGGTATAAACCGAACTCTTTGAAGGCCTCGCATGCAGCTCTAATGTTTTCTAATGGAACCTTTAAAGCTATAGTATCGCATGGGTCAATCCATCCAGCAATAAGGCCTCCGTTAAACCTTCCTAGGCAGTCGACAATCTTTTTGGCTTCAAACCTAATATTTTCATTTGAACTGTATATTGTTGTTTGATTATCAACACATGTTAGAAAACATATTTTTCCACCAAAATTTTCTCCCAAAAAAGGTAAAGTGAATAGTGATGTTGGTTGAGGAATGTTAATCACATCCAAACCTACATCAATAAAATCTTCAATAATAGGGTGAATTTTTTCATCAGAATGTAATATTGCATGCATACCATACTTTGTCAAAAAGAACTTTGTATCTTGGCTTAAAAAATTGTCTAAATACGTTTGGGGAAACAAAGAGGCCTGCTGTGAAACGTTCTGTCCGAGCATTAACTTCCGTAACGCCTTCATCCTTCCCTCCTCTTTTCATGGGAGGGCTTTCGCCGTGAACGGTTGAAGACGGCACATCCCTCTAGTGCTCTAACCCCACATATCGCCCACAAGAGGGCATCGGGCTTTCTTCCCCCTATCCAGAGATCCCATGGAATTAATAAACTTAACGCGGGCTAGAAGCAGTTTCACACCCCAGTCATCAGTAAAAAATATACCTTCAACATCAAGTTCACCCCATTGCTTGACAAGGTTCTCTTGCACTTCAAGAACATTGTCAGCCAAGACAGACACCTTTTCAGGATATTTGTAGAGGTCTAGTAGAAGATTTTTAAAGCCTCTCAAAAAATGCATCCTCTCAAAGAGTGTGAAGGGTACACTTCCAACCAAATACTTGTCCTTAAAAACTTGATCGCCATTAGAAGTTTTTAAAACAATTTTAAGCTTAGGAAACTCGTAGACGTCTAAATTTCTCCAATCTTTCAGAGGGTGACCAGTAACCATCTCCATTGTCCTCCATTCATTAACTGAAGGAATGGACCAATAGCAACCCCATTCATCTAAGCCTGAAATTCCATGATATGGATCCCATGATCTAGCATATTTGCCGACAAAATTTGCTTGGACCTCAAGCACATCACTTTCATTTAGCTCAGTAAACCATAGTGGAACACGTTCTGGACCATTAAATTTTATGGTATCGATAACAATATTTCGACCGCCCATATAATCGCATCACTTTAGACAAATATTATTGTTTATTTTCTATAAAATTTTCTGGTTCCACTTCTAATCCTATTTACTACCGATTTTGTAAGCTTAAAATTATTTTCTTTCAAACACAATATGATTGCACCTTCAATTGTGGTTGGACTGGGTTTCTTTACTAAAGCTTTTGGCAGAAAGTGTTTGACATAACGTCTAAAATATTGCCATACTATTGGCCCAGACCTGAACACGCCACCAGCACATCCAACGGTGACCTTAGAGGATTCCATTCCCAACTTTTTTGCAACAGAATATGCTAGAAGGGCAAGTTCTTCACCAGCACTTTCAATAATCTTCTTAGCAACCCTGTCACCCATTTGATAGGCTTTAACAACAATTGGCGCAAGTGATGCAATCTTAGTCTTTCCAGTGTCTTCATAAATCTTTTCAATAAAGTCATCGAATTCTTTCACACCAAAGCCTTCCATAAAAAGCTTCAACAGAATCGTTCTTTCACATAGGCCGTCATAGGATTTTACAGCCATGGTAAGACCCTCTTTTGCAATAAAGTATGCGCTACCACCATCGCTAACAAGCCATTCCCAGCCGCCTGACCTAGCAGCATCACCCTTCACATTTACTCCATAGGCTATTGAACCAGTACCAGAAATAACGACAATACCCGGATAACCATAGGTCACGGTATAATATGCTGTCACATGATCTCCTACAATAATCGGTTTCTTAACCACATTCAATTCGCTTAAAAGCTTTGTGAAAACTTCAAAATCCTTTTTAGTGTCTAGAGCTGCTACACCAAAACAGCCTGAATCTAGAACATGCTCTTCTATACCAGACGAGTTAAAAGCACTTTTTATTGATGTAAGCAAGTTTTCTTTAACATCTTTAAAGCTCATAACATGATGACTGCTTGGGCCTGAAAAACCCATACCGAAAACATTACCTCTTGAATCAAATATTGCGGAAACAGTATTTGATGCTCCACATTCGACAGCCAAAAAGATATTAGAGTATTTCAATTTAATTGTCCACCATCAATTTGTTAAAAAATTTTATAATAAAAATTTTTATTTCAAAAATTTAGTAGTCTTTCCCATGACAATCTACTATTCTATAGAGGAGGCAGACAATAATGTAACTATTCCAGAAGAGAAGATTGAAAGTATATTGGTTGGATTAGATAAGTTTGTAGAAACTCTAATAGTGGAGGCGGTGGAGTTTAAGAAAAAGAGGAATAGGGGGTGCAGGATTGCTTTTGACGGATATCTTGGAATAGATTGGAACCAAATTGTTTCAAAGGTGAATAGGGAATCTCAAGGCAAACTAAAGATAAGGGTGTACAATTTTCTAGAATACTATGATACTAATGTATTGAATAAGGTTGTTGACAAAGCTCTTTCAGCTGACAAAAGTTTTGGCTACGTTTACAGAGGAAGGTTAAGTAAACTTCTTAAAATAGAAAGAGTTGAGAAACTTAAAACTGAAGTTTCAAAGAATGATAAGAAAGTTGATACAATCGTATGCATGGGCCCAGGTTCAGCAAACCCAACACTTAGAAGAGTATATGATAAAATATACTATTTTGATATAACAAGGGAAACATTATTTAATAGTTCAGAAAAGAATCCAGTATATTTTATTGGAAGCGAAAATAGGATTCCAGTTCATCAGCTTATGAGAAGATTCTATTACGTGGACGGGCCTGTGCTTGACGCTCACAAAAAGTACATTCTAAAGCACACAGATTTTTATGTAGAATGTAATAGTATAGAAAATATGAAGGTTGTCCCTAAGGATGTATACTATTACATTCTTTCAAAGGTGGCTGAACAGCCCTTTAGAATAAAACCATTATATTATCCTGTGACATGGGGAGGAAATTGGTTAAAAAGGATAAAGGGGCTTCCTAAGGAAATGCCGAATTCTGGGCAAGGGTGTATAGTGGCGTCAGAGAACAGTATAAGAATAGTTGTTAATGAAAGGATTTTAATTGAGATACCTTTCCAAAATCTTCTTTGGGCATATCCAAGCAAGATATTGGGTGAAAAAGTGAATAGAAAGTTTGGTGGAGAATTTCCATTCACCTACTGGTATGATGACCAGATCGGTGGAGGAGACATGGCTATACAGGTTCATGCAAGTGGAAAATATTTAAGGGAAAAGTTTAATGAAAAAATAAGGCAGGATGAAAGCTATTATATAGTTTATACGGCAGAGGGGGCCAAAACATATCTTGGGCTCAGAGAAAATGCTGACGTAAGAGAATTTTATGAGAAAGCTTTATTGGCTGAAAGAGAGCATATTCCATTTGACCACAACCTCTACGTTTTCAGTATTCCCACAAAACCTGGAGACTATTTCCTAATACCAGCGGGTACAGTTCACGCTTCCGGAAGAAACCAGGTTGTTCTAGAAATAGATTGGGGCATAAGCGCATATAGTTCAGGGTACACGTTTCACATATACGATTACCTTAGACCAGACTTGGATGGAAGCCTCCGTGCAATACATCTTGAACATTCCTTTAAGGTTCTGAAAAGTTACAGGAGAGAGAAGTGGGTTCTAAAAAATTTGAGACAGGAGCCTAAACTTTTGAGGAAGGGTGAAGGGTGGGCGGAATATGCTATTGGAGAGAGGGAAGACATGTATTTTAAGACTCATAGGCTAGAGTTCAGGAAGGAAATTGAAGATGATACGGTTGGACAGTTTCATATGCTAACCCTTGTTGAAGGAGATAAGGTTTTGGTTACAACTGATGATGGTAAAAAGTATGTACTAGATTTTCCGGACACGCTGACGGTTCCAGCATGTGTTGGAAGATATAGGATTGTTAATCTTGGAGATGGTACAGCTAAGGTTGTTAAGGCACTGATAAGGTTATAGTGGCTTTATTCTTCCAAAATATTCTTTATAGTATGCTATATTATGTTCGTCTCCACCTGGAACATTACCTTCCATCCATATCTTTGGCCTAACATTTTTTTCCATCAGCTTTTCTACAACCCTCAATTCTATAGAATGTAGTATAAAAGAGTTCACGATCGTGGAAAGGGGGGCCATCCTCTGATTTAAGCCTTCAACATTTACGGCGGCATCTCCTGTTGGAACCTTATTGTCAATAACAATGTCGGCAACCTCATACAATTTCTTATTTAACGGGTTTGATGCTGGAACACTTTTAGAATATTCAAGAGACGTTAATGCTATAACATTAATGCCTCGAGATTTTGCTTCAAAAGCCATTTCAACTGGAACAGCATTTTTACCCGAATTGGATACGATAATCAACGTCGACCCAGGTTCAGGATTATAGTAATCCAATAGTGCCTTAGCATAGCCTGAAAGCCTTTCAACATATGTTGCTTTAAGTGCACCATTATAGCCTGACACACTTAAGTCAAGGAAAGGATAAACTTGTACAAGCCCACCTGACCTAGTAAACATTTCCATAGCAAGCATCATAGAATGTCCTGTACCAAATATGTATACAAGCTTATTGGAGGCTATAGAATCTACAATGCAGTCAGATGCCTTTTCGATTGAAGAGTACTCCTCCAAGTAGACTTTTTCTATAGTGTCCAAAATATATTTTTTGTAAGTTTCAACTATTTTGCTCATACACACTTCTTAGAATTAAAGAAAATTTAAACTCTACGCTAAAGACATAGAAAATTTAATATATTTAATGTAATCTGGATAATAATGTTATGGTCCTAAAAGAGTATAATATGATAAAAGATATAAGGGAAACACCTTTTGCACTAAAATCCGTTTTAGAAGAGACAAAAAAATTTGATAGCTTGAAAGCCTCTGAATACAGGTTTAAAAAGGCATTCTTCATTGGATGTGGTTCATCATATTATGCAGCATTATATGGAATATGGCCGCTTCTTAAAAACGACAATATTTTAGCCTACGCGCTCCCATCGTCAGAACTTTTAATCAACTTTATGGACATGGTTGATGAAAAAAGTCTAATTGTTGGAACATCAAGGTCAGGGAAGACTGCTGAAACTGTGACAGCTCTTGAAACTTGCAAGAAAAGGGGTGCATATACGTTAGGGTTCACAATAGAAAAAGAAACTAAAATATTCGATGTAACAGATGAGACAATTTTATTTGACATTGGAGGAGAAAAGAGTATTATTATGACAAAAAGTTTCACCTCGTTCTGTTTTGCCACAGCACTGTTTTCAACAATTTTAAGTGAAAAAATTTCAGGCAAACGACATAAGCTTTTAGAAGAAAGTATAGAAATTGTTTCCTTGTCTGAAAAACTTTTAAGGGGAGAAGATAAAATTATACCTATTTCAAATAGGCTTGTTGCCGAAAATGTGGAGCGATTTGTTTTCCTAGGTTCTGGACCATCATATCCAATAGCATTAGAGGGGGCGTTAAAAATTAAGGAAACATCATATGCTGCAACAGAGGGACTTCACCTTCTTGAATTCCGACATGGTCCAATGGCAAGTGTTGGTGAAAAGCAGACGTTGGTTATCTCATGCTTTCTTGGAGAACATTATTCTTATCTGAAAAATTTTGTTACAGAGTTTACTGGCAAGCGTGCTGACCTAATATTGATAACTGATTCAAGAGAGTTTGGAGAAAATATTATAGAAATTCCTACAGAATATAGTGTTGAATGTAAAGCATTACTGTCTATTATTCCAATACAAATTTTAGCCTACTATTATGCAGTAGGTAAAGGAAGAGACCCGGATAGGCCTAGAAACCTTTCCCGTTACATACCAAGGTTTTAGACATGATCATACTCTGCATGGATATCGGTAAAACTAAAACGTTGGCAGTCTCTTTAAACGAGAACGGGAAAGTTTTCGGTAAGTTCATAGCAGGGCCTTCTGGAATGTGGTTGAAGGAAGAGATTATTGTAAAAAATGTTAGAGAGGCTATAGAAGGGTGCCTAAAAATTTCGAACATACAATTAAAGGATGTTAGGTTAATTTCTATAAGCTGGGCTGACCTTGATACGCCAAAGGATTGGGAGAACGCATGGAAGGTTATAGAAAAAGTAGGTATCGAAAAGGATAGGGTTTTGATCGAACATGATGCGGTAGCAGCATACTATGCTATAACTTGGGGTGAACCAGGTGTAGCAGTTATTGGAGGAACAGGGAGCATAGCTTATGGAGTAAACAGGTGTGGTGAAAGGATGAGGTCAAGTGGTTGGGGTTGGCTTATTGGTGACGAGGGAAGCGCCTACTGGATAGCGGTCAAAGCGTTAAACGCTGTCTCTAGAGCACATGATGGCAGGGGGAGAGAAACAATCTTATCCAAAATGATTATGGAATACTTTGGAGTAAGGGAGGAGCTTGAAATACTGCATAAAATTTACAAGGAGCTGGAAGGAGATCCTACAGAAATTTCAAGAATTGCAAAGATTGTTGATAAGGCTGCTTCTTTAGGAGATAGAGTTGCAATTGAAATATTAGAGGATGCTGGAAGGGAGTTGGCTTCAGCAATATTATGTATTGTCAGAAAGCTTAACATGACAGATGATAGGATAATAGTTGGAGGATTAGGTGGAGTTTTCAGGTCAAATACTGTGAGAGAATCTTTTATCAAAGCCATTAGAGAAAATATTCCAAACGCCATTTTAAGGGGACCACTTGTAGGTGATCAAGCAATCCTTGGCCCAATAATTATAGCATTTAGAAGACTCGGTTTAACAGTATCAGAAAAAAATGTAAGAGCAGTATTGGATGGGTTAGGTGAATAATTTTTAGAAGAAGACAGTACCCTTCAGGTATCTTGTTCCAACAATTTTCAGGTACACAAATATTATTGTTAAAGATATTATCTGCAAGATAGAAGCTTCTGCTGCAACAAAACCGAGCATACCAGCATGTGATATGTCATCGAACACTTTCACTGGTGCGGTTAAGATGCCTGTTGGACCAGCTAGAAGGAAGGCTGTTATAAACTCGTTAAATGAGAGCACGAAGGTTAAGAGTATACCGGAGGTTATACCTGGACCTATAAGTGGTAGAACAATATAGATAAACCTCTTTAAACCTGTAGCACCTAAACATGCTGCCGCCTCCTCGTAGGAAACTTCCAATCTTCTAAAGGCAACTATAGAAGATAATAACATCATGGGAAGAAATCCTGTAGTATATGTTACAATAAATCCCAGTATACTTAAACACTGCTTGTATATTAGGTAAAAGGACAGTATAAGCGATAGAGCGTATGCAATTCCTGGAACATACCATACACCAATTAAAGTAAGAAGTATTGGCCTCTTACCTCTAAACTCGTATCTTGTTAAAGAGTATGCGGCAGGTATTGCTATGAGCAGATCCAGTACAACAGTTGCCAGTGAAAGTTGAAGGCTTAACCAGACCCTAGGCCAGAAGACTCCTGCCATACTGAAATAGTTTGATAAACTAAGCTGACCCTCTGGAGACCAAAGTGAACGCCAGAAGGAGACCATAAAGGGAATAAAAATTAGTATTGATACAAAGATTATGTAAATATATGATATTATAGTTGAAAATTCAACCTTTTCCCTCAAATCAGTACACCTCTAGAAACTTTAAGTGAAATGAACGTGAATATTAGTGATATAATTACTAGGGCTGAAGCGAGCGCGGCTGCGAGACCATAGTTCATCATCAAAAGGCCTACCATGCGAATCTGTATAGATAGAACTCTTTGGCCTACCACAACACCGCCCATCAAATATGGTATAGCGTATGCGCCAATATTCCATCCGAAGGCCATAAACCATCCACCCATAAGACCCGGCAAGCTCAATGGAAGCAAAATATGCATGAACCTTCTAAACCGGTCTGCTCCAAGACAGCTTGAAGCCTCCTCTAAGACAGGGTCTATTTGGCTTATGTTTATACCCATCTGTAGGACAGCGAATGGTAGAGTGTATATTGCGAGAGCCAATGCGGCGGTTACTGGAGTATAGAGTATGGCAAAAGGGGATATGCCGATTGACTCGAGGAAGGATGAGAAGGGGCCCTTTGGTAGAAAAAGCCACCAGAAGCCGTATGCTATGTAAAGTTCTCCAAGCAATGGAACCATCAAAATTGACCTAAAAAAGTCTGAAAGAAACCTTACCTTTCTAAGCAGCAGGTAGGCATATGGGTAGCCTACAATAACATCCAATGTTGCAGAGAAGGCGGCCAACATAAGTGTATTCCTGAAGTCTGGAATATAGTTGGTTGTTATCTTAACATAGTTTTCTAAAGTGAATATTGGTTGGAAGAAGTAGCTTGAACCCTTTGTGAAGCTAACATAGAATAGTAGTATGAATGGTATAATAAAGAATAGGACTGCAAATGTTAAGGCTGGAATAATAAATATTATTGGCTTAATTTTTTCAAAATATTCGTTCATAATATTCTACCAAAAAATTTTTAGGAGCCAGAAGC
The DNA here is from genome assembly GCA_049969935.1 of Nitrososphaeria archaeon. Classification (GTDB taxonomy): domain Archaea; phylum Thermoproteota; class Nitrososphaeria; order JACIWG01; family JACIWG01; genus JACIWG01. The sequence goes on from JBMFNX010000004.1 coordinate 27,086, forward strand.
TATCCACCTATAAGCTTCTGGTAGTATGAGACCCATTCTTCAGCATGCGCGTTAATGTATTCCCAGTCCAGAATCTGCATAGATGGGTAAATGTATTTCTTGTACTGGTCTAGTGTTGGGAAAACCTTGTAAAAGTTTTCTTTTCCACCCCACCAGTCTGGTATAAACTGTTCATAGTATGGGCCAAGCGGGCCTTCGATCATTCCAGCCCAAAGCTTCTTCGCTTCAGTTGGATTAAGTTCCTTAAAGCCTGGAGAATTGATGTCTGGGAACTGGAACTCTTTGCTCAGAAGCCAGTCAACATATATTTGGGCTAATACTGGATGCTGAGCCTTTTTAGGTATCCATGCAACACCAGGCAAGTTTGGCATGAACGGTTCAAGAAGCTTGGGACCAAGCCACTTGTTTCCAGCAGCCTGCTCCATTTCATAGCTGCAACACCAGTATGATGTTATCCATGTAACATTCTTTTCAGACAATTCAATTATTTCCGCCTCATCACTTGTATACTTTAATACATTTGGATGAATGTTTTTTGCAACCCATTCTATTGCCTTCTTCATTTGCTCAGGATTCTTGTAATCGTATCCCAATGCTGTTGCAACAGTAGCCAAGAAGGCCCAGAAACCGTTATCTGAAAGAGACCATAAGGTGATTTTACCCTTAAGCCTGGGGTCTGCAAGATCAAGCCAGCTCTTAACAAAACCAGTCTTTTCTAGATTAAATACTGGTGTAACCATCGCATGCTGCTGGAACTGAACACCATATGGTGCAAATATGAAGACTGGGTCTACAAAGGCCAGGTTCGGGACAAGCGGCGAAGGCAGGAACGGTTCAGCAACATCCTTTGCCTTTGCCTCTTCAAAGAAGTTTATTTCTATATGCATCACATCATATGGTGCCGGCAGTCCCGCTTGGTAGGCAGAGTAAAGTTGGTACATGAAGCCACCCTTAGCCTCCTGTGTGCCAACAAACTTTACTTCAATATCGACACCATACTTGTTTTTCACATAGCTCTTGAACGATGGTATAAAATATGTGTCCACAAGGCCCCAGTAGGTCCAGTCCGCGATCGTTATAGAACCCTCCTTCTTTATTTCATCAACGATTTCTTCATATGACATGTACTTGTTTAATATTGGAACCCAGACTTTACCCTCATAAGGCCAAGGCTGAGGCTTTCCTGAAGTTTGTGTCACAGTCTTGGTTACAGTTGTTACGCCAGCCGCTGGTGCCGTAAGAAGGTAGATTGTGCTTCCAAGAAATATTAAGGCCAAAACTGTTGAGACAAGAAACATGCTTTTCCAATTCATGATATTCACCGTCAAAGAATATTAAAGAGCATATTATTTAAATTTTTTCTTGCCGCGGAAACTTATTATAAAAAATTGAGAAATTATAATTTTATAATATACATTTTGCATAAAATTTTTATAAAAAGGTTTAGGCCTTTTTAATGATCGTGAATCGTCTTATATGGAATTTTCTTGAGCCTACCGCGTCAACCATTTTAAACCTGTCAGGGCCATAGAGGTCGACCTTAAGAAGTCTATTCCCGAGGCTTATCATTAAACGAGTATTTGTTCCAAGGAATGTAGAACGTTCAATCTTTGCCTCGAAAACATTATCCTTATCTTTAGGATCTTCTATAACTTCTATATCTTCCGGCCTTATGCTTAAAATTATGCTATCATTAACCTCGTATTCTTGAACATTGGGCATGGGATCGGATACAAGGGAGAGGTCTTGGACATTAATCTTCAACCTATTTCCTGTAACTTCAGCAATTGTTCCCTCGAGGAAATTGGATGTTCCAATAAAGTCTGCTACAAAGTCTGATTGAGGGTTTAGATATAGTTCTAAGGGTGTTCCAACCTGCTGAACCCGTCCATGATTCATGACATAAACTTTGTCCGATATCGCGAAGGCTTCAGCCTGATCGTGTGTGACATAAATTGCAGTCTTGCCAGTCTCCTTCTGGATGCGTCTAATCTCATATTTTAGATCATCTCTTAATTTTGCATCCAGATGGCCTAAGGGTTCATCGAAAAGTAGAACTTCAGGGTCTGTAGCCAGAACTCTTGCAATATCAATACGCTGTACTTGGCCACCGCTAAGCTGTGAGGGCATCCTCTCCTCGAAGCCTTCCATATGTACAAGTTTGAGAACCTCCTTAACCCTTGTATCAATCTCATTTTTTGGAAACTTTCTCATTTTAAGTCCGAAGGCAACATTCTTGTAAACGTTCATGTGTGGGAAAAGTGCGACCTTTTGGAAAACGAAGCCGATGCTCCTCTTGTGGGGGGGCACGTTTGTTACATCCTTTTCACCAAAGTATACTTTTCCAGTATCAGGCTTAACCAGGCCAGAAATTATTCTTAACGTTGTAGTTTTACCGCATCCACTTGGACCAAGTAGTGTCACAAGCTCTTTATCTTTTGCTTCAATGTTCACATGATCGACGGCCAAAAAATCTCCAAAACGTTTAGATATGTCGACAGCCCTAACACTGACCATACATTCTATTTTCAGGTAAACATCTTATAAGTTTTAAGTACTATATTAGCTTATGCTTGAAATTAGTTTAGTAAACTCCTTTTCAGACACTCTCTTCTCCAGATACCATGCAAGATACTTTGAAAACGTTTCATAGAATTTGTTTGAAAATTTTTCGTTGAAACAGTTTTTGTAGCTATTGTAAAATATCTTTTCCTCAAAATCCAATATATTACTTTCGAAAATTTTTGATGAACCTTTAATCGGGGGAAAGAATCCGGTTTCAATTAACCCTTTCAGGAAATTGGGCTCATATAGTTCCTCTAAAAATTTTATCGATAAGTGAACATTCTTTGAACTTTTGCATATTCCGAAAGCCATAAGGTAGCCAACCGAATTTGAGGACATTGAATTCGATGGAATCGGAGCGATTCCAATGTTTTCCATCCCACGATTGGATAGGGTGTGTACTGCGTAATTCCATTGTATCATGATAGGAAACCTTTCTGCAATAAATTCGTCATCTAATACAGAAGATTCAAGATAAATGACTTCAGGGGGAGAAATTTTTTCTTTCATCAAAAAAGAATAGGTGTCTAGGAGACTTTCTATTGTTTCATTAGACAAAAATTTTATGGTCGAATTTGTTGCAAGAGTCTGGCCGCCAAGGTTTTCATAAAGTGATTGAAATACTAGAGAAGAATGTCTTCCTTCAAGAGAGTAGATGGCGAGACCGTATTCGGTTGGAGAATTTGGATTACATGCTTTTGAAAAATTTTTTGCAATTAGAATTAGTTGGTTAAAAGATTTCGGTGGTTCAATAATATAGTTTTTGTTATATACAAGGATTGGGAATGAGGTGTGGAATGGTAGAGCGTAAAGGCTTCCATTGCTATAGAAGGTGCGTACGGCTTTTTCATAAAATTGTTCAGTTAAACTAAGATTTAATGGTAGAAGATATGGTAAGATTTCTTTAAAATTAAAGTTTGTGACAACAATCATGTCTATTGAAGAATTTTTTGATGATAAAATAGTTGGAAGAATAGATTCTTTATCAAAATCTATTACATTAACATAGAAGCCCATTTTTTGGAAACTAGGATTCCATCTTTCAATCAGATTCTTGAAGGCGATAGCGTCTGGAGCAAGATAATGTGATAGAAAAACAACATTAATTTCATTAGCTGGTTTAACATGATATTGATTATATAATAGAGGGAGTGTGATTATAGAAAGCAATAGTATGGATATGATTATAGCCAACCTTCTTGAACGCATTAAGCATACATGTTACTGAATTGGATATAAGGTTTAAAAATTAAAAATGATAGAGGAGTAGGCTACGATGATGATAAAAATGGTGACCGTCAAATTTGAGAAGATAAAGGATAAGGTTGAGGAATTTAATGCATTCGTTAAAGAGAAGAAAAATATTGAGGGAAAGGTTGACGGTGATACAATAGTGTTTGAAAACATTGATAGAGACGATTTAAGGCTTCTCTTAAAAAAGTTTCTTCACAGGATCGATGGAGACGATTTTAGAGTGGTATCTAAAGTAGGCGTTCTGACCGTGGTGGAGAAAAGGAAGTTTAAAATGTAGGAGTTAGCTTTTTAAAGCTAGTAGGCATATAAAAGGGAAAGATATGCCGTTTAAGATTCTTAAAGAAGAAGTGAAATCGCTAATAGAGAAGGCGTTAAAAGAGCTAGGGTATCCTTTAGTTGAATTTCTTGTTCAAGAGCCTCCATCACTTGAGTATGGTGAACTTTCATCTAATGTCGCGTTCGAGGTAGGGAGGAAAGTTAAAAGAGACCCTATTGAGGTAGCATTAAAAATTTCTTCAAAAATTATGGAGTTTGAGAGGAAAACTGTTAAACAGGTTTCAGTAGCTGGACCAGGTTACCTAAACTTTAGTGTGGATAGAATAAAGTATTTTGGGGAAACAATAAATCATCTACTACAAGAAAGGCCTGGATATGTTGATGTAGGTAAAGGTATTAGGGTTATAGTTGAGCATACGAGTGTTAACCCAAACAAGGCTCTACATATAGGGCATCTGAGAAATGTTGTTATAGGCGACATTGTTCACCGTCTACTAAAATATACTAATCATGAAGTTATAGTTTTAAATTATATTGACGATTCTGGAGCACAGGTTGCCGACATAATTGTGGGATTCAAGTTCCTCGGCTTCCCCGATAGACCAGGGGAAGACAGTATAAAATTTGACCAATACTGTGGAGACCATGTTTACGTTAAAGTTAACCAAATTTACGCACAAAATCCTCAGACAGAAAACTATAGAAGAATCGTTTTAAAGGAAATGGAGAACCCTAGTTCAGAAATATACAAGTTTGCAAAAGATATTATAGAAAAGGTTCTAATTGAACAGCTAAAGACATGCTCAGAAATTGGAGCATACTATGATTGCCTAAACTTTGAATCCCATATCATGTTCTCTAATACTTGGAAAAACATTTTCGAACAGTTAAAGGAAAAAAAATTAATTTCATATTGTAGTGAAGGAAAGAATGTAGGATGCTGGGTGTATAGGGACGAAAGTGGACAGGAGAAGGTTATTATAAGAAGCGATGGGACAGCCACATACATTGCAAAGGACATACTTTATGCTGCATGGAAACTTGGACTCGTTGAAGACTTCTTCAAGTACGAGAAATTTATTGTTCAAAAAAATGGTAAAATTTTGTGGAGGACAACACTTTCTGAAGGTGAAAAAGAACATCCAATATTCAATAACGCTGAGGTAGCTATAAACGTTATCGACATTAGACAAGCTTGGCTACAGAACATAATTTCAGAAATATTGAAAAAGTTTGTTGGCAGAGAGTCAAATAAAAGGTACATTCATTTAGGTTACGAGGTTGTATCCTTAAGCAAGGATACGGCTAAGGAAATAGGTGTTGAGGTTAGCGATAAAGAGTTCGTTCACATGTCAGGTAGAAGTGGAATGTACATTAACGCTGACACAGTCCTAGAAAAGCTTTTCAAACTCTCTTACGAGGAGACAAAGAAAAGAAATCCTGACGCTGACGAGAAATGGTTGAATGAGGTAGCTCATTCTATAGCGGTTTCTGCAATAAGATACAGTTTGATAAGACAGGATCTTGGAAAGATACTTGTTTTTGACTTGAAGGAAGCCCTAAAATTGGAGGGTGACACAGGACCATATCTACAGTACACGTATGCTAGAGCATATAATATTATAGAAAAGTATGGTAGGATTCCAGAAAAAGTGAAAGTCTTTGATAAGCTTAATGAGGATGAAGAGTATGTCCTTTTGATTGAACTGTCAAAGATTAGGGAGAAGGTGGAGGAGGCGGCTATAAAATTGCAGCCGAATAAGATTGCAGAATACGCTCACAAACTTTGCTTATATTTTAACACATTTTATGAAAAACATCAAGTATTGCATGAGAAAGATGAATCTAAAAGGGAGCAGAGGATACTGCTCGTATATTCCTTTACAAGAGCATTGAAAACATTAATGGACATACTTGGAATAGAAGCACACAAAAGAATATAATCGTGCACTATACTAAAGCTTATATCCAGTAAACTGGTGAAGGAACTGTAATGTTTTACGATTATGGTATGGAATTGAAGGATTTGGGTATAATATCAGATGAAAAGATTGAAGCCTTAAAAAAGGAGAATATTAGGACATGCATACAACTTTTGTTTGCTCCAAATGATGTAATAGAAAAGTATTTTAGCGAAAGTGAAAGGCAAGAAATTTTTATTAAAATTGAAGAACTTTTTCCAGCAGTCTACAGGTTTAGGGAGATAAAACTTGAGCCAGTGACTGTTAAAACTTCGATAAAAGAACTTGACAAAATACTTGGGGGAGGAATAAGCTCAGCTAATATAACAGAAGTTTGTAGTGAGAAAAGGTATATAAGGACACTGTTTGCATACAATATAATACTAAATTTTCTACAATTGTTCGAGAAAACGGCAATATTGTACAATGATTCAAACAAGATGTTCAGGCCTGAGGGACTATGTGAACTAGCACATTATAGGGGGATAGAGGAAAACTTTTTTCTTGAAAAAATTTTCGTCTTTAAGCCTTACACAGTTTTTCAGCAGTTCGAAGTATTCGAACTGTTAGAAAAAAATATTAAGTCAGATTTGAGAATACTATTTGTTATTGATGGAATTGGAGACTTCTTTAAGTCTACTACAAAAAGAAAGGACATCACATTTTATAACCTTCGCATGCTTGAAAGCTTTGTTTTAAGAGCAAATTATTTTTCAATCAAATATAATATGATAGTATTGCTGTTAAACAATTTAATAAGAGATTTTAAAACAGACGCTGTCGAACCACAATTTAATTCAATAATAGGAGAGGCTGTTGGAACAAGAATACTTTTTTATGAAGATAGCGATTCTGTAAGGGCTAAAGTTATAATAGGAGAGAATGTGAAGGAGATTAGGTTAAGTTTAACAGACTATGGCGTAAGTGATGCTGTTGATAGAAAATTTGGATAAGATAATAGATTTCATTGAAAGTGATAGGTGGGAGGAGGCAAAGGATATTGCAAAAAATTCTGTGGGAGCAACATTAGCAGTAAATGCAATAAAATACCTGCAAAAGAACTCTTCTTTAGAGAAAGAGATTGATAAGATAAAACGTTTGAGAGAAAACTTTTCGAAACTGATTGAGGGAAAATGGTTGCAGGAAACAGACTTAGACTATTTCACAGTCCTATTCACTTTCTTTGAACGTGTAGAAAAGAGGTTACAGGAAACCGCTTACGTGAAGAGTGTAGTAGAAGATCCAGACAAAGAGTGAAAGCATTATGTACGTGCCGATGCCGGTTGTAAAAAGGGAACCATTGTCACCTTTATCTGAAAAGATATAGTATTTGCCTATAAAATAGGAGAGGAGATAGAATAATATGATTGTTAGTACACCAAAAAATGAGGATTCATTACTAAAGTTCATTACTCCAGAAAATAGTCCAGCAAATATTGCAAAAACAACTCTTAGCCAAAAGAGCTTATTTTTATCCGTTACCATAGTAGGTTGACCCCCATGCGGGACCAGACAATGAACAACATAGAACTATTTCACCAGACACGATGGTTGAACACCAATCTTAGAGAATATTACGTTAATAATGTTTACTGGGCTATAGTGAACAGGGCTCTTGTAATAAGATTACATCATCCAACAAATCCAGAAAAAAGGTTAGTTATAGATAGTGGGAGAGCAATTTGGGTAACTGAAACAAAGTTAGAGGAAGAGGGTGCAGACCAACTGTTAAGACAGTTTAGGAAATTTCTTTCTAGGGGAAAAATTTCTAGAATAGAACAATTTGGTACAGAACGAATAATAGGCATAGAATTTGTTGGAAGTATAGCGAGACAGCTTATTGCAGAATTTTTTGGCAGAGGAAACATAGTTCTTGTTGACGAAAAAAATGTTATTTTAACAGCATTAGAATATTATCAGACAAGACATAGAATTATAGCTCCAGGAAAAGAGTATACAACACCACCTGAAAGGGGAATGGATCCACTTAAAATAGAAGCATATCATCTTAAACCAATACTGAAATATGAGGATGATTTTAGAAAGTGGGTTGGAAAAAATTTAGCCTTACCCAAAAAATATGTTGACATACTGCCAAAGCTTATTGGAGTAAAAGATGGAACATTGGGTAGGGAATTGGATGAAGAAAAGCTTTCGAAAATTTTGAATAAGATTAGAGAATTTTTTATGGAAGAAAACGTTAAACCTACAATCTATTTAGAAGATAGTGAAGTTGTAGACTTTTCAATATTTCCATATAATTTTGAGGGATTAAAATGTGAGGAGGCCAAGAGTTTAAATGAGGCAGTGGAAAAAATTTTCACTAAACTAATTTTGGAAGAAAAAGAAACTGGAAAAATGTATCCGATTATGAGAGAAAAAGAGAGAATAGAGCGGTCAATAGGAGACCTTAGCAGAAAAAAAGATGAAATGATAAAGGACAGCGAATTTTTGTCTGAGCTCGCTAAAAAAATAAGAGAGAACATTCAGCTAATATATCAAGACTATGAAGATTTTAAGAAAAGACTTTCTCCAGCAAAAATTACGTCAGAAGATGATTCAGAAAAGCTTGTCTACAAAGAATACATTTTTATATTTGATAGAAACAATCCACTTAAAACATGCTCAGAAATTTATAGTCGGGCAAAAACTCTTTTAGAAGATTCAAGAAAGATTGAGGAATCAATAAGAGGGTTACAGAATGAAATGGAAATATTGGAGAGGAAGATTAGAGAGAAGAAAAGAGTGTTTGAGAAAGAGTATAAGAAGGTTTATGAAAAGGAATGGTTTGAAAAATATAGATGGTTTTATACTACAGAAGGATTTCTTGCAGTTGGAGGAAGAGATGCATCATCAAACGAGGCTATAATAAAAAAATATCTTGAGGAAGAGGATATCGTCTTTCATGCCGACATTGTTGGAGCACCATTTTTTATCCTAAAAAAGGGTAAAATGGCTGGAGAAAATAGTTTAAGGGAGACAGCTACTGCGGCTGTGGCTTTCAGCAATTTCTGGAAGATGGGAGCTTCAGCTGGAGAAGCGTATTGGGTTTACAGAGATCAGATTTCAAAACAGGCACCCTCCGGCCAATATATGGGGAAGGGAGCCTTCATGATCACTGGAAGGAGAAACTATATTAGAAACCTGCCAATAGAATTAGCGGTAGGAATAATTAGGATAAAAGAACATTATTCAGTAGTATGCGGTCCAGTTGACGCGATAAAAAAGTATTGTGAAAAATATTTGGTGATTGTACCAGGTAATGAGGACAAGAATTCCATTGCAAAAAAGGTGGTAAGATACTTTTTTGAAAAAGTTGGTGAAAATGTTAAGGAAATATCTTTAGAAGAGTTTATACAGGCATTGCCTCCTGGAGGATGCAAGATCAAACGATATATTTGACTTTAGAAATATTTTTTTACTTCCATCTTTTAACCAGATTACGATAGAATGTCTGTGGAAACGAAGAGTACAAATCCTGCAAATTTGACAGTAAGGGAGGTAATGAATAGTCCAGTTATTACTGGAAAGCCTGATGAAACTATTAGAATGATAGCGAAGAAGATGACAGAGAACGAGGTTGGAAGTATTGTGATAGTTGAGGATGGGAAGCCTGTCGGCATGGTTACAGATGGTGACATAATAGACAGGGTTGTCTCAAAGGGTTTAAACCCTGACGAAGTCAAGGCAAAAGATATTATGAGCAAACCAATCTTGACCGTCGACGTAGAGACAACAATAGTTGACGCTGCAAAGTACATGAGAAAGAATAGGGTTAAGCGTGTTGGGGTAACTTATAGGGGTAGAATTGAGGGAATCCTCTCCATATGGGATATTATATCAGTTACACCAGAGATAGTTGAGATATTTTCTGAAAAACTTAACATACAGTCTTCACTATTACAGTCTGAGAAAGAGGCAGTTTATTTTGCAGGATACTGTGACACATGCTCAAGATGGTCTGACCTACTAATTGAAGTTGATGGAAAATACGTTTGTGAAGAGTGCAGAAGCGATTAGTTGAGAAGCTTAAACCAAAACAGTTTTTAATAAGATTTGGTAAATGTTATGTTAGTGAAAAATTTTTGCCTACCGTAGAAGATTTTATGACAAGTGAAGTTTTTGTTGTTAAACCCTCTGACACTTTGGCCCGTGCAAAAAATTTGATGCTTTCAAAAAAGATTGGAAGACTTGTTGTAGTAGAAGATGATAAGGTTGTTGGAATTTTAACAAGAGAAGATATAGCGAAGGCTATTATATCATCTAAGCCTTCAATAAAATCTAGGCCAATAGACCAGCTTCTCGTATCCCATTTTATGAGAAAAGAAATTCTAACGGTTCAACGTACAACAAGCATTAGTGAGGCTGCAAAGATTATGCTTGACAAGGAAATTGGAGGATTGCCAGTAACAAGTGGGAAAAGGTTGATTGGAATAATAACAACACATGATATAACAAAGTATGTTGCCCAACTTCCACTAGAAAATTTGCTCGTAAAAGATTACATGTGCAAAGAAGTCGCCACTGTATCACCATTTCATAGTATAGCTCATGTTGCAGAACTACTATTTAGGACGCCAACACATAGGGTGATAGTGTTAGATGCTAGAAAAAAGCCTGTTGGCATTATTACACCATCAAATCTAACATTCGTAAAATTTGCTACAACTAGAGCAGTAAGTTCAAAACGTTCTCTCTCAAGAGGGGGGGAGGCGACTCATGAGAGGATAAGCTATGTTGCCATAGCAACTGCAGAAGATATTATGACAACACCCCTTGTTATAGTGCACGAAAACGATAATGTCAGGCTTGCTGCATCTATTATGGTGAAAAAGGATATAGGTGCGCTTCCAGTCCTTAACGTGGAAGGAAGTGTTAGTGGAATATTTTCTAAAAAGGAGGTTTTAGAAATTGCCTCAAAGATGGGATAAACTGAAATCGGTTCCATTACAAAATGTTGGTCTGGTTTCAAAGTCAGACAAGATACCTATGATGTTTCATGAACTAAAACGGACGAGATTGGATAGGGTTATAGTTAAAGATAACGAGAATCTTGTCGGCATAGTAACATTAAGAGACATTTTTACAAAACTGGCATCAAAAAAGTTCAGTAACATTTCTCCAAAGTCATTAAGTATAGCATCCTTTATGAGTGAAAATTTCTTCCATGTATTAGAGGATAATACAATCGATGACGTGATAAAGTTGATGGCTGAGAAAAATGTAAGCGGTGTACCCGTTTTAGACAAAAAAAGAAAGCTACTTGGAATAATTACTAAAAATTATTTAATAAACTTAGTAGCAAATGAGTTAAAAGGCTATGTTAGAGACTATATTATAAAAGTAGGTTACAAAATTTCAGTTGGAACAAGCTTGGCAACGTTATCAAACGAGATACTCAAAAATGTTGATGCAAGAGAATTTGTTGTAGTACAAGGGAACAGACTTTTAGGGGTTGTTGGCGAAAAGGAAATCGCATACTTCCTATTCAATTACCTTTCCGACGACAATATAGTAAACATGAGAAATGCTTTACACAATTATGTTGTAAACGATATACTAACTTTCATTAACGAACCGTTAAAGCCAAATGATCCAGTACAATATGCAGCAAAACTGTTCTCCAACACAAACCTCGTAATATACCCTGTAGCAGAAGATGATATCCTACTTGGAGTGATAAGGAGAAGAGAATTATTTAATCAACTTTCCAGGTAACCGAGGTTGAGTACAAGAATAGTTAATGGAAGGATATGGAAAGATGGAAACATACTAGAGAAGGATATAATCATAGAAGATGATAAGATAGTAGGTATTGTGAGAAAAGGCCAACACATGCAAGTTGATAAAATAATGGATGCAGAAGGCGCACTCATATTGCCTGGACTGATAGACGCGCACACACATTTAAGGGATTCAAAGATCTCCTACAAAGAAGATTTTGTGAGCGGAACATCAGCGGCGGTAGCGGGAGGATTTACTTTAGTATTAGATATGCCGAATACTGAGCCGCCGATAACAAGTCCAGAAAGGTTAAGGGAGCGTATCAGCTCGGCTGAAAAAAGGATATTATGTGATGTCGGATTCTATTCCATGCCACTTGACCTAGATTGTGTGAGCAAGCTTTCGGAAACAGGATGTGTAGGGTACAAGATTTTCACTCACAAAAGTTTTGAAAACAAAATTTTTTTTGAAGACGAAAATATAGAGGCGCTTTTGAAGGCTGTAGAAAGGACTGGGAAAACACTTTCAATTCATGCAGAAGATCCTTCAAAAATAGGATTTTTGGGAGAAAAGTATACTGCAATAGAGCATGCGAAAGCACATACTGTAGATGCGGAAGCAAGCATGATAGAAAAGATTCTCAGACTTTCTAGAAAACATTTTACCAAGATCAGGTTCTGCCATGTAACTACAGCAAAGGGACTGCAAATGATAGTTGATGAGAAGAGGCAAAGCTTTAACTATTTTGTAGAAGTTACACCAGCACACCTTACATTAGATGAAAGCATTTTATTAGAATGTGATAAAATATGTGTGGTTGAACCACCTATAAGGGAAAAGAGTAATGTTATATTTTTGAGAAAAATGTTTTGGGATGGGGCTGTAGACGTTGTTGGAACAGACCATGCACCTCATACACTAGAAGAAAAGCTTTCAGACAAGCCTCCTGCAGGATTTCCAGGGCTTGAGACGGCGGTGCCAATCCTATTCACTCTAGCTAAAAAGGGTTTCATACCCTTCTCTAAACTGATTGAAAGCCTAACATCTAATCCAGCCAAAATATTTAACCTCAAAGGCTACGGCACCATAAGAGAAGGTAATGTAGCGAACCTAACATTGATAAAATTTGTGCCAGAATATCGAATCGATTCATCAAAATTTTATTCGAAGGCAAAATTCACACCATTTGAAGGATACAAGGTTGAGGCTGCTGTAGCAAAAACTATCATCAGAGGAAAAACAGTTTACGAGAGAGGCGTAGGAATAGTTGACGAGAAAAGGGGTAAGGTTGTCAGAACATAAATTTATTGTCGACTCCATGCATGGGAAACTTGCAAGAAAGATGAGGTTATATGGATTTGACACATTATATGATGTGAAATTTGATGACAGCAAAATAATTGAGATAGCGAAAATTGAGGGTAGGACAATAATAACTTCGGATGAAGCGTTAATTGAAAGAGCTAAGTCCGAGAAACTTCAAGTGATATGGGTTCCATTAGATAGTGACCTTCCAAGAATGATTAAAATATTTGAGACAATAAAAATTTTGCCAAAGATAGACCCTAAAAAATCTCGATGCCCAAACTGTAATAGCCCACTTGCTATAGTTAAAAAGGAGGATGTTAAAGACGTGCCTGAGAATGTTTTGAAGAGGAAAAGAATATTCTATAAGTGTACAGGATGTGGGAAAGTTTACTGGCATGGCTCCCACTGGAGAAAGATAAGGGAGTTTGAAAAAACACTTAAGAGGATGTTAAATGAATTAAGGGAAGGGAGAAAGAATGAACCTAAGCGATGATGATGGAAAAATTTTAGTTAAGTTAGCTAGAAAGGCGATAGAAGAGTATATAGTTAATGGAAGAAAATATGTTCCTCCAGAGGATATAAAGAACAGATTTTCTGAAAAGGCAGGAGTCTTTGTGACAATAAATAGTGTGGTTGGAGAAGAGAGGGAGTTGAGGGGATGCATAGGCTTTCCAGAGGCAATCTTGCCACTATATGAGGCTGTTATAGAGGCTGCAATTGCTGCAGCAACAGAGGATCCAAGATTCGAGCCTCTAAAAAAAAGTGAACTTGACAAAATATTGATAGAGGTAAGTGTTTTAACACCACTTGAGCTTATAAAAGTTGATTCACCACTTCAGTATCCTGAAAAGATAAAGGTTGGAGAGGACGGGCTGATGCTTAGATGGAGATGGGGTTCAGGGCTACTACTTCCACAGGTTGCAGTAGAATATGGATGGGATGCAAGAGAATTTCTTGAAAACCTATGTCTTAAGGCAGGCACAACACCAGATTCCTGGCTTAGAAAGGATGTGAAAATTTACAAGTTCCAGTGCCTGATTTGGGAAGAGAAAGGTAATGGGGAAATTGTTAGAAAGCGTTTGAAAGAATAAAAACAAATAAATACTAGTTTAACATTATAGCCTTCGAAAAAGTTTGAAACCATATGAAAATTTTATTGAGGCAAGAAACCTACTATTGAATGCTGAAGACTATGAGGAAGCTAAAAAGGAATTTTTATGGCCTAATATAGTGGAATTTAATTGGGCAACAGACTATTTTGACAAAATAGCTGACGAAGAATCTAATCCCGCAATACTATATGTAGATGATTATGGAGTAGAGAAAAGTGTTAGCTTCCAAGAATTAAAGGTTAGATCCAACAAGGTTGCAAATTTTTTGAAAGAAAACGGTTTATTAAGGGGGGAAAGAATACTTTTACTATTAAGTAATCGAATAGAACTTTTTGAAACCTTTTTGGGTGCAATGAAAGCAGGATGCACAATAATACCTGCATCAATTCTCCTGACAGCCAAAGATATTGAGGATAGAATTTTAAGGGGAAAAATAAAATGCATTATAACAGAAAATGAGGTTATAGAGAAGGTTGATGCAGTTGGAGACTTACTAAAATTTTTAAAGTGCAAGATTGTTGTCGGAGAAAAAGTTGGGTCATGGAAAAGCTTTTACGAAATAGAAGACTGCAGTGGAGTGTTCAAGAGTTCTGAAAAATTTTCTGCATCAGATGAACTACTAATATATTTTACTTCAGGAACAACAGCAAAACCAAAACTTGTTTTACACACTCATGCAAGCTATCCTGTTGGACACTTGACTACAATGTACTGGATTGGCTTAAAAAGAGGATATTTACACTATAACATAAGTGCGCCAGGATGGGCTAAACATGCATGGAGCACCATCTTTGCCCCATGGAATGCTGGAGCAACAACATTCGTTTACAATTACAGGGGAAAATTTGATCCAAAAAAGGTGCTTGATAAAGTAGAAGAGTATGAGGTGAACAGCCTATGTGCACCTCCAACAGTCTGGAGACTATTCCTATTAGAAGATTTAAGCAGATACAATTTTTCATTAAAGGAGACAGTCAGCGCAGGAGAACCCTTAAACCAGGAAATTATAGAGAGAGTGCAAAAAGCAACTGGAATAACTGTAAGAGAAGGATATGGGCAAACAGAGACAACATTACAAATTGGAACATTTCCTGGAATGAAAGTTAAACTAGGATCAATGGGAAAAGAGGCGCCTGGATTTAGAATAGGAATATTGGATAACGATAGAAGGGAATTGGGTGATGAGAAAGAGGGAATGATTGCGGTGAAGGTGAAGCCGACCAGGCCAGTGGGTTTAATGGAAGGCTACCTAGACCCTTTTGAGAAAAATTTTGAAGTTTTTGTCGGCCAATGGTATCTAACTGGTGACATGGCGTTTAAGGATAAGAATGGATACTTCTGGTTTATTGGTAGAGTTGATGATGTGTTCAAAAGTTCAGACTATAGGATAAGCCCATTCGAGTTAGAAAGTGAGCTTCTAAAACATCCTACTGTTGTTGAGGCAGCGGTTGTAGCGAGTCCAGATAAAATAAGAGGCTTTATACCAAAAGCGTACATAGTTTTAAAAAGGGAATATGCTGCAGACAATGAGACAGCATTTAAAATATTCAAGTTTATTAAAGATAACATTGCACCATACAAACGTCCAAGAATAATCGAGTTTGTTCCAGAACTTCCTAAAACAATAAGTGGTAAAATTAGAAGAAACGAGTTAAGAGAAAAAGAGAAGGAGCTTAGAGGCAGCGGTCAGAGAAAAGAAAACGAATATTTTGAAGAAGATTTTAGGGGAAAACTTTAAGGGCAAGACAAAATTTTTAAATCAATATACTTTGGATAGATTGCGAATTGAGCACAAGATTTAAAGTTGGCGGAAGAACACATACAATAAGAGAACTCTTTTCAGAAAAGAGGGAGCTAGATACAACTATACTAGGATGGGTTCAAAACAAAAGTAGGGTTGGAGGAGTAATATTTCTGACATTAAGGGACGGTTCAGGGTACATTCAAGCCACCTTCAAAAAGGACCAAGTTTCAGCCGAAGTTTTCGAAAAGGTAAAAGAGGTTACAGTTGAGTCGGCTGTAAAGGTTTCAGGGAGAACAAAGATGGATAAGAGGGCTCCAGGAGGGCTTGAAATTGTTGGAAAAGATTTTGATATAATAGCTAAGGCTGACCCGTGGCCTATAGTCAAAAGTGCGGTTAAAGCACCATCCTTCCTCTATGACATAAGGCACCTTTCGATAAGGGGGAAGAAGGCGTCTTCTGTTATAAAGATAAGGTCTAAGGTTATAGAGGCCGCCGCAGACTATTTTTTCAAAAACGGATTCTATCTTATAAGTGCACCGACAATAGTACAATCAGCATGTGAAGGAGGAGCAACATTATTTGAGGTAAACTATTTCGGTAAAAAGGCATTTTTAACACAAAGTGCACAATTGTATGAAGAGGCTGCAATAGCTGCCTTAGAGAGAGTTTGGACGGTTGAACCATGCTTTAGAGCTGAAAAGTCCAAGACCTCCAAGCATCTTACAGAATTTTGGATGATAGAGGCGGAAGTTGCCTTCGCAACACATGAGGATATAATGAAGCTTGAGGAAGAGCTTGTGGTTGAGATAACCAATAGGGTTGCCCAAGAATGTTCACAGGAGCTTAATATTTTGGGAAGAAAGTTTAAGCCTCCAGAGCCACCATTCTATAGGATAACCTACGATGAGGCAAGAGAGTTGATAATGAAGAAGGGAGTATTTTTTGAATGGGGAGAAGATATTCCAACAGAGGGGGAGAAGATCATTTCCAATGAATTTGATAAGCCAGTCTTCATTAAAGAGTTCCCTCTTTCAGCAAGAAGCTTCTATCATATGACGAAGCCGGATAATGATAAAGTTACACTATCATCGGACCTGATAGCGCCAGAAGGCTATGGGGAGATAACTACAGGTGGACAAAGGTTAAGCGACTATAGTGAACTTGAAAAACGGGTTATGCAACAGGAACTTCCAAGAGAAAGTTTCGAATGGTATCTTGAATTGAGAAAGTATGGGATGCCGCCTCATTCAGGCTTCGGACTCGGTGTCGAGAGGACAGTCAGGTGGATAGCTGGATTAAAGCATATAAGGGCAGCATCACTATTCCCAAGAACAATAACACGTCTCAACCCATAAAAAGTAGAAGTTAAAAGCAACCTATATTATACCCATATATGGTCAAGTTGGTTAAGGAAGAAGAAGTAGAAGATGAGCTTGATGTAGAAAATATTGAGGGAGTGGGGCCGACTACTAGAGACAAATTTTATGCTGCCGGAATATATGATATAAGACAGGTTCTAACATTCAGCCCCCAAGACCTTGTAGAAATATTGGGTATAAGCTACGATAAGGCAGTCGAGATCTCAAACAAGTCAAGAAAGAAGCTTGCAGAGCTTGGTCTAATGGAAAACTCCTTTTCAGTCGCAAGCGAAGTGCTTAAGAGGAGACTTTCGATAGACAGGATAACGACAGGCTCAAACAATCTCGACAACCTTCTCGGTGGAGGCATAGAAGTTGGAGCTTTAACAGAATTTTATGGAGAATTTGGAAGTGGAAAGACACAGATATGTCACACACTTTGCGTCACAGTACAGTTGCCTAGGGAAAAGAAGGGACTAAATGCTGGTGCAGTATACATTGATACAGAAAACACTTTCAGACCAGAAAGAATCGAGTCTATCGCAAAGTTTAGGGGACTAGACCCAGAACAGGTTTTGAAAAGAATATTTGTTGGAAAAGTGTATAATGCAAGCCACCAGGAACTTTTGACAAGAGAAATTCCAAACTATATTGAAAGGGAAGACTGTAAGCTTGTGATAGTTGATTCAGCGATGACACACTTTAGAGCAGAATATGTTGGAAGGTCGATGCTTTCAGAAAGACAGCAGAAGCTTAACAGGTACCTTCACACACTTTTAAGGCTTGCAGAAATATATAAGGTTGCAGTCGTCATAACAAACCAAGTTCAGGCAGCACCAGACGTGTTCTTCGGAGACCCTACAAAGGCTTCCGGAGGACATGTTATGGCCCACGCGAGCACGTACAGGATATATTTGAGAAAGTCTGGAAAAAATAGGATAGCTAGGATAGTTGATAGCCCATATCATGCTGAAGCAGACGCAATATTCACTCTGACAGAGGCTGGAATAGGAGACCCGGAAGAAAATTCTAAAAAATAGTGTTGGATATTGTATATATAGATTGTCTTATGTAGGTTATGGTATGGTGGGAAAAGCTTCAGCCTTAGCCATAATTTCTTTCATAATATTATCAACATTACCAATATCATATACTATTCAGTCGCCTGAATATTATGAGAATATAACATTATATGTTGTTGGAAAAAATGTTCTTGTAAGATACAATTTTACTGGAACAGGAGTTGGCTTGATAGAGGCTAAGATTTTAGAGGAAAAGTTTTCAGGAGTAGACTACTTTAAACTTTATGTAAGCCAATTTGACAGCTTTCCAACAGAATACGCGTACTTTAGTAGCATAGGATACAATATACTTTTATGTGAATACAATATTCCAAGCGCTGCAATATTATATGTTCACTCGAAAACATTTCAAGAGGCAAGCTCGTTTGCTGAAGAAATAGAAAATCGTACAGGATTATCGTTCACATACTATGGAAATAATGGAGAAATGTTCATGTTCATTTCACCCTCTTCCTTCGTTGACGTGCTAGAAAATTTTTTGTGGAAGACCATTCCAACAGCATATGGTGGATTCACAAAATTATTAGATAAAAGAGATGTTGCATTTTCTGCAATAAGAGAAATTGGTTTTATAGGAAAAATGGTTGATGGAAAAGTTTCACAGAGTATAATAGTAGACATTCTTAAGACAAACGCTTTTTCCGGAAATAGTCTGAGGACAGGATTAGATATCTTCCTTTCAAGCAGGGTAAACAGTTCAGTCTACACAAACTTAGGCAGTTTCAAAATAATATCATATGGGCAGATTATAGAAAAAAGTGATGCAGGATATGTTAAAAATGATGTTGGCAAAAAAACTTCAGAGCTAACTATAACGGTTCCAGGAAACGGTGTCCTACACTTTCCAAACATAACACTTGCTGAAGCCACACCAAGCTTAATTATAGAGAGAGAGTTTTCGAAGACAGCCTTAAAATTTGGTGAAGAATTTGAAGTACAAGTTAGGGTGAGAAACATTGGGACAGCGGATGCTGAAGACATAAAGTTTGAAGACAGCTGGTGGATGAAAGGAGGAAAGTTTACACTTACAGCAGGCAAATATTCTGACCAAGTAAGTAAACTTGGTCCAGGAGAAAATCGTACAATAGTTTACAGGCTAAAGGTTCAAACAAGAGATACTGAAAGCTTTTATGTTAAGCCATTGAATATAACATACTTTTGGGCCGTCAGTGGAGAAAGATTAGCTTTTAATGCAGTCTCAAACGACGCGTACATGCTTTTGAACCAAGACGGGCCATCAATATACACTATTGCAACATTATCCACTTCCCAAACAAGCTTTGGAGTCGGAAAGAAGGTGACGCTTGAGATAAAGAATAGGGGAAGCTGGACAGCATTCAACATAACATTGTATGGAGAAAGTATAGAGTTCCTGCCACCACAAGAAAGTGTGCAAAAGGTTATAGAAGTGGGTCTTGACAACATGAGCCAGCCGTTTAAGGAGAAAGTGTTCAGGTGCCAATGGAGTAATGGAAAAGAGGCTAAAGTTTCTGTATCAAACAACATAGTTTTAGCTAACTCATATGATAAAATGGGTATCGCCATACTGAGCTTAAAAAGGAATATAGGACAAATTATTTCAGGAGACAAAATATACCTTAACATAACATTAAATTTGAAAAACTTTGGGTCGAAAAGTGTGTCAAATACTACGGTTTGGGAGAACATTCCCAAGGGAATAAAGTATGTTAATGGAAGCCTTAAACAAGATGAAAAAGGACTTTACGTTTTCGAAGAAAGTATTGGGGCTAACAGTTCAAAAACATACAGGTACCTTTTTATGGTAGAAGATTTGAGCAAAAACTATGTTCTCGGACCAGCCTATGCAGAATACTTTTTGGATGGAAAAAAATATTCTAGCCTAAGCACATTAAATGGTGCTCCAATAGGGTTAAAGATAATATTGCACTTGGATGAAAACAACATCTTCCAAAACTATAATGTGAACGGATACTATTCTATAAAAAATTTAGGAGACAAGAACGTTTACAGGGTTTCGGCAAAAATACTTTACAATCCTTCAATAAATATTACAATATTAGGTAATCCAACAAATACGACTATACTAAGGCCAGGGTTTGAGGAAAAAGTGTACTTTAAAGTTAATGGCAAAAGTTTAGGCTTAAATAATAGCGTTAAACTTAATATAAGATACTTTTTTGGAGGAAGACAATATAATGTTAATTCAACAACAGTCTATGTTAACGTGTACACTCTTCCAGAAATAATATTCAATGTGCTAGGTGAAGCTGTTGAAGGAAAACCATTCGAACTCAATATAACTGTAAAAAATACTGCACCACTAGAAATTGAGAACATACACTTTAAGATCCTTATACCTCCACAGATTAAGATTATAGAAAATCTTTCACCATCTACAGCAAAAATTTCAAATAATACGATAGAGATATCGATACCAAAAATGGGTGAAAGTAGTAAGGAGACTATAGCCTTAAAGCTAATTAGTGATACAGCAAGAGAATACACTTTAACCAGTTCAGAATTATCCTTCACCTATAAAGGGGAAAGCGTGACAGCACCTTCTCAGACAGCAAAGGTTAAAGTGTCTGACGACATAGTTTCAAGATACCTTATACCATTAGCTATTGCAATAGCATTAATGGTTGGTGGAAGAATAGCCTTAGGATCGATAAAAAGGGGGAAAGAATAAAATTTTTTAACGTTTTAATGGAACAGAAAATGCTTCCTCAATCTTCTGCCTATGGATTGTGTTCATGCTACAGAAGGGTATTATTCTACCATCTGGGACAGCATAGTGTATGCTGCATCTTTCAACCCTTTCAAGGTCAAAATTGTATGGGTCCATGAAATGCATGTCACCGACCATAACAATTTTTCTCATAAACTTTCCTAGAGAATGATATGAGCCGTTAGAGAGGAAGGCGCTTACAAGAGATGAAAGTGTACCTAGACTCAAATGTCTTAATGCTGAGGCAGCCTTAATCTTACCCAAAGTCTTCTTACCCGAGGACATGGTTTCAGCTGCACTTGACAGGGCTTCAACAAACTTTTCAACATTAGCATGCCTTGTTATTGGCTCATAATCATTCTTTTCCCTGTCGACAACAAGAAATGTTGCAGCACCACAGTTTTGGTGACAGGTAAAGGTGGGCTGAGGAGCGCCTTTAAGTTCTGCTATGAAGTCGGAAATTGGTGCAACAAATGGGATCGGATACCAGTCCTCCATCCTAATCTTTCCATTAGTTTGCTTTTCAGCATTATTTATTACATCGGAGGTCGTTATCCTATATTCTAGAAGCTTAGAGGTGTCGATTCTGCCTGCAAATGAAACTGGCTGAAAGTTTACACATCTAACAACATCACTGTTTCTTACACCAAATTCTATCAGGGCACCTACTTCCCCGTCATTTATACCCTTAACCACGGTTGGAACAAGTACAAGGCTTTCGTGGCCTAGAAACCTTAAATTTTCTACAGCCTTAAGCTTAATATCAAGCAGGTCAGCACCCTTCATTTTAATATATGCTTCCCTTGTTAGACTATCAAATGATAGATAGAAGGTGCTTACACCCGCGTCAATAAGTTCCTTCAAATAGTCTATGTCCCTTGCTATTCTAACACCGTTGGTGTTAACTTCAACATGGTGTATTCCAATCTTTTTAGCGTATCTGACGATTTCAGGCAAATCGTCTCTTAAAGTTGGTTCTCCACCACTCAACTGTACAGCGTACGTGGGCACAGGCCTATTATTTCGAAGATTATCTAGCATCTGCTTAACCTGATCCAGTGAAGGCTGATATAGGTAGCCTACAGCTGCTGCGTTTGCAAAACAAATGGGGCAACGAAGATTGCATGCGTTTGTCACGTCAACTATACCTAATATTGTATGAGACTTGTGTTCATTACATATTCCGCAGTCGAATGGGCAGCCTATTGACCTTTTTGTTCTAGGATTTTCTATACCATCGCCAACCCGCTCATACTGTTGAACACGCTTATACCATCTGTAGTCGGACATGTAAATGTCCCTGAACTCTCCATGCTCTTCACATGATTTCCTCATGTAGACGACATTATCTTCAACATAAAGTTCTGCCTTAATCACTTTAAAGCACACGGGGCAAAGGCTTCTTGTGAACTTAATATGCTCCAATCCACATCATCAAAAGTGACGAAGACTCTTCTATAAAAGATTTGTTTTTAACAGCATCCTATTTTGACATACACATGGTTTTAATATTAAAAATTTTATATTACCACGTCATATTTTTAATTTCTCTTGCAGAGGCCCTAACATTATTTGATTCTATAATTGCTCTAGCCACAATAAGATAGTCTGAGCCAGCTCGTACAGCCTCTCTAGGATCACCACCTTGAACAAAAATGCCTGGAGAGAATATTGGAATATCTTTAACCCTAGCCCTCACATATTTTATGATAGAAGGGTTTGTGGCGCCAACAATCAGGCCGTCCACATTCCATTCTACAGCCCTTTCTATAAACAGGTCATACATTTTAACGGAAACACCGCCCTTTAGAACATCAAGCCCATATCCTTCAACAGCACCCTTATGGCTCATATACGTTAAAGTTATTATGCCCCTGTCTTTGGAATGCGCTTCCTGAATGCATGGGCCTAAACCTTCCTCGAAACCGACAAATGGATTACATATTACGGCATCAAATCCTATGTCCCACAAAATTTTTGTTGCAACAACGTTGGTTGCTGAAATATCATTCAGTTTCAAGTCCGCTATAGCCTGAAGGTTATGAGCATGCGCTTTGCCTACAATTTCTTTTAACTCATTAAAGCCCAAGGGTATAATAAGGTGAAGATTCACTTTAATACCGCATACTTCATCACATACTTCGTCTAGAATCTTCAACGCCTTTGACATGAGATTTTCAGGAAGATCTGGTTTTAGGTCTAAGCCTAAAACGATTCTACTCCTTTTCTCTAAACTAGAGTTTCTCATCCTTTCAGAAAAGGCCATATGTTACCCTTTTCAGGTAAATGCTTCACCTTTATAATCTTTGCATACACAAAACCTGATTCATCAACATTGTTGGTGTATTCTAGCAGATTCTTTTCTGAAGAATATTTTATAAAATTTTTGTTGATAGTGTCTGTTATAACATAATATACTTTTGCTGGAAAACCTTCCCCGTAACTCAATATTGTAAACAGCATACTCACACCATGGCTGTTAACATAGAATAGTGGTAAAATGGATTCTTCATAAAACATTTTATATGTTGCAACCCTTACGAGGCTACCTACATCCGCAAGCTCTACAAAAGAATTCTTTTTAAATGGAAAAGTTTTACTCCTAAACCAGTTTCTAGGAGGATTTTTCAGAAATATTATTGGAGCATAAATGTATGACGCATTATGCACTGTAGTGAAAAAGTCAACGGATTCCACACCATACACATTCTTGTATCCAAGATAGTTTCCAACCTTCTCTGAAACCACAAACATGTAGTCAACCCTTTTCACGTCAACCTGATATTGGATGAAAAGTGTCCAAAATCCATTGTTCCTGAAAGCGAATACAGGCTGTGGAACATGCTCGAATGAGCATACTAGTCTCGCAAAATCCTGTATTGATGATAGTTCGAAGGCCATAATCTTGACATCAGCCTTAACAAGAGCATGATAAAAAATTTTAAACATAGCTAATGTAATGTGCAGAGCATGCAACGTGAACAGAAAATTCTGGAGCACATAAATGCTTCCTTAGAGGCTATCGGGAAACTGGAAAAGAATATGATTTCAAGAAATTCGGTAATAGAATTCGATGAACTTGCATGGGAAGCTTACAGAAACTGTGAGGCAGCAATATTTCTTCTAAAAATTGAAATGAGGTCAGTGGATGAATTCGATGATTCGAAACTCGTATTTGACCAAGATTATCCAGACTATAATATTTTTGTGGCAGAAGAACATATTAGAAACGCATTAACACATATTGAAAAGAGGAGTCTAAGAGAGGCTTTAAATGAGCTTAGAATTGCAAGAAACATTTTGGCAGAACTTTTTGTCAGGTCAAGAAAAGAGAAAATTGATAGGATTAAAGCAAGTTTTAAGCAGAAAAAGTTTTAACATTTAAAAAACCTTTTATTTAGTAGATAAATGACTGTGTAAAAGGAGAAACGGGTGTCCTTGTTTGGATAGAATGTTTTGGATTGCAAAGGAAGAGGAAATAAAGAAGGCTGAAACAACAGACGTCTACTTCTCTTACACGAAAAAGGTTCTAGAAAAATATGGACTGCATAAGAAGGTTATAATGGAAGTTTATGCAAGAAACCTGCCCTTCGAGGGAAACTGGGGTGTACTTTTAGGAGTACACGACTGTATAAAGCTCCTTGAAGGCTTACCCTTTAAAGTTAAAAGTATGTGCGAGGGGGAAATATTTCAAGTTAATCCGAATTCGGTAGTATATGAGCCTGTAATGCAGATAGAATGCTATTACGACGACTTTTGCCTATACGAAAACCCACTACTTGGACTGCTCGCAGAAAACACTGGTATAGCTTCAAAGGCTGCAAGATACAGGCTTATTGCAGGAAAAAAGATACTTTTCAGCTTCGGTTCCAGAAGAATACATCCAGTCCTAGCGCCTGCCTCAGAAAGGGCAATATATATTGCGGGATTCGATGGCGTTTCAAACATTCTAGCAGCAAAACTTATTGGCATAAAACCAGTCGGTACAATGCCACATGCCCTGATACAGGTATTCGGGGACCAGAAAGAGGCATGGAAGGCTTTCGATTCAACATTATCTGAGGATGTTCCAAGAATAGCCTTGATAGACACATTCTATGATGAAAAGGCTGAAGCGATAATGGCTTTAGAAACGTTAGGAGAAAAACTTGCTGGAGTAAGACTGGATACACCACGTTCAAGAAGAGGGGAATGGAGGAAGATTATTGAGGAAGTTAGATGGGAACTGAATGTTAGAGGTGGAAAGAATGTTAAAATATTTGTTAGTGGAAGCATAGATGAGAAGCTTATTCAGGAACTTAGTGATATAGTTGACGGCTTCGGAGTAGGCGCTTCAGTAAGTGCAGCGCCACCAGTAGATTTTAGTGCAAAGATTGTCGCAATTGAAGTCGATGGCAAAATGAAGCCTGTTGCAAAAAGAGGGGACATTGGTGGTGCGAAAAGCGTTTACAGAGACTGGAATTCGTTCACAGACTATGTTACGCTGAAAGAGAGTAAGCCGCCTTCAGAAAAGTTCACTCCACTACTTGAGGACGTGATAGTTGATGGAGAGGTTGTTAAAGAGTTAGAAGACACTAGGAGGATAAGGGAAAAGGTTTTACAAAAAATTTCTATATTAAGAAGCGTGCAGCCAAAGATAGTTTATTCAGTCTAAAAATTTAAATCAAAATTTAGTGAGAAAAGTATGGTTCCAGAAAATGTGGGAAAAAGATATTTTGAGACGTCTCTAATAATAGTTTTTGGATCACTTTATGCTGTCACAGGATACTTTACCTTTTTTGGAATAAACTTTTATGGAGTAAGATTTTGGCCAGCGGTTGTAGTGCCTGCAGTAGCTGCGGTACTGTTTGGTGAAAAGGTTGGAGGCTGTTCAGCGGCTCTTGGAATACTTGTTTCAGACATTCTAGCACATGGCATGCTTTTCTTAAGTCTAACGGTTGGTGTGCCATCAAATTTTATCGCATTCTATATTATAGGAAAGGTTTGCAGAAGATATAGTCTAAAAAGGTACATGATTTCGGCAACAATAGGGTTGGCTGTTGGTTCAATAGTAATTGGTTTAGGATTATTTTTGTGGAGTCAAGCGTTCCCACTACCATTTAACAGTCAAATTACACCATTAGCCTTTGAGGCAATATTCTCCATATCAGCCTGGACCTTTATTTCAGAAATACCATTCTTATATATTCTTGTGCCACCATTGGTTAGGATGATAAAGGGTAGAGTGGGGAAAGTTTGATGCTCATAGCCGGCTTAGATATTGGTGGAAGTGTTACAAAGGGGGTTCTAGTTGATAATGAAAAAATTATAGCATACTCTGAAGTTCAAGCTTCTGATTCGATAACGTCAGCATTAGGGTGTCTGGGAAGACTTTTAGCTGACACAGGAATGAGGATAAGAGATCTGCGCAAGGTTGCGCTCACAGGCTCTATAACAAGGAGACTAAAGTTGGATATGATTGAAATAGATTATAGGATTGTTGATGAGATAGAGGCTATAGGCTTAGGTGGACTCTATCTTTCAGGAAAAAATGAGGCAATAGTTGTTAGTGTTGGAACTGGAACAGCCATAGTATACGCTAGAAAGTATGGGAAAGAGTATAGTGTAGAACATTTAGGTGGGACAGGAGTTGGTGGAGGAACAATAGCAGGATTGGGAAAACTTCTTCTCAAAAAAGATTATCCTTCAAACATTTTCAAGGAAGCTTTAGGAGGAGACCTTTCTAGAGTAAACTTGCAGGTTAGGGATATAGTGGGTGGACCGATAGGGAGAATTCCAGCTGAAGCAACAGCATCAAATTTTGGTAAAGTCGGGGACGAGACTAGATCTGAGGACATTGCTTTAGGGCTGATTACAATGATAGCTGAAGTGATTGCAACTATAGCATACTTTGCCGCTAAACAAAAGAGTTTAGAGGAAAATATAATATTTGTGGGAAAGCTACCGTCCCAGGAAATATTTTCGAAAAGGCTTTTGGACACCTTGAATGTATTAGGTGGAAAGGCGGTTATACCAAAAAATGCTGAGTATGCGACAGCAATAGGAGCGGCTAAGGCTTTAAAAGTATAGCTAATGAACTATCGTCTGCTTATATTTTTCTATACTATCATAGACTATGTTTCCCACAACAATGGTAGCATACTTGCTCATAATTTCAGCCTTTTCTCTACCATCTATTCCCCCACCATAGAATAGGTGAGAGTAGCACAGATTTTCTTTAACAGCCTTAACAACGTTTGGGTCACCAAAACGGCCACTATATTCTATGTAAACGATTGGAGCATGCATGATTCTATCAGCGTAAACTGCATGCGACAGAATCTGTTCCAACGACAAGTCAGTAATACTTTTTGTTAACCTTGCTACAGCACAATCTGGATTTAATATAATATAGGCTTCTATAACAATCTTATCCCATGGAATGTTTTTAAAGTCTCCAAAAACATTTTTCATACTATTAATCCAGGCAACATGGGCGCCGCCAGACCACCATTTCTCGTTAGTGTTCAATATTAGTGGCACAAAAAAGTAGTCGAAAGAGAAGTCTACAGCATCGGACTTTGAAGGCTCAAGTAGAATAGGAATATTTGCACCCTCAAGCATCCTTTTCAGCCTTCTAACCTTATCTAAAGTAATACCCTGTGTACCTCCCACAAGTATAGCGTCAGTACCGTTTTCAAGCACTGCCTTAACTATTTCTCGAGTATTATTTTTATCTGGGTCAAGTTTTGTAACATGCTTCCACCTTCTCCAAGGACATTCAAGCGACAACATACTTACACGCGTACACCAAATATTCTAAAATAGTTAAACTTTTAAACTTAATTCCAGTATAATATAATGTTCTAGTATACGGTAAGGGTTATGGGAGAAAAAGATAAGGTGCTGCCAGAGAATGTGAAGAGAATGTTTGAGGATACTGGAATTTCTTTTAGAGGAAAATTTTCTTCAATATGCATATACTGTAGGGGGGGAAGAAACTTATGTGGTAAAAGAGTTTGCCCTATAACGTTAAAGGCTATGGCTCTTCTAAAAATTTCTAAACCAGTCGTATCACAGAACATTTACGGGTCATCACCACCATCTGTTTTCGTTGGAAGATACGGGTATCCTAAGGTTTTTGTTGGACCAATGATTCCACCATTTTCAGGAGACACGGTGGTAATGGATTTACCTGAAGCATGGATTGGAACACCTGTTGAAAAGATAGTGGAGTACAGGTATTCTCTTCTTAGAGGGAAAAGTTTAGCTTCTATAGAGGACGCTTGGAAGGGTGGACGCTTAATAGAATCATTACATGAGCTTGCAATGAGCGAAAGACCTGTTGATGCTGAAGTCGAGTTTGAGAAGGCGCCTTCAGGAAACATATTCTTAGACGATAATTCTCAACCATTTGGTCCCGGAGCACCAATGAAGAAGCTTAAACTTTACAGTTTACCCTCTTCTAATAGGAAGATTGAAAAACTATACTATGATACTGACCTACTTTCCTATAAAGCGGTTTGGGAACTCTATAGTTCCGGAGTTGAAGTTAGTAGGATACAGAGGGCCTTTAGTGTAGGCATGTTTGGTTTAAAAAGGAATAGGAAACTTGTTCCAACAAGATGGAGTATTACTGCAGTTGACAGTATAATTTCAGGCCAGTTAATAGAGAAGATAAAACAGTATGATACTGTGGACAAGTATATGCTCTACAGCTACAGGTACATGGACAATATTTTTGCAGCACTACTTTTTCCACAAAAATGGAGTTTCGAGTGGATGGAAGCATGGTTTCCTGGAACGTTCTGGAACCAAAATTCTTTGCAGGTGGATGTTGGAGGAGATTCTGAAGGATACAGGGGACGTACAACTTATCCAGGAATTGGAGGATGCTATTATGCTTCAAGGCTGGCTACAGTAGAGTTTTTGGATAGGATAAGAAGACAGGCTACAGCCTTGGTTTTGAGAGAAATACATCCACAGTTTCCATTACCGCTTGGAGTATGGTTTGTAAGAGAATGTGTTAGAAGAATGTTTAACCAGAAACCTCAGACTTTCGAAGACATGTATGAGGCATTAGACGGACTATCAAAAACTTTAACAGTGCCACTTAAAAAATGGATTTTAAAAAGTGATATATTAAAAGAGTGCATTTTCCAGAGGAAGATAACAGAGTTCTAAAGCGAAAAATTAGAATAAAAAATATGGCATATAAAAATGTTTTTTATGAAATAAATGTTGTGAAAGGTTGAAATTTTAGAGTATCATAAATGGTGCCAAAATTCTTGGTTGTAAAAGAAAATCTTTTAAAGGCAAAAAAATATTTTTTTTAACAGTTGAATAGTATAGTACAGTATAGGAGGATAAAATGTAAGAGTGCTGTTTCCAAAAGTACACTACCGGGACTAGATTATACTATAAACCCATACCTTGGCTGCGAACATGGATGCATATACTGTTATGTGCCAGATGTATTGAGAAGTAAAGAGTTTCAGAATGGTTGGGGGACAATAGTTTATGCAAAAGAGAATATTGTTGAAGCGCTATTAAAGCAAGTTAGGGCAATAAGGCCTGGAGTTATTGGATACAGTACTGTTACAGACCCCTATCAGCCATATGAGAAAAGGATGTGTTTTGCTAGAAAGATAATAGAAACACTATTAAGCTACAGGTTTAGAATTTCATTTCAAACAAAGTCTTCGTTAATTTTAAGAGACATAGACGTAATAGGGGGAGATAATGTGGAAGTAGGCTTTACAATAACATCATTGGATAAAGAGTTTACAAAAAAATTTGAGCCAAACTCTTCACTTCCAGAAGAAAGGGTCCAGGCTCTTGAAACATTTTCTGAAAAGGGGGTTAAAACTTGGATATTTTATGGCCCAATCATATGCGGATTCAACGACAGCGATGAAAATATACATGATCTCGTTAATTTAGCCAAAAAAACTAGAAGCCACATATTGTATGATAAGATAAGGCTTAAACCTATACTTTCTAAGAGAATGGAAAAAGTTTTAGGTGAAAAAGTTTTCGAAGAAATTAAAAGGGGAGATTTAGAAAAGCATTTTAGGAAAGCATATTATAAGGTTATAAAATTGGGTAAAGAATATGGTGTGAAGGTTGAGCCAGCTTTCACGTGAGAGTGTTTGGTTTGAGTGGAAAGTCTGAAAAGTATAGGGTTGTTGTCATAGGACCTCTGATTTTAGCTATACTACCACAGCTGCTAATACATTACTTGGATAAAAGGAACCTAGCCTTTTCCCTCACAAGAGATAATGTTATGGGATTTTTGGGAACACTTTTTGTTGGAATATGGATAGGGTTAAGCATAATTTTTACAAAATATCTTTGGATCTTTTCATACATAATATTCTTTATTCTAATAGGCGCATATGGAATGCTAATAATCTTTAACACGTATGTTGAGGGAATAGTTTTTATTAGGAAAAAATGTAATAGTTGCAAGTTTAGGAACCTTATAATAGACCATGAGCGAATACATTTGGGCTCAAATGTTTCAGAGGAGAAGGTGTGGGAGATGTTGAAAAAAGTTTATACGGCGCAAGAGTTTGACGTCTACGAGAATGGTACAATATGTGACTACTGTCCAATACCAGCACATTTGATAGAAGAGTAATGGAGTGGATTTAATTGGTTCACAGGATAGCTGTAATCGATAAAGAATTATGTAATCCTAAAAAATGTCCATACATTTGTGTAAACGTTTGCCCAATAAATAGAATGCGTAAGGAAACAGTTAAAAGGGGGGAAGACGGTTTCCCCGTTATCAGTGAAATACTCTGCACAGGATGCGGTATTTGTGTTAAAAGATGCCCCTTTAAGGCAATATCAATAGTAAACTTGGCTGAAGAGCTTTCAGAAGAAAAGATACACCAGTATGGTCCAAACAGTTATCGCCTCTACAGGCTTCCATCTCCCAAAGAGAGGACGGTTATAGGCCTTCTTGGAAGAAATGGTGTGGGAAAGTCTACGGTAATAAACATATTATCTGGGCTTCTTAAGCCTAATCTTGGAAGAATTCCTGAGCCGTCATGGGATGAGGTGATAGAATATTTTAAGGGTACAGCATTAAAGGAGCATTTTGAAAAAATTGCATCAGACGAGTTAAGGGTAAGTGTTAAGCCTCAGGCAGTATACAATCTGGCGAATGTATGGTCAGGTGATGGTTTAACACTATTGCACAT
Source organism: Nitrososphaeria archaeon (assembly GCA_049969935.1). Classification (GTDB taxonomy): domain Archaea; phylum Thermoproteota; class Nitrososphaeria; order JACIWG01; family JACIWG01; genus JACIWG01. Next base: position 58,370 of record JBMFNX010000004.1, read on the forward strand.
GATGGACCAACGTAATATAATGAAGGAGCTTATTTCAAAACTTAATCTAGAGAACGCTATAAGCAGGCCTGTTTCCCAATTGAGTGGAGGAGAGCTTCAGAGGCTTTCTATAGCCGTGGCAGCTGCAAAGGATGCTGACATATACTTTTTTGATGAACCATCATCCTACAATGATGTATACCAGAGGCTTGCTGTAGCAGAAGTTATAATGGATGTAGCAAAGACTGGAAAATGTGTCTTTGTTGTCGAACACGATTTAACCATCCTAGACTACCTGTGTGACCAAGTTCACATAATATATGGTGAACCTGGAGTTTACGGTGTTGTTTCCGGTATAATGTCAACGAGAGCTGGAATAAACGCTTTCTTGGACGGATATCTTCCAGAAGAAAATGTTAGATTTAGAGATAAAAAGATAAACTTTGATGTTTATGCGCCGAAAGAGGATAAGATTGATACAGTACCACTGCTTGAATATAGTGAGCTGGAAAAAAGCTATGGAAGCTTCAGGTTAAAGGTTGCTCAAGGAAACCTAAGGCTTGGTGAAGTGGTCGGTGTTGTTGGAGCGAACGCGCTTGGTAAGACAACCTTCCTGAAAATGTTGGCGGGTGTGGAAAAGCCTGACAGTGGTAAAATTTCATCATTGTCTAAAATTTCCTATAAGCCACAGTATCTTTCTCCACCAAAGGGATTCCAGTACGTTAAAGAGCTTCTGGACCACGTGTGTGGAAAAGATGTTACAGCAGTACCAGAATTTAATGAGATAATTGTTCCACTTCATGTGGACAAACTTTTTGAAAAGGAAATTTCAAAATTAAGTGGTGGAGAGCTTCAAAAGGTGGCTGTGGCCGCAGCACTTTTGCAAAATGCAGACATTTACGCCCTAGACGAGCCTTCAGCCTTCATCGATGCCGAAGACAGGGTTGAACTTGCGAAAATAATACAAAGGTATATTCGTTTAAAGAGTAAGACGGCTATAGTTGTAGACCACGATGTCCAGTTGATAGACATTATTTCCGATAGGATGATCATATTCAGTGGCACACCTTCTGTATCAGGTTTTGCGGGAAAACCTTCTAACAAAGAAGATGGAATGAATAGTTTCCTTAAAACACTTCAGATAACATATAGAAGGGATTTATCTACTGGGAGGCCTAGAATAAACAAGCCTGGAAGCAAACTTGATAGACAGCAGAAGGAGGAGGGAAGATACTATTATCTTACAAGATTGGAGGAAAAAGAGTAAATTTTTTACAAAACTTTATAAATACAGGGTTTGCTCGAGGAACACAAAAGTGTAACATGATTTGAGTAGACTTATTAAGAAGATATTGGCGGATAAACTTTCACCAGAAGAATTGAATGAGGTTATTTCAGGCTTTGATATTATAGGAGATATAGCAGTATTAAAGATTCCAGACAGACTTTTATCTAAAAAATATTTGATTGCGAAAACATTATTGGATAATGTTAAAAGTATCAGATGTGTTTTTAGACAGGTTTCTCCAGTGTCAGGAGAATATCGGCTTATGGAGCTCGAACATTTGGCTGGAGAAGATAGGACCTTTACAGAATATAGGGAAAGTGGATGCAGATTTTATGTCGACATTGCAAAAGTATACTTTTCTCCAAGATTGTCTGGTGAAAGATTACGTATAGCAAACCTTGTTAAAGACAATGAGGTAATCGTTAACATGTTTGCTGGCGTTGGAACATTTTCTATAGTAATTGCTAAAAAGCGTAAGACAACAAGACATTATGCGATTGACTTGAACCCTGACGCTTACCAGCTTATTCTAAAGAACGCTTACCTGAATAAGGTTGAGGATAGGGTTACAGCATTTCTGGGGGACGCGGGAAGGATAATAGAATATTATTTAAGCGGATGCGCTGACAGAGTACTTATGCCCTACCCTGAAAGGGCTCTAGAATATTTTCCCTTCGCCCTAAAAGCTTTGAAGGAAGATGGTGGAACAGTACACGTTTACCTTCATGTAAAAAGTAAGCCTATTGAAGAGGTTATTGAAGAAGTTTTGCCCAAACTTGATTTTGGAAAAAAATTTGTAGTCGAAGATGTTAGTGGAAGAGTTGTCAGAGAGGTTGGGCCAAGAATAGATCAGGTGGTGCTGGATATTAGGCTTAGAAAGGTGGAAGACTAAATTTAAACAAAATTTATAAACACGAGTTTTATAGGGTTTCTGGATTTTGGTGAGAAAATTATGTCTACAACAGCAATACCTGCGGTAACCTCTACTGGGCAACCCGTTCTAATACTAAAAGAGGGTACAGCCCAGACGAGAGGTAAGGAGGCGCAGAGAAACAATATTCTTGCAGCAAAACTTGTTGGAGAAATTGTTAGGACTTCACTTGGACCACGTGGCATGGACAAGATGCTTGTCGACAGCCTCGGCGATGTCACAGTTACAAACGATGGTGCAACAATATTGAAGGAGATAGATGTACAGCATCCAGCCGCTAAAGCCATGGTAGAAATTTCTAAGGCAACAGATAACGAGGTAGGTGATGGAACAACCTCTGCAGTAGTGTTGGCGTCAGCGCTGCTAGAGAAGGCTGAAGAGCTTTTGGATAAGGATGTTCACCCGACAGTCATAGTTGACGGCTACAAGAAGGCAGCTGAGAAGGCTAAAGAGATACTATCGTCTATAGCTATAAAGGTTGATCCAAAGGATAGAGAATGGTTAAATAAGATTGCTAAAACAAGCATGGCCACAAAGCTCGTTTCATCTGAAGGAAAATATTTGGCGACACTGGTTGTTGACGCACTGCTTCTAGTTGCAGAAGAACAGAATGGTAAGCTTAAGGTTGACATCGACGACGTAAAGGTTGAAAAGAAGCCTGGTGGAAGCATAACAGACAGCAAACTTATTCAGGGAATAGTACTTGATAAGGAGGTTGTTCACAGTGGCATGCCTAAGAGGGTTACCAATGCCAAGATTGCATTACTAAACTGTCCACTAGAGATTGAGAAGACAGAGTTTGATGCAAAGATAAACATAAACAATCCAGAACAGATCAAAATGTTCTTGGATGAAGAAAACAGAATGTTAAGGGAAATGGTTGAGAAGATTGCTTCAACAGGAGCTAATGTTGTAATATGCCAGAAGGGTATAGATGACATAGCACAACACTATCTAGCAAAAGCAGGAATACTTGCAGTAAGAAGGGCGAAAGAAAGTGACATGACAAAGCTTGCTAAGGCTACAGGAGGAAGAGTTGTAACAAGCCTAGAAGAATTAAGTTCAAGCGATCTAGGATACGCTGAACTAGTTGAAGAAAGAAGAGTGGAGGAGGACAAGTGGGTTTTCGTTGAAGGATGCAAGAACCCCAAGGCAGTAACAATATTCTTGAGAGGGGGGACACAGAGGATCGTTGACGAATGTGAAAGGTCCGTGCACGATGCACTATGTGTTGTTAGAGATGTAATGCATAAGCCATATATTGTTGTAGGAGCTGGAGCCCCTGAAGCTGAAGTAGCTTCAAGACTATTTGATTGGGCTCAGACACTTTCTGGAAGAGAGCAGCTTGCAGTACAGAAGTTTGCTGAAGCAGTTGAATCAATACCATTGGCTTTAGCTGAAAACGCTGGAATGGATCCCATAGACACACTAGTAGAATTAAGGGCGAGACATAGTAAGGGAGAAAAGACTGCTGGAGTCAATGCAGTAGAGGGAAAGATAGAGGATGCTACAAAATTTGAAGTGTACGAGCCATTAGCGGTAAAGGAACAGGTACTCGCAGCCGCAACAGAAGCTGCAACAATGATATTGAGAATAGACGATATTATAGCCGCAAGTAGGATGAAGGAAACGCCATCGAGAGGTAGGGGTGGAGAAGGCGGAGAAATGCCTCCGATGGAATAGAAGCTTTCCTTCCCTTTATTTTATTTTTTAAAATTCTCTTATATCTAGAAAATTTTTTAAGAAGGAGCTTATAGTCTCATAAGCATGGATTCCCTTGAATATGATGCTGTGATTGTTGGAGCTGGAACAGCTGGATCACTTGCAGCCTTAGCTTTAGCTGAAAGAGGAGCTAAAGTTCTTTTAGTCGACTCAAAACCTAGGGAGTTGATTGGAAAGAAAGTTTGTGGAGACGCTTTAGGAGTACATCATATAAGAGAAGTTTTAATTCCATTTCCTCCAAAAGAAGCCTACGATGGCATATTTAGTGCTGTAAGAGTATATTCTCCTTCAAAAAAATATTCTGTGAAAGTTGAAGGTGAAGGTTTAGCCTTAAACAGGCACGCGTTCGGCCAATGGCTACTAAGTTTAGCACTGGATAGGGGTGTGGAACTTCGAGACAGCACTAGAGCGGAAACGTTAAAGTTCGAAGATAATAGAGCAAGAGAGTTAAAGATAGTTGACCTAAAAGGTAATATAACATGTTATGTTAGAGGAAAATATTTTATTGACGCCTCAGGATATTATGGAATTTTAAGAAGACAGGTTCCAGAAACTTTCGGACTAGAGAAAGAAATAGCCCAGAAGGACGTTTGTGTAACATATAGGGAAATAAGAAGAGTAAATGGTGTTGAAGAACCTGATGTTGCAAGAATATTTTTAGACGAAAACATGGCTCCAGGAGGATACTGGTGGTATTTTCCAAAAGACACCAAGACAGTAAACTTTGGCGTCGGAGTTCAAGGTGGAAGAGGCATAAACCCCAAAAAAAATCTTTATGAAATATTAAGGAAAAATGATATATTAAAGGATTCTGAGGTCATAGATGCTGGGGGAGGGATTGTTCCAACAAGAAGGAACCTTTACACTTTAGTCGCATATAATGTGCTTTTCGCTGGAGATGCAGCATGCACAGCTAACCCAATCCACGGTGGAGGGATAGGGCCATCAATGCTTTCAGGCAGATTATGTGGGGAGGCTGTAGCAGAAGCATTAGCTGACCCTGAAAATGAAGATGAAAGGCTTTGGGAGGCGAACAAAAGGTATGTTAGCCTCTATGGGGCGAAGGCTGCATCATTGGACATATTCAGAATATTTTTACAAAATCTGACAAATGATGAGATAGAGTTTGGAATGAGTAAGGGGCTGGTTACAGATGATGATATCGCGGACATAGGATATGGTAGGGCAGACTTTACAGTTAGAGAGAAGGCGCTAAAGATTATTAGGGGTATAACAAGGCCTACAATGCTCAAAAACTTGGCTGAAACAGCAAAGTATATGAAGATTGTGAAACAAGAGTATCTGAATTATCCAGACCATACACTGTTTCCACAGTGGGTTAGAAGGGTGGAAGGCATATTTAACGAGTACATTCAAAAGTTTATTATAAAAAGTTAGGGAGAGAGTTTAAGCCTACTCCCCTGGCAAGATGATGTCGTGAGGCTTAAGCTCCTCCATTCCAGAAAACGTTACAAGACCGAACCTAGCCTTATTCCAGAGGTCTCTAATATTTCTTGCACCAGCATAGCCTAATGAAGCCTTCAAACCTAGTGAGAATTCTTCGATCACAATTTGGGCGTCACCACGATATGGAACATATCCTTCAACACCCTCGGCAATACCTTTAGCCACTGTAGCATAGCGGTCAACTACAAAACGCTTTTGTCTCGCGGAAAGGCTGCCCATACCACGCAAAGGCTTATAGTACTTTCCTCCAATCTTGATAAGCTCCCCTGGTGATTCACTGCAGCCAGCGAAGACCATGCCCATCATAACAGTTGAGGCGCCAGCGGCTAGAGCGAGCATCGCATCACCAGGACTTCTTACACCACCATCAGCTATAATTGGTATGCTTAAGTTAAGTTCTTCGAGTGCGTCAGCAACCTCTGATACAGCAAAAAGTGTTGGAGCAGCGGCTTTGGTAACCAGTGATGTTATACATGTGGAGCCTGAACCTATTCCAACCCTAACAGCTTCAAACCTTTCAACAGTTTCAACTGAATCCTTTAATGCTTCACCAGTACCTATATTTCCAATAACAAACTCGGCTGAAACCTCCTTAACAAGCTTTCTAGCAGATTTTAGGACATTTGAATTGTGAAAGTGTGCAACATCACATACGAGTGCATCAACATACCTGTCTAAAGCCTTAGCTCTTTCTAAATCGAATGGGGAAATTGCAGCAGCAACCCTCAACCTTCCCTCAGAATCTCTTGTAGCATGAACATACTTTTCTCTAGAATAGATGTCTTTTATTGTTATAAGCCCAAGAAGCCTACCACCTTCATCTACAACAGGAAGCTTTTCAATCCTATGGTCATGCATTATCTTCTTCGCTTCCTCGACAGTCACATTCGGTGGAGCGGTCACAACCTTTTTCGTCATAACATCTCTGACAACACAATTTTGGTCAGCGAAGGCAACATCCCTTTTAGTAAGTATTCCAACAAGCCTTCCTCCTTCAACAACCGGAAGACCTGAAATATTATATTTTTTCATAACAGAAATTGCTTCACCAACGGTTGAGCCAGGCTCGATAGTGTAAACGTCTTTGATTATAAAGGATTCAGCCCTCTTAACCCTCTTAACCTCCTCAACCTGCTCTTCTACGGTCATGTTACGGTGTATGACTCCGATGCCTCCGAGGCGGGCGATGGCTATAGCCATGTCACTGCCAGTAACCGTGTCCATTGGACTAGAAACAAAGGGCAGGGATACAGGAATGTTCTTTGTAAAATATGAGCTCAAATCTATTTCTGAAGGTTCAACCTCAGACCTTCTAGGCAATATTATAAAATCCTTGAATGTGAAGACGTTTGTTGCCTCAACCAATTTTTTATAAAACTTATTTGGCAAGGACACTATCCCCTTGCCACAATATTAGATATTAATGTGGTAATTAACTCTTTTGCTAAGACTTTTCAAGCATCTTTTCAAAAGTCCAGGTTATAAGATTCAATATTTCCTTAAGCCTACTTTTAGTCCTATAATTTTCTATAGTAATCTTTTTTATAACACCCTCAGAATCTTCTTCAACAGAAAATTTTAGAACCTCATCATCCTTTAGCATGCCACTCTTAACCTGAGCCCTATCAACTTCAACCATCTGTGGAAGCTTTTTACCCATCAAATATGATGTGAAAGGTGGAGTGGAACTCTTCAACTTTATAGATGATGCTGGAACAACGATAACATTCTTTGACGAAATGTATGCTGTAGCAATAATCCTGCCATCCTTAGCCTTTAAAGGCGTAACCTCCTCACCCACAACCTCCTTAGCCTCCTCCTTCACTTCAGCAACTTGCTTGATTTCTTCAGCAGGCCGAAACCCCTTCTGTAGAAGGAAACTGTCTATAACTGCCAGAGTTTCACGTAATGCTTCAATCTCCCTTTCAAGAGACTTTATCCTCTCTTCAATCCAAAGCTTTGTTTCAGCAACCTTCTTAATTTCATCCTCACTCAAAGATTCTCACACACTATATGCTATACTATGTATATAACGTTTTTTGTTCAAGAAAAAATTTTTGACCAAAATACTTTTCCAACGCAATTAGAATAAGGAAGGAAACTAATGTCGAAACCGTACGCTCATAGAGCATAAGGGGAAAGCTTATTACAAGAAAACTAGCGTTAATGTTCAAAAGAAAAATGGCTAACATTGTTCCAGTAGCATGCTGAAAAAATGTAGATGAGAACGTGTTCAAAAGAATCCTAAACTTTCCTCTAACAATATAGTATAAAAGAGATGAAATAGAAGCAATCGTATGAGGTATTATGAACCACCAGACTTCACTATAGTAGTATATGAGAAAAGCTGAAAATAGTAGAAGGTAAAGGAAGACGATATAGGATAACCGCCTACGATTTAAGCCTGACGCTAACGCACCAGCCATCGGCACAATTGGAGTAAGAAAACCGAAAAAAGAAGTTGGATTAAAGAAGAGGTAAGCCAGTGCACCAATAAGCATAGAAAAGGGACCATATATGGGGCCGAGAAGATATCCTGCTACTGGAGGAATAGCTAGGGACAGGGAAAATGAGCCTTGTCCGCCAACCAAGCCTGTGCCTACAGGTATAAAAGAAAATATAGCATACAATGATGAGAATACTATAGAGTTAGAAAATTTTCTAACATCAATTGACAAGCCCATATGAGTTGAAGGTTGAAAGTTAAAATTATATAAGCTTAAGCACTTTTTATAAACATGCTTTTAAAATGGAGGAAATGGTGAAGGTTCAAATTGTTTGAGCAAAAATATGTTTACGGCATATATGTTAACTTAGAAGATTATGCTAAAAAAGAGGAAATCCTTTCAGTTGATGAAATATTAAAGAAAGTTCTAGAAAACGGTTTAAAGACGACAGTATATTATGCCCTAAATGAAAATGGTTACGCACTTTTCGAGAGCAAAATATGGTCAACTGATAAGAGCATGTATAGTATTCTTGGAAAGAGTCCCCTAAAGCATTTAATCAAACGGGGACACTCTTATGGCTTAAATTCGTGGGTTCACGTTAACCCATTTAAAGTTCAAATGAGAAATGTAGAAAACTTCATAAAATATCTTGCAAGAGACAAGGATAATGAGGTTTTAAAAGAATTTCGAGGTGGGCAAGTGGAGTGCCTTCTTTCACCCGCAAACGAGGAAGTGGATGAAATAATTTTTAAAATAGTTTCAGAAATACTGGATGACTGTGAAGCAGATGGTGTAGTTTTAGAGAACATGTTCACAGGAACAGATGGAAGATTAGAGGATTTTTCAGAGAAAGCGTACACGAGTTTCCTAAAATTTTTGGAGAAGAAATATGCAATATCAGCCATATCTTGGCCAAATGATGTACTCCAAGGTAAAAGATATCATAAATATTACATAGAATGGGTTAACACTAGAATAATTGAGGTAATAGAATATTTGAGAAAATCTTTGAGAGAAAGATTCGGATACATACCTTTAGCAAACTTCACCCCAAAAATGTGTAAAGAAGTAAGTGGAAGCGAACCATATATAGAGTATAGTGTTAGAGGAAGACTGTTCGATTACCTACTCCTAAACTTTGTGGATATAGAAGATTTAAAGGATATCAATATTTGTACCAGGAAGGTTTACAAAATTTTTAAAGAAACAGGAACTTTAATAGTCTCCGTTATAGGATACAACAAAAATAGGCCCTTAAAAGAATACTTTTGGGATAATGCGGTAAAGGAGGCTATAAGTGGAGGCTCTAATGGAATAATCTTATTCGACAGCAAAAGTGTCTTTAAAGATAATGCGTGGGAAAAACTGAGAACCATTATCCTGTAGAACCAAAGATTAACTTCCATTCAATATCTAATCTGCTTAAGTTTTTAAATAGTATTGTGACAGACTTAGTTGAAGGTAAATGTCTCTAAAATACTTTTTTGAACCATCATCTATAGCCGTAGTCGGAGCATCACCTCAAACAAATAAAGTGGGTGGAGTTATAGCACATACATTAATAATGAACATGCAGAAGGGTGTTTTAAAGGCAAAGGTTTTCCCAGTAAACCCAAAATATGAGAACATTTTTGGAGAAAAATGCTATAAGAGTTTAAGTGAAATAAAGGATGCTATCGACCTTGTCGTGATAGCAATACCTGCACCGGCTGTACCAGAGGTTTTAAAGGAGGCAGGTGAAGTTGGAGTAAAATCTTGTATAATAATTTCTTCAGGCTTTAAGGAAGTTGGAAACGTTCAACTGCAGGATGAGGTTGCGGAAGTGGCTAGAAGATATAATATAAGAGTTATAGGTCCAAACTGTCTCGGAGTATTTGACCCATTTACTGGAGTTGACACACTATTTTTACCTGAATTTAAGCAGCTTTCAACTGGAAGAGAGGTTCTTGCGACACCAAGACCTCTGCCGGGGTCAATTGTACTTATAAGTCAAAGTGGTGCCTTAGGTGCAGCGGCACTTGACTATATGGCTGGAATAAACATGGGTCTAAGATGCTTTGTGAGCCTAGGAAATAGGGTTGATGTAGACGAGTCAGAGTTGCTAGAATATTTTATGGAGGATAGGATGACAAAAGTTATACTATTATATATTGAGTCTGTGGCTGATGGAAGAAAGTTTCTTGAGGCAGCTAAAAAGACTAGCATGAAGAAACCTATTGTAGCGTTGAAGGTTGGAAGGTCTAAGGCTGGTGCAAGGGGGGCAGCATCACATACAGGATCACTTGCAGGCCTTGATCAAATATATGAGGCAGCGTTCGAGGAATGTGGGGTGATTAGGGCAAACACGTTAGAAGAGCTTTTTGATATGGGAAGAGCTTTCACATATCAGCCGCCAGCACTTGGTACAGGTGTTGCAGTGTTAACTAATGCGGGTGGACCCGGCATATTGGCGGCTGACGCATGTGAGGCATCAGGCCTCGAACTTGTTGAACTTTCAGAATCGACAAAAAAGGCTTTCGAGGAAGGTATAAGGCGTGGAACATTTCCTCCAATAATGTCTTACGCGAACCCAGTTGACCTATCAGCGCAAGTGACAAGCGATGCATTTCATGAGGCGCTTAAGATCCTATTAGAAGATCCTAAGGTGAATGGGATAATAGTTATAACATTACATCATACACCCTTTGTAATGGATGATGTAGTGGGCAAGATAGCTGCTCCAGCCTATGAAAAACGTAAGCCAGTTATTGCTGTAGACATTGGTGCAACAGAAATGGCTCAAGAAATTAGGGCTAGGTTCGAAAAGTTTAGGGTTCCAGCATTTAATGCGCCAGAAAGGGCTGCTAGGGCAATGTATGCACTCGCATACTATGGAAAGTTTTTAAAAGAACATGGGCTAGTTGAAGCTGTGTAATCGAGTCTATGAAAAAAAGTTTAGAAGAGTACGAGAAAATTGTAATGTTAAAGGATGGTTCAAAGGCCCTAATAAGACCTGTTAGAGTAGAGGATGCAGAAGATTTACTGAAAATGTTTACAACCCTCTCGCCTGAAACAGTTTATAACAGGTTCTTTAAGCTTAGAAGACCCTTTACTATAGAAGAAGTTCAGAAGATGACTTCAATAAACTTTGATGAAGAATTCGCTCTAGTAGCCTCCCCTTTACAGGCTTCAGAGTTAAAGATTATTGGAGACGCAAGATATTATGTTGAGGACAAGATTAGGGCTGAGGTCGCGATAGTTGTTCAAGACAGGTGGCAGCTTAAGGGACTTGGTACAGCAATGCTCCAGCATTTAATAAACATTGGTAGAGAAAATAATATTAGAGAATTCTATATTTACGTTTTAAGCGACAACGCTGTAATGATACATGTCGCTAAAAAGCTTGGATTCAGGCTAAAGTCTCAGTCCTATGGAATAAGCAGATTCGACCTAACCTTCCAATCATGACCTAAGAATAATTCTTGCATCAACAATCAGGAATCCTTTTTCGTAAACTATTATCGGATTCAAGTCCATCTGGTCAATTTCTTGAACTTCAACACCAATTTTTGAGACTGTAGATATTAGCTCAGCTAAAGAGTTTATGTCAAGAGGCTTTGAGCCTCTGAAGCCTGCAAGGAGAGGATAACCTTTAATCTTTTTTATCATCTCTAATGCCTCTTCTTTGGTTAATGGAGCCAATCTGAAGACAACATCCTTCATCAATTCAACGAAAACACCTCCAAGCCCAAACATTACAGTGGGACCGAAGGTTGGATCACGTAACATTCCAACAACTACTTCAACCGATTTTGGAGCCATCTGCATAACAAGAACACCCACAATTCTAGCATTCGGAACATTACTTTTAACATCATTTAAAAGGAGCCCATACTCTTCCTTCAGCTGCTTATCATTTGATATGTTAACCTTTACACCTCCAACATCACTCTTGTGAATTATGTCAGGAGAAACTATCTTCAATACAATTGGATACCCTATTTCTTCAGCAGCCTTAAGAGCATCATCTAATGATGATACCAGCTTATGTTTGCATACAGGTATATTATATGATGATAAAAGTTCGTATGCCTCATGTTCTAGCAGACTCTTTCTACCCTCAGAGAGAGCCTTAACAATAACATTTTTTGTCAAGCAGCTTCCCCAACAGCTCTTACTACAAACTGTATATATTATTTTATATGCTATCTTTTACCCTGATTTTGTAAGGTTAAAATATTTTTGGAAATAAAATGAACTATACTTGTTCTTCTAGCCCATATGATGCTTTACCGAGTTCACGATCTCTCAGAAACCTCCTCAATATTTTACCACTTCTAGTTTTAGGAAGCGATGTTAAAGCTTCAATTTCCGATGGTACAGCTATTAAGCCAACATCTTCTACAACCCTTCTCTTAATCTCTTCAACCAGGATATCGTCTAGAACCCATCCTTCCCTTAAAACTACGAAAACTTTGATAACATCACTGCCTGAAGGTGAAGGCTTACCTATAGCAGCGGCATCAAGGACAGCCGGATGAGATAATACTGCTCTTTCAATTTCAGCAGTGCCTATTCTATAGCCGGAAACTTTTATGACATCATCAGAGCGACCCTTAATCCAAAAATAGCCATCACCGTCCACAGACGCAATATCTCCTGTAACATACCATCCTTCAACAAGATCCCAATAGTCAATATATTTTCTAGGATCCTGATAGACAGTATCCATCATTCCAGGCCATGGACCATGTATGGCCAGCATACCCCTTTCATTTTCCTTTAAAATTTCCCCAGTTGGAGATATTACGGCAGCCCTTATTGTCGGAAATGGTTTCCCCGCCGAACCAGGTTTAAGCGGCAAAGAGGGAAAGCCTGAAATCAGTATTATACCCGTTTCAGTCTGCCACCATGTGTCTAAAACGGGACACTTTTTATGGCCAACCCTTTCGTAAAACCATTTCCATGTTAATGGGTCAATAGGTTCTCCAACTGTAGCTAACAGTCTCAGTGATTCTAGAGAATAGTTTTCAAGCTCCTTTTCTGCTGGCATAAAACTTCGTACATTTGATGGAATTGTATAAAATATTGAAATCCTGTACTCGTCTATAAGCTTAGCCCATCTCGTTGGAAACGGGTACTTGAGGTCGCCTTCATAAACAAATATTGTGGCACCACATAAAAGGGGACCGTACACAACGTAGGTGTGGCCTGTAATCCATCCAGGTGAGGCAGTGCACCAGTACACGTCTTCATCTTTTACGTCCAAAACAAGTTTTGTGGTAGTGTAGGCGCCAACCATGTACCCGCCATGAGAATGTATAATGCCCTTAGGCTTTCCTGCTGTGCCAGAAGTATATATTATGAACAGGGGATCACTTGAGTCCATTACCTCACATTCTGAAACATCAGGTGCACTTTCAACTACATCTTCCCAGTAAATGAACTTAGGAGATTCTTTGGATGGAGCTTTAGGTTCAGGAATTATTGGAAGATTCACTCTCCTTTTTATGAGAACATATTTTAGAGAAGGGCACTGTAGAGCGTATGGTACTATTCCAGAGACTGGAGTAAGTGTGCCAGCATAGTATGCTGCATTAGAGACGATTAGAATCTTCGATGATGTCTCTATAAGCCGCTCTCTTAAAACCCTGCCACCATAGCCGTAATATACTACATTGTGTACTGCACCAATCTTTGCACAGGCTAACATTGAGATTACAAGCTCAGGCAATATTGGCATGTATATTGTTACAAAATCACCCTTACGTACACCAAGCTTTTTAAGAGCATTAGAAAGTTTGTTAACTTCCCTATAAAGCTGCCCGTAGGTTAAAATCTGTTTATCACCAGGTTCACCTTCCCAGTAGACGGCAACCTTATTCCTCCTCCAAGAAGAAGCATGCCTGTCAAGAGCATTATGTGCAATATTACATTTTCCATTAACAAACCATCTGGCATAAGGATACTTCCATTCTAGAACATGGTCCCAAGGCTTAAACCAATCAAGTTCTCTTGCAGCCTGAGACCAGAAACCTTCAGAGTCTTCAAGAGAACGTTCATATAGTTTACTATAGTCTTTTAAGTAAGCCTTTTCTAAAACCTCCTGACTTGGATAATATACTTCCTGTTCCTGTGGCATATCCTCCATACAGTTATACTATGGTCTTAAATAAATCAATTTATAAAAGTGGGCGCCCAGAAAACCTAGAGCTGAAGCTCTGGAATGAATGGGCAAAAGATTTGAATATGAAGCTTTCAAAGAAGGTTCAGCCTTAAATCGGATGTTCCGAGCCCGAAAAAGGTGGCATAGCAAGATACCATACACAGTTTATGCGTTAACGGGATGCATGGGATGGGGGCTGTGACACCCCTAAACCAGCAGATGCGACTGAAGATGTAAAGCCCAAGGCGAACACTGAAACATCATGGCATAATGCCATGCTTCCAGCAAAACGGGCTTGTGAAGGGATGAAGCCTAAAAGAAAGGAAAAGCTGGAAGCTTAAGCCGTGGAGAGGACGTCACGTAAGCACATCCAATTGCTTTAAATATAAAGCCAAAATTTTATAAGAAAATATGGCAAAGTAATGTTGTATGGAAAAATTTAGAATTGGAAAATATGAGGAAGTTGATGTACTAGGATATGGTACATGGCTTATCGGTGGAGACAGTAGTCCAGACTATTCTAGAGACGAATATTATGTTAAGGTTTTGACAACAGCCTTCGAGCTTGGCTACAGGCTTATAGACACAGCAGAATATTATGGGGGAGGACACACTGAGGAGCTGGTGGGAAAAGCTTTAAAGAAATTTAAAAGAGAAGAATTTTTTATAATCTCAAAAGTCTGGCCAACACATTTACACTATGATGATGTTCTCAAGGCTGCTGAAAACAGTTTGAGAAGATTGGAGCTAAAACACATTGACCTATACCTTATACACTGGCCTAACCCGAATGTTCCAATAGAAGAAACTGTTTCAGCACTAGAGAGGCTCGTTGAAGAGGGTAAGGTTAGATATATTGGTGTAAGCAACTTTTCTGTTCAACAGCTTAAAGAGGCTATAGAGGCTACAAGAAAACATGATATTGTAGCAAACGAAGTTAAGTATAGTGTTTGGGACAGGAGGGTTGAGAATGAACTATTACCCTTTGCAGAACAGAATAATGTTAGAATAATAGCTTATACTCCACTTGAGAGGGGAAAGAGTGTTAAGGGAACAATTTTAGATGAAATGGCTAAAAGGTATGGTAAGACAGTTAATCAGATAGCTTTAAACTATCTGATTTCAATGAAGGCAATACCTATTCCGAAGGCTGAGAAGAGGGAGCATATGATAGAGAACCTTGGAGCGGTTGGATGGAGAATTGGAGAAGAAGACTTGAATATGATAAGGAGAAGTTTGTGAACATAGGGGACAGTCTGGTTTGGGTCTTGCTACAACATTTTTCATCTTATTTGCTCTAATAATATTGTTGTTTTCAGTTAGAGTTAGAAGGGTTACTTTAGCAATAGCCTTAATATTCTTATGCCTTCTAGCTGGATTAGTTTTTAAAACAATTTCAGGGCTTGCTGAAATTTTCACTATATTAGTTGTTTTGGCAATATTTTTACTGTATATGCTTTTTAGAAAAAAATAGTAAGAAGGGATTGTGAAGATTTAGAGACCCAGTTTCTTCTTTAATATAATATCAACATTTGAGAGGCCAAGTTTCTTTAGTGTTTCGCTTTTTGGTACACCTTTTTCGTCCCAGCCTACAGTCTTATAGTATTCTTTATTCATTTTTTCTACGTCCTCCGGTTTCGGTGCTTTGCCTTTGCATGGTCCCGTTGGCAGTGGTTCATAGAAGCGTGGTGGGTTGATGTCTGTTCCAAACCATTTTGCATCTGGACCGCCTATTAATAGTGCTGCCCTCTGTATAGCTATTATTCTCATAGCAATCTCATTATACCATTCATCAAATGATATGTTGAATCCTGTTACAGCATTCAGGAAGTCTATCTGGAACTGTGGTGTTACAGAGAAGCTGTTAAACATACAGTATACGCCTGAATCCATTAGCATTGTTGTGTGCTCGCTGCTTGGATGTGTTATAGGCAGGTAGGCTACGGAAGTGTGGTCTCCGCCTTGGGCTCCGCATGTGTAGGAATGTAGTTGTGGATAGTCTAGTCCGCTTCTTATACCGTGTGCGCCAATACCTATGCCTTTTGCTTGGACAGCATATTGTAGCAGGTCCTTGCCCTTCATTTTTCCAAGCTTTATTGCCGCACGATATGTGCCTTCAGCAAGTATGTCGCCTAAACCTTTCCTGTATGCGATCATTTCAGCAACTTTAGCAAAAGCTTTAGCGTCACCCCACTTAAGCTCTACACCAAGTTCCTCTTTCGTGATTATTCCCCTTTGATAGAGTTCTGCCGTAAAACCTAGTATGTTTCCAACCTGTATGCCACAGAATCCCAGGTCCTCTATTAGTGAGTTTAGGTAAACGTTTGCTTCTGGTGTGAATACTGCAAGGTTTGTGCCCATGTATGCTTGTGTTTCATAGTCTGGGTTGTCTGTTATTGCACCCTTGAATTCCCCGCACCTTACTACAGAAAGTTTTTCGCATGCTGTTGGACAGCCGAAGTCAGCCCAGTACCTTTTAACCCATACTCTGCTCTCGAACTGGTCTACTGCAAAGGATTTTTCGTCATGCCATTCCTCCTGCCAGTTTTTGACGGGCTCAGAACTTTGAACGTTACCAACATAGTAGCCTAGATATCCTGTACCCCATCTCCTCCAAACGTCATTTGCTATAGATGCCTTTCTAACCTGATCAAGAAGCTCAAGCATTTTAGCTTGATCGTATACTTCTGGCAGTGGACCCGTACCTTCTGCTAAAACTGCTTTGAGGTTCTTTGAACCCATTACCGCACCATATCCACCGTATCCTGCTCCATGAGCCCACTTTGCTTGAACGCCTGCAACACGGCACTTGTTTTCTCCCGCTGGGCCGATGTAGACCATTGCTGGTTCACGCCATATTCTTTCCCTATATTTTTTGTTGAATTCTTCTCTTACTTCTTTTGATAGTGTTAGTAGTGTTTGTTTACCGTCTTTTCCCCAAACATGTGTTGCATCCCTTATTTCTATTGTAGAATCCTTTACCAGTATGTATGATGGTTTCTTTGCTTTACCAGTTATTATGAGCCCATCCCATCCTGCACATTTTAGTTCTACAGCGAATTCTCCGGCTACAGTGCTTCCTGTTATACCATTACTTTGTGGAGACTTTCCAGAAATACATAGTCTTCCTCCTGGATAGAAGCCTGTCATTGGGCCGCTTAGGAGTAGTAGGATGTTTTCTGGACCCAGTGGGTCAATTTGATCCCACTTTTCTCCAAGCCTGTCCCAGAGTATTTTTGCAGCAAGACCTCTTCCACCAATATAGCTTCTCAAAGTCGCTTCATCAAATCTGACCTCCTTAACTTTTTCTTCCGTCAAGTTTATTTCAGCAAACTTTCCAGCATAACCTCTCATCCATTTCACACCTCCATCTTTTCACCAAAAACTAGTTCAGTTAAACCTTCAGCAATAGCCTTCGGATCTCTCGCATACACCCTATAGTTTAGTGCTTCACCCTGCCCCTTATCGTATTTTACAACATTTAGGCAATCGAATCCAGCCTCCCTACATACTTTAACACATTGTGGGTCTCCATTACATAGGTCACATATTGTCGCCTTATTGTCCTTAGGGTGCAGAAATGGTACATGTCCTGGGCAAGCGCGTATACAGTTACCGCATGAAATACACTTTTCCCTGTCAACTATTATTGCACCAGTCTTTTCGTCTACAGATAAAGCTTTAGGCTTTGTTGGACATGCTTCAACACATGGGTGGTCATGGCATTGTGCGCAGAGGTGTGGAAACTCTATACCTGGAGCGAGCATGAAAACTCTAATCCTAGAAGCGTCAGGCCAAATCCTGCCCTCATGTGAAAGAGAGCATGCGATTTCGCACATTCGGCAGCCACTGCACCTTAAAAAGTCTCTTGTAATCCAAACATATTTTGTTGACATAAATTAAGATAATGATATTTGGGTTAATAAATATTTCTCAAAAAATTGTTCTAAAGTTAGTATATTATATCAAAGGAGCCATAATTTCCACTATACTCACACCATTCCACTTTAACATCTTCAACTATAGCATGTGGTGGGCCGACTTTGCACCATTCAATAAGCTTTTTTAAAGCTTCTTCTTCACCTTCAGCAAATATTTCTACTCTTCCATCAGCTAAGTTTCTAACCCAACCCCTAAGACCTAGGGCTCTAGCCCTATTTCTTGTATAGGCTCTAAAGAATACACCTTGAACTAAGCCTGAAACATATATTTTAGCAGCTGTAAGCCTTCCCATAACCTAATATATTTTTAATAATATCTAAAAAAATTTTTTGTTGAATAAAAAATTTTTGGGGATTATGTTAAGGAAACCCTTAACTGTACCTCTTCAGGCATCTTTAGTCTCATAAACTGCCTTAATGTTCTTTCATCCTGGTCTATTTCAACATATCTTCTGTGAATTCTTAGTTCCCACTTGTCGAAAGTGTGTGTTCCTTCACCGCACGGCGATTTCCTTGTAACAACCTTCCTCTTCTTTGTAGGTAATGGTACTGGACCCCTCATTTTTACTCCAGTCTTTTCAGTAATTGCCTTTATCTGGTTACATACGTCCTCCAGCAGTTTTACGTTCGTGCTCGTTAATATTATTTTGGCCTTCTTTGTCAATTTTGTTGCACCATGTTAGGGCTTAGTGCCCTACCTTTTAGCCTTTTACTGTTACCTCCTTCACTATTCCAGCTGCAATTGTCGTACCCATATCACGTATTGCGAATCTTCCAAGCTGTGGAATAACATTATATGGTTCGATACATAGTGGTCTTAATGGAGCTAGCCTTACTAGGGCGCTGTCACCAGTCTTTAGAGACTTTGGCTTTTCTTCAACAATTTGGCCGCTTCTTGGATCTATCCTTGCAATAAGCTCCTTAAATGTTGTCGCAACCTGGGCTGTATGCGCATGAAGTACTGGCGTGTATCCTGCTGATATCGCTGATGGATGATATATTATTATAATTTGTGCAATAAATTCTTTTGCCACAGTCGGAGGATTATCAACTGGACCGATCACATAACCTCTCTTTATATCCTGTTTTGATACACCTCTAAGGTTGATTCCAATGTTGTCTCCAGGTATAGCCTTCTCTATTGGAGTATGATGCATTTCAATAGATTTTACTTCTGCTGTAAGGTTTACTGGCGCTATGATAACCTTGTCGCCGACCTTCACCATACCGGTTTCAACCCTTCCAACAGGCACAGTTCCCACACCAGTTATTGAGTAAACGTCCTGCACTGGGAGACGGAACGGCTTATCTATAGGCTTTGGAGGCTCTGAAACCATGTCTAGTGCTTCAAGCAATGTTGGACCCTTATACCATGGCATGTTCGGAGACCTTGTTGTAAGATTGTCTCCAACCCAACCTGATACTGGTATAAATGGAAGCTTTGTTACATCATATCCAACCATCTTTAGAAGCTTCTCAAATTCAGCTTTCACAGCCTTGTACCTTTCTTCAGAATATTTTACTGTTGGATCATCCATCTTGTTTATTAGCGGAATAACCTGAGTTACACCAAGTGTTCTCAGTAGGAAAGCGTGCTCTCTTGTCTGTCCTCCGAAGCCAAGACCCACTTCTGTTTCACCAGGCTTTGCTGAAAGGACTATTAATGCTACATCAGCTTGGCTTGCACCTGTAATCATGTTTTTAACGAAGTCTCTGTGGCCTGGAGCATCTATCAGCGTGTAATAGTATTTTTTTGTCTCGAACTTTTGGAACGCTAGGTCGATTGTTACACCACGTTCACGTTCATCCTTTAGCCTGTCAAGAACCCAGGCGTACTTGAATGTGTCACCTGCACCGAATTTTTCAGATTCTTTTGCATATTCTTCTATAACCCGTGGGTCGATTGCACCTATTTCCACTAGGAAGTGGCCCATTGTAGTTGATTTTCCATGGTCAACATGTCCTGTTACTACTAGGTTTAGATGAGGTTTAGTGGACATTTTCTACACCTTGCACCAATTTTGAACTTCAACCTTATTATATAAGGTTTAAGGTTTTTAAATTTTTATCTTGAAGCAAGGGCAATACGTTCCTGCTCGTTCTTCTTCTTTATCGCGTAACTGTTCTGGTCATTGTTTGCAGCAAGTATCAGCTCTTCAGCTAAAGCCTCTTCAACCGAAATCATTCTATTGAATGTTGCTTCCCTTACACCCTCTGAAATGAATCTTAATGCTAGATCCAGACGCCTTTGAGGTGATATGTCTACTGCAACATGGTATACTACACCACCATACATTATTCTCGTAGTATCCTCGTTTGGTGCTGCATTCTCTACCGCCTTAACAAGCACTTGTATAGGGTTCATGCCAGTCCTCAAATTTATTATTTCAAATGCTGACCTAACAATCTTTAGAGCATGATATTTTTTCCCACCCATTCTACCAGTATTTTTTGCATACTTTTTACCGAAATGCATTAAATCGTTTGCTAAACGTTCAACAATATTCACTTTAGACTTTGCAAACTTTTGATGCTCATGCCTTCCAAAAGAATGTGGTAAAAGCACAGGCTTAAGGTCTATAACACTCTTTAAACCAATATCTTCTACCTTAACATCTTTAAAACTCCATTTCCCAAAAAGTAGAAGATGCTGATATTCAGACTTAGAAGACATTTTATCCAACTACCTCCTAGGCTTCTCCTTACGACCAAGGACAAGCATCTGAAGAGATATACCGTTCACCTTAAAAACCTTATACCTTACACCCGGAATATCGCCCATCGAACGACCTAAAGTGCCACCAATACCTTCAACATGAACTTCATCATGTTCGTCCACATAATTTAGGGCACCGTCTCCGGGCAGAAAAGCTGTAATCTGCTTATTATTTTTAATCAGCTGCACACGAACACACTTGCGTATGGCTGAGTTAGGCTGCTTTGATTCTACACCAACCTTTTCCAATACAATACCTCTTGCCTGCGGTGCACCTTCGAGTGGGTCAAATCTTTCTTTTATTCTTAGCGCCCTTTTAATATACCTTTTACTAGACCATCTAAACTTTTTCCTCTTTTCTATCAGTTTTCTTGCTGCAAATTCGCCTACAGGTGATTTTTTACCCATGCTATCAGCAAAAGGCGGAACTATTACAGTTATATAACTGTTTCTTTCCTATGTTTGGGCAACTATTCTTACGTCAGCTATATCAAAGTATCTTCTAACTAGAAGCCTTGCTTTTTCAGCATGCTTTCCACCCAAACCTACGACCGCGCCTTGGAATCTTGGACTGGCTAATACTACTATTGCTATCCTGCTACCGTCAGCCCGTTCGCTTAAACGTACTTCACTAATATACTTTGGATTAAGTACATTTTTTATCAGTTGAACTGGATCTTCAGAGTATGCTACAATTTCGACAGGTTTCTTTATAATATTTTCCAGCGCTCTCACACATGAGCCTTTGCGTCCTATTGCGAGACCTACTTCGTTTTGGTTAACTAGGAAGATTACACGGTTCATTTTATTGTCTATTACACAGTCTCTTGCAGTAACACCACTTATTCTTTGAAAAAGTGAAAGGAGTTCAAGCTCCTGTGTTGACCATGTTATCTTGTCAGGCATGTCGATCAACTTTTAGCTTCGGGCAAAATTTCCTTTAAATCGTAGCCTCCAGTAGATTTTATTGAGAGTACTGAAACCCTAAAATTTTTTCCCAAAGCCCTTCCAAGCTCGATTGAACTGCCATCGTATTCGATTACTGGAATAGAGTTCTTTTTACAGTCCCTGTAAAGCTTCTGTCTAATATTTGGTTTAATGGATTTTGATACTATTACAGCCTTTGAGCCCCTAAGCTCCTCTAGAACCTCGTTTGTACCATATACTATTTTACCCTTTTTAATAACTTGAGTTAGGAAACCTTCAATCTGACTTTTGTTCAACATTCTCACCCTGTGTTATGAATAGGTCGACCATTCCAGTACCAACTGGAATGGGGAGGCCTACTATAACACTTTCGGTTACACCTTTCAACTGTTCTATTTCACCTTTAACAGCCGCTTCAGCCAATGTTGGAACAGTTATTTCGAAGGCGGCTCTTGCTAGAACACTTGCCTTGCCTCCTACAACACCATGGCGTCCAACCTGCTTTAATGTGCCGGTTACAGTCATAAGGTCTGCCACCAAATATATGTGCCTAATGTCCACTTCTAGACCCTGCTCCTCCATAGTTTTACTTATTTCCCTTACCAGGGCAGCCCTTGCAGCCTCGATTCCAAGTGTAGTCCATATTTCGTATATGTCGTTTGTTATTGTTCTTGTGGGGTCAACGCCTTCAATCTTCAAAACTTTTGCAAGGTTTGAACCCTTAGTCTGTATAACCCATTCAGAACCCTCTTTAACTACCGTTGCTTCAGTTATGCCTGGAATACCCTTTAATCTGCTGTTCAAGATCTTGTTCCTTATCCTTTGGAGAGAAAGGGGGTCTGCTCCTTCAACCATTAATATAATTGTGTCTTCGTTTACAATTTCAGGCTTCCTTTTACCGGTCTCAATCTGTGAGGCAACATATTCTGCTGTCACAACAAGCTCTTCCATAGCCTCCTTATCTAGAACAAATGTTATCTGCCCACTTGGGTCGATTTCACTACTCTTTACCACATCACCTATTTTCGAGAACCTTATTTCAGCAGCTATTTTTCGGGCAAAGTCCAAGTCTTCAGCAAACTCTGGTAGGAGGTAAATGTCCATTGTAGGCGTTGAAGGCTGTCTTCTCGCGTCAACGAGCTCAATAAGCCTTGGAAGACCCAAAGTTATGTCTCTTTCCTTTACACCTGCAAAGTGGAAGGTTCTTAAAGTCATCTGGGTACTTGGTTCACCAATAGACTGGGCTGCAACGACACCTACAGCTTCACCTGGCTCTATCAGTGCCTGTTCAAAAAGTTCAACCGTCCTTTTGAGCACATTTTCAACATTTTCTCTAGGAAGTTTGGACTTAGATAGTGCTTCCCTCAACTCCTGTATAAGTTTCGGATTAAGGCGGTGAACATATTCTGAAAGAAGCTTTTCTAGCTCCTCTGCTTCAATAGGAGCGCCTTTTGCTATAAGCTGTTCTGCTTCAATAAGCCTACGTACGTTGACAGCCTTACCATGGTCACTTTTAGATGGGTCAACACCATCTTCACCGTAGAGGAACTGTATTATTGCACCTTCAGGGTCTCTGACAGTCCTATCGTATTCAACCCTGAGATGCTCCATAGCATTAACAAGACGCCTCTGCATATAACCGCTCTGCTGTGTCCTAACAGCGGTGTCGACAAGACCTTCTCTTCCACCCATTGCATGGAAGAAGAATTCAAGTGGGTTTAGGCCGTCTCTGTAGTTTGATTTAATAAAGCCTTTAGCGTCAGGGTTAGGATCGTTTGGTTTAAAGTGGCATAAGGTTCTATTCTCGAAACCCCTAGTTATACGCTTTCCACGAATAGACTGCTGACCTAATGCTGCTGCCATGTGGCCGATGTTCAAAGGCGAGCCTCTGGCGCCAGTCCTAGCCATTACCACAGCACTATTATCGTCGCTCAAGTATTTTTCAGCAACCTTTCCAGCATTATCACGTGCTTTAGAAAGTTCGTTAACAATATACAGTTCAAGAGCCTCTTCTGGAGAAAGGCCTCTCATCAGAGGCAAGGTTCCTTCCTCATACTGTCTTTGAAGATCCTTTATACGCTCGTATGCTTCAGCTATAGCTTGATTGACAGCCTTTCTAGCGCTAGGTGGAAGCCAGAAGTCATCATAGCCTATAGTGAAACCCTTTGATGTAAGATATGCTTTAATCACCCTTAGTATGGAGTTCAAAAAGTTTCTTGCAGCATCACTACCATATTCTTTTACAATCCTATGAAGTATACTGTCAGGTTTTTCAGCTCCTATAGAGGACTTGTCTATTACTCCAGAAACAAGTATTCCATCCTTTATTACAACATGTTTACCATGCCAGCTAGCCCTAAGAGTATAGTTGAAGCCCTTGGGCAGGAAGAGTGAGAAAAGCTGTCTACCATGATAAAGTTCCCTAGGCTCCTTTACAGCAGGTTCAGGCATTGGGCCAAAGTATCCTCCAATGTTAGCGAGATTAAAGAACTCTTCCTTTGTCAGGTAGGTGTCATCTTTTGTGAGAAGATATGCTCCAGTGAGAAAGTCTCTTATGGCTCCAATTATCGGGCCACCGTATCTTGGTGAAAGAATCTGGTCCTGCACTCTCATAAGGAGTTCAGCTTCACATCTAGCTTCTTCACCTTGTGGAACGTGAAGGTTCATTTCATCTCCGTCGAAGTCAGCGTTGTATGGTGTACATACTGCAGGATGTAGGCGGAATGTTCGACCAGGTAAAACTTTAGCATGATGAGCCATAATCGACATCCTATGAAGTGAAGGCTGCCTATTGAATAGTACAATGTCGCCGTCAACAAGATGCCTTTCCACAATATATCCTGGAGCAAGTGCCGCGGCTACAGCCTTCCTATCCTGAACATAATCTAGTCTTATTTTCACACCATCTGGTCTAATAATGTAGTTTGCTCCAGGATAGTTTTCTCCATTAATAACAAGCTGCCTAAGCCTTTCAATATTCCATACAGTAACCTTCTCGGGAATAGTAAGCTTTTTCGCCACCTCAATTGGGATACCTACTTCGTTTATGTCAAGGTTCGGGTCAGGAGATATTACAGTCCTACTTGAAAAGTCAACACGTTTTCCTGAAAGATTGCCTCTAAACCTACCTTCCTTACCCTTAAGCCTCTGGCTTAAGGTTCTTAGTGGACGACCTGAACGGTGGTGGGCTTGAGGAATACCACTTACCTCATTATCGAAGTATGTTGTCACATGATATTGTACTAGGTCCACGAGGTCCTGGACTATAAGTGGCGGTGAACCAGACTCCTTACTTTCTTTAACCCTCTGGTTTGTTCTAAGAATGTCTACAAGCTTATGTGTTAAGTCGTCTTCAGAACGTATTCCTGTTTCAAGTATTATTGATGGTCTTACTGTGACAGGAGGTACAGGTAGAACCTGTAGTACAAACCATTCTGGCCTAATCTTTTCAAGGTCGTAGCCTAATAGTATTAGGTTCTTGTCGTTTATGTCTTCAAGCCAGGCTCTTATCGAGCTTGCTAGAAGACGTGATGGACCCTCCTCCCTGATTTCATAGAATGTTGTAGGCTTAACAAGCTGTATCTCGTATTTTACATTTCCACAGTGTGGACACTGTCTAACCTTTTTAGCTTTAGACTTAATTTCTCTAGCAATATTTTCGTACACTTCAGGTGTAATATATTTTCTTTCCTCCAGAATCTTCTTGAACTTGCTTATTTCATCATCATTTAATATAAGCTTGTGACAGACTCTACATGTACACTGTAGTATGGTGTATATGTCGTCTACGAATGCAACATGTATTATTGGTTCAGCCAACTCAATGTGCCCAAAGTGTCCAGGACACTTTGCTGAAGTGTTACCACATGTTGCACACTTTTGACCAGGCTCTAATGTTCCAAGTCTTGGATCCATCAGCCCGCCTGGAACCGGTAAACCGTCTCTGTCATATGTTTCTGGAGCAGTAATTTCTACAACACTATATGCCCTAATAAGTTGTGGTGAGAAGACTGAAAACTTTATTCCACCAATATTCTTTTGAATTTCTTGAACAGACAACCTTTTTCACCTCCTAAATCTTATCCTTTAAGATTAGACGGGGCAAAATGTTGAGGCTCATCATTTCTTGTACGAGAAGCTTGAAGGCATATGCCATCGAGACTGTAGCAATTCTAGCATTGGGTCCGCAGACTCTGCAAGTATACTTTCTGGTTCTAGCGTCAAAGTATGCGATTAGGCCACAGTTTTCGCAAACGTAAACGTCAGTCTTATCGGATTCGTCCAATAGCCTATCCTTCAAAACCATTGAAGTGCCGTAGGCAATTAGGCAGTCACGTTCCATTTCACCAAACCTTAGGCCACCGCCTCTTGAGCGGCCTTCAGTTGGCTGTTTGGTTAACATTTGAACTTGGCCTCTGGCCCTCGCATGTATCTTATCAGCTACCATGTGATGCAGTTTCTGATAGTATACTATGCCTATGAATATTTCGGCAACATATCTTTCACCTGTTTTGCCATCGTACATTACTTCCTTGCCTGTCTTAACGAAACCAAGTTCCTCAAGCTGTCTTTCAAGAGATTCAACAGTTTCTCCACAGAATGTTGTTCCATCAACAGGTTTACCTCTTAATGCGCCAACCTTTCCAGCTATAGATTCAATAAACTGTCCCACGGTCATTCTAGATGGGAAAGCGTGCGGGTTTATTATTAGGTCTGGAATTATACCGTCTTCGGTGTAGGGCATGTCTTCTGGGTTCGCTAAAAGGCCTACAACACCCTTTTGACCATGTCTTGAAGCAAACTTGTCACCAAGTTCGGGGATACGGAGGTCTCTAACCTTAACCTTATACATTTTACCCCCTTCCACGTTAACGGACATTATAACAGAGTCTATTACACCAGTTTCTGATGGACGTACTGCAACAGAAGTGTCACGCATGTATGGGCCTCCTGCTTCAATCTCACGATATTCTTCAGTGAACCTTGGTGGACTCAATTTTCCAATGAGCACGTCACCGCCTGAAACGTTTGCTTCTGGAAAGATTACACCATCGGCTTCAAGAAGCCTATAGAACTTGTCACCCCTATAGCCTTTCACGTTAGAGTCCGGGTTCGGTATTTCAAATTTGTCCTTCATACCGCCAAGATAGAGTTGTGCTTCAGCCTCATATAGTCTGAAGAAGAAGGTTCTTCCAAAACCTCTTTCAACAGAAGCCTTATTCAATACTATAGCATCCTCAATATTGTAGCAGTCATAGGATAATACTGCTACAACAGCATTCTGGCCTATAGGCCTCTTGTCAAGGTTAAGCATTTCAAAAGAGCCTGTTGTAACCATGGGAGTTTGAGGATATACTAGAAGATGAGATCTTACATTCATCAGATGCTTGTAAACTGGTGTTGGGAAGCCTAGAGCCTGTTTCGCCATAGCGCTTTCGTAAGTGTTTCTAGGTGACTGATTGTGTTCAGCGTATGGTATTATTGAGGCTACAGCGCCAAGCATTCCCGTCATAGAAAGTTCTAGGTGAGTGTGTTCTGGCGTGAGCTCGTCCAAGCTTGTTGCAATATAGCAGTTTTCTTCCTCGTTAGCGTCAACAAGTTCAAGTTCACCTCTCTTTAGAAGCTCTCTCCATGACATTTTACCCTTTAGAACGAGCTCAAGGTCCTCTCTCTTAAGCTGTGGCACACCATTCTTTACTATAATAAGAGGTCTTAGAACTCTTCCAGAGTATGTGTTAATGTATATTCTTGTTTCAGCATTGGGGTTCGGTGGAACCTTCAGGTAAATGCTCACATCACTTGGTATGAGACCACTTCTTCTCATGCTTCTAAACTCTTTGCAGAAGCCTTCTGGGTCCAAAACGTATCCGACTACACCACCGTCCAAGAAGACTCGGGCACCATTCATTTTAGCTTCTATTGAAGCATCCTTGTAGGGTATTAGGCCAATTTGTGTAATAACGTTCATTATTTCTTTAGGGTCTGCTGCAACAGAAATTATTGCTGAAAGAGCAAGGTTCTTGACTAGGCCACAGTTTGAGCCTTCAGGAGTCTCGCAGGGGCATACTCTTCCAAAATGTGTTGGATGAAGGTCTCTTGCTTCAAAGTTCGGCTGGCTTCTTGAAAGAGGAGACTGGATTCTTCTAAGGTGGCTTATGGTTGAAAGGTAGTTGGTTCTATCAAGAAGCTGTGTTATCCCAACTTTACCTCTTCCCCAGTTTCCTGTTGCGATAGCGTTTCTAAGCTTATCGGTTATAATTCCAGGCCTTATGGCCACATTAACTACTCCCATACCACGCTTTTGGCCAGAATGTTCAAGCTGATACTTCATGTCCTTAACAAGGTTTCTGAAGCATGTCCTAAAAAGGTCTGCTAGAAGCTGTCCAGCCAATCTTATAACCTTGTTACCATAATGATCTTTATCGTCAGCTGGAATCCATCCAAGCTTATATTCTATAAGCTTACATACAGCCTCTCCAATAAAGAGGGCCTTACTTATCCTGTCCTCAGGATTCTTTCCAAGATGGGGCAGCAGGCCCCAGTCTAAAACATTTTCTGCACGCTTAACACGATATTCTTCTTGAAGGCCGTGTGCAACCCTATTACCAATATAAACTAGTGCATCGTTTACAGTCACAACCTCACCACATTTGTCAAATGTTGGTCCAAGAAGATCCTGTACTTCAGGCTTAAGCGATACTGCTTCAACAATTTCTCTATCAGATTCTAGACCTAAGGCCCTCATTAGGACGACAACAGGTATGTCCGTTGGAAGGTTAGAGAAGCGAGCGTATATTACACCATCCTGGTGCATTGAAATTTCAAGCTTAGACCTGTAGCCTACTACTGAAGAGTATACGGTTACAGTGTAGAATGTTGCACCACCCTGCTTCTTGACGTCGACAAGCATCTTGTTTGGTGCAAGGTCTTCAAGTCCAACAATAACACGCTCTGAACCATTTATTATAAAGTAACCTCCAGGGTCAAGATAATCTTCCCCTTCTTCAATCAGTTCGTCAATGGACTTTTTGGAAAGATAGCATATGTCAGACTTGACCATTACAGGCAGGTCGCCAATGTAAAGGTACTGGGAGTCTGTTACAATACCATTTTGTACAATCTTCATCTCCAACTCTATTGGAGCAGAGTATGTTAGGTTCCTCATCCTAGCCTCCATTGGTGTCACAAGTGTTTTTGAAGCATCATGTTCTGTAACACGAGGTAAGCCGACACGAATTTTACCGAATTCGACAGTGTAGGGGTTTGTTAATGTTTCAACATCAATTTTACCTACTTCGTCCACGATAGCCTGTAAACCGTATTTGATAAACTCGTTATATGAGTTTATATGCTGTCTAGCTATACCCTCTTCTTCAATAATTGCTCTAAGAAGGGGCCAAAAGTCTGCAGCCTTCTTTTCAACCATCAAAGCATTCACCCTTCAATCACATACCTATAATAGTATGCTGCCCCAGCAACTTCACTCTTTCTCGTAATCTTTATTATGTCGCCAGGTTTAGCGCCCAATTCCTTTACAACAGGGTCTGAAGATAGAATGTATGGAAGCTGATGAGGTTTAACACGATATGTTTCCAGAACAATCTTAGCCTCCTCAGGCGAGAGAATTTCATGCTTTGGGACAAGAATGTGGTCCATTATAGAGAATTCTTTCTGACCCACCTTTTTATCCATAGAAAACCACCTCTACAAAGGTTTTTTGGCAAAAAACTGTCATAATAAACGCCTAAAAAACCCTAAAACGACGGTTATTTAAACATTACCATAACCGTTTCGTTAACATGATAGGGGGATAAAGTTGGCTTATATTTTACACAATAAAATTTTTTAAAACAGTTTAACAGCACCAGAGCTTTCAACACCTCTCGTGTTAAGATGTGATAGGGTTGAAAGCCTATAGTCTCTAACAAGCATAGTAAGTTCACCGAACTCTCTAGGATCCATTTTCTCT
>JBMFNX010000005.1:0-59982 GCA_049969935.1 Nitrososphaeria archaeon
AGGCGTAGAGGCTACAGTTTCTTGAACACCAATCTTATAAGGCTCCTTGAAGCCTACACTTGAGAAACATTAAACTACCTTCAGCATTAAACCACCCTCAAGGTAACTAAACATGTTTTGACCCTACCATTGCAGAAATGAATTTTTGAAGCAAAATTTTTATAAACTAATTTGATGAAAAAATTTTATGGCCAGAGAATTTTTGGAATTGACATCAGTTGACGCACTAATTAGAGTAGCTGAGGAGGCTAAAGTGGTTGTTCGAATGGACCCTCTAATAGTGGTACCATTGTATGGATTAACTTTCTTTCTTGACCTGAGAAAAATGAATGAGGTTGAGGTTAAGGAGATTTTTGCGAAACTTAGGGAGAAAATTGTGCTCGTTAACAGGATCTTGATGGAGGATTCGCTGAACGATCTTATAAGGAAGGTTCTATAAAAATGAGTAGGGGATGATTGATGGCCTATTTTGACAAGCTAGCCTTCCATTTGAGATAGTTGAAGCCGGGGTCCTTGAATACCTTCTGCTGTTCTATTTCTCTTCTCCTAAGCTCTCGAGCGTATTCGAGAACCTTAGGCAGGAACCTTTCAGGGAATTTTGCAGCACCGCATACGTCCATGTGCACTATGTCGCCTGGCGCTACTGACATGCCTGCTACTTTGACTGGAATGTTTGCACCTCTTAACATTAGTGGACCGTGGCCTGAAGTTAATCCTGTAGCAAGATATTGAACCTTCATCTCCTTGATCTCCTCGTAGTCTCTCATAGGCCCATCTGTTACCACACCTATAACACCCATGGCCTTAAATTGTGCAGTCATGTTCCCGCCAAAGAGTCCTGAAAGGTTTCTAAGTTCAGGTGGATATGTCTGCTTTGCCACCAATATTATAGGCTTCTTTGTTTCATAAAGGTGATCCAATAGGATAAACTTATCTAACTTTGTATAGTCCGCTGACTCTTCAGAATACCATGCTGTTGCCGCGTAACCGCATACGGGACCAAGTTCAGGGTACATGCACTTTAACGTTTGGTCAGTATAGTATTCTCCATACCATGCATCATAAAGTTTCAGGCATATGTCACTTCCAGGATATGTGGCAACAACATTACATATGGTTGCTGTGTCAAAGTTACGCAGTTCCTGAATGATTTCCTCATTACTCATTCCACTAACTTCTTTAACTTTTTTCCCACTCATGATTTTGACTATAAAATTTAGGCTATTAAACCTTTACAGTCAAAATAAAGTTTAATAATCAGTCAAATAGTAACCAGTTACACCTTCTTAGTTTACAAGAAAAAGGTTGTGTGATATGGGTCAGGAAATTCTAAGGGCAGAGTACCTTTCAAAGGTGTATAAGGGTGGGACTAAAGCTTTAGACAATGTTAGTTTTAAATTCTGTGGGCAAGGTGTTTTTACTATATTGGGAAGAAATGGTGCTGGAAAAACCACATTTTTGAGGATTATTGGAACACAGTTGCTGCCATCTAGTGGTAGAGCATATGTTCTAGGATATGATGTTGTAAGAGAAAGTAAGCTTGTGAGAAGAAATATTACTGTGATGCCTCAGGAGGGTTCAACGTTACCGCCCTTAACACCCTGGGACCATGTGTACTATACCTTAAGGATAAGAGGGTTTAGTAAAGAACATGCTAGAGAAAATGCGTTAGAAGCATTATCGATGCTTGAACTCTTAGAATATAAGGATGTTCATGCTGACCAACTTTCTGGAGGATTGAGGCAGAGAACTTTGGTTGCGATGGCTATGGCGACAAAATCTAAATTACTACTTCTTGATGAGCCAACACTCGGTTTAGACCCATTAAGTAGAAGAAACATTTGGAAGGTTATTAGAGAATATTGTAGAAAGTATGGGTCAATAATTTTGACAACACACTATTTGGATGAAGCTGAAGTCTTATCCGATGATATTGTAATATTAAATGATGGTAAAGTGGTTGCAAAGGGAACTGTTGAGCAACTAAAAAGTGGTGTGAAAGAGAAAGTGAAGGTTGAAATTTATAACGGATTTTCTGATGAAGAGCTAATTTCATATGGACGAATAGTTTTTGTCGGAGACAAAAGACGTGTGCTGACAGATGAGAAGTCAGCGCAAGAGCTTGTCAACCTGGCAATAAGGAAAGGTGTCAGAGTACAGACTTCACCTATCACATTGGATGACGTTTTTGTTGACATCGCTTCTGCGGGTGAATAGGGAATGGGATTAACTTCTGTCCTAGTATTAGGGTACATGTATGGATTTCTTTGGCTAAGAAGAAATCTACTTTCAATGGTTTGGCTATTTTCAACACCCTTCACCATACTATTCCTATTTTACACGATAATTGGTGAAAAGGCCTTGCCAACAGCTTTTGTAGGATCATATTTGATGATATTTGTAGGAGCTGGAGTAAGTGTAATCGGTGATGTAGTGTGGATAAAACGTGAGATAAAACTTCAGGATATATTTGTTGCATCACCACTTTCAGCATTCGAGTATATGGCAGGTATTGCATTGGCTGAACTATTTTTTTCGTCTCCAGGAATAATTTTGCTTCTAATACCATTGATCCTACTGAATCCTCAACCTTATCCAATATTCACGATCATCACCGTGCCAATAATAGCATGGATTATGGTTTCCTCATTAAGCTTTTATCTTTCTACATTTGTACCGAACGCCCGTAATGGGTGGCAAATAAGTTCAATTTTAAGTCTAATTTTAACGATTCTACCGCCAATCTTCTATCCTATTGAAATTATACCTGAAATCTTGAGACCGTTAGCATATGCTATTCCCACAACACATTCAGCACTACTTTTGAAGGAAAGCGTAAATATAGTTAGTCTAAGCTCGAATGAGATTTTGTTAAGCTGGCTATATCTACTCATATTCTTCATATTCTCAATGTTTTTGGCAGTAAAAAAGGCGAGATGGAGGGAAATTTAAACAAAATAAGTAAAATGATCCTATAACGTGTTCTGTAAACTAAAAGACCAAATACACTTGTTACAATTTTTTTAAAGTTTATTGTCCTAGATAATCGAATAACTTTAAAATATGGTTTAAACAATTTATATTCAAGAAAAGGTTATCAACCTATGGCTAGATTGTAAAGTTCATGGAATATACTATAAGATGTAGCAAATGTGGTAAGGAGAGAGGGGGTGAAAGGGAGTGGAAGTGTTCTTGTGGAGGAGCCTTCGATGTAATTTTAGAGAAAAAATTTTCCGTTGATGAGATAGTTTGCAGAAATTATACTGTATGGAGATACAGGAAATTTTACCCTTATATTAAAGATGATTCTATTGTAAGCCTTGGAGAAGGGTTTACACCCCTTGTTAGGGTAGAAGATAGTTTGTGGTTTAAACTTGATTTTCTGATGCCTACAGGATCCTACAAGGATAGGGGATCATCTATACTAATTTCAGGGCTACTTTCTGGCCTAGAAAACGTTGAAGGTGTTTCTGAAGACTCGTCAGGAAATGCTGGAGCCTCTATTGCCGCCTATTGTGCGAGAGCCGGTTTAAAGGTGAAAATTTTTGTCCCAGAAAATGCATCCGGACCTAAACTTTTTCAGATAAAAAAGTATGGTGCTGAAGTTTATACAGTTAAAGGTAGGAGGGAAGACGTTTCTCTGGCGGCTCAGAGGGTTGTAGATGATTTTGTTTATATTGGGCATGCTTGGCATCCTTTCTTCAAGGATGGAATTAGGACATTAGCATACGAGATTGCTGAACAAATGGATTGGAAGACTTTTGATTACATATTTCTACCAGTTTCAGCTGGCACACTATTGATTGGGCTTATAAACGGATTTATTCACCTACTTGATTCAGGAATTATTGAAAGGATGCCAAAGGTTATAGCTTGTCAAACAAGCCAAGTGTCACCATTATATCATAAGATGAAGGGAACAAAGTATGTTTCTCCCGAAAGAATAGTTTCTGTGGCAGACGCGCTAGTTTCTACAAACCCACCATTACTTGAAAAAATGTATGATATGATGAAAAAGATTGATGGTGATGCAGAGATGGTTGATGAGAATGAAATAATTTATGCACATAATGTTTTAGCTAAGAAAGGCTTTTACGTGGAACCAAGTTCAGCTGTAGCCTATGCGGCATACATTAAACGTTTAAGAGAAAAAAGTTTAGGAAAAAATGAAAAAGTTTTAGTTTTATTGACAGGTTCTGGATTAAAAAGTGTTCTGTAGGAATTAATGTATGTTCATTTGTTCAAGTGATTTAATGATCTTTTCTACGACCTCTTCAGGCGGCCTGTTCATCCATATCTCTATAAATGGGACTGTACCCTTTTTAAGATAGTATTCTATGACTGGCTTACTTTGCTGCTCGTAAACCTTTAATCTTTCTTCTATAACTTTCGGCCTATCATCGTCTCTTTGTATAAGTGGTGAACCGCATTTGTCACATTTCATATCATTTTTTGGAAGCAATGGTGGTAGAATATATTCTATTCCCTCGATTACCTTTTTTATGTCGGCTATGTTATAGTTTCCATCACATTTTGGATTCGAGCATATTCTTCGTGCAGAAATTTTTTCGATTAAAATTTCTTTGTGAGCATTTATTTTTATTATTGCATCTATTTTTGCGATCCCGTCTAAGGCTTTAGCCTGTTCCACAGTTCTTGGAAAGCCGTCTAAGATGAAGTTGTCTAAGCCCTCAAGTTTTCTTTTAACAACCTCTATAACAGTTTCGTCTGGAACAAGTTTCCCCTCCTTAAGATAGTTTTCTATCCTCTTACCCAACTCTGTCCCCTTTTTGATCTCTTCCCTAAAAATGTCTCCAGTAGAAATTTTTTCCAAACCATACTTTTCTTTCAGTCTCATAGAATATGTTCCTTTTCCAGAACCGGGTGGACCAAAAATTATCAACTTCAATTTATATCATCAAACCTAACAAATATTATAATTTTAAGCTTTTAAATAAGTTAGGAAAATGCTCCGAAAATGTTTTAAGATAGTGTGCAACAGCTTTTTTGTTGAATAAAAATAGTTTGATTGAGCAGATAAGAAACTTTTTTGAACCAAATTCTGTTGCAATTGTAGGCGCTTCAAAAAAAGTGGATAAGGCAGGGCATGTGATTTTTAAAAATTTTGTAGAAAATAAGCGTACGGGTCTCTTTAAGGGTGAAATATATCCAGTCAATCCTCACGAAGAAACTATTTTAGGATACAAGTGCTATCCATCAGTTAGCAAACTTCCTGTAAACGAGGTTGAATTAGTTGTAATTGTTGTACCAGCACAAACTGTACCCAATGTAATGAGGGATGCAATAGAAAAGCATGTAAAGGCTGCAATTATAATTTCCAGCGGATTCGGTGAAGTCGGAAATTTTGAACTTGAAAATGAGGTTAAACGTATAGCCTATGAAGGTGGTATAAGGGTTCTTGGACCAAACTGTCTTGGAGTATACGACCCTTCCACAGGCGTTGACACACTATTTCTACCGGTCACAAAGATGCTTATTAGTGGAGAGGAAGTGATTGCAACACCACGCCCTAAAGAGGGAAAGATTGCTGTACTCACCCAAAGTGGAGCTTTCGGTGTTGCCGCACTAGACTATTTGGCCGGTAAACAGTTGGGGATTAGCAAATTTGTGAGTTTTGGAAATAGAGTGGACTTGGATGAATCTGACCTTCTACATTACTTTTTACACGATAATAATACAAAGGTTATCCTAATGTACCTTGAGTCTATAAGGGATGGAAAAAGGTTTATTGAAGTAGCAAGCAAGGTTACTCGAATAAAGCCTATAGTTGCACTAAAATCTGGCAAAACAAGGGCGGGGGCGAAGGCAGCCTTATCTCATACAGCTTCTGTTGCCGGTTCCGACGAAGTCTATAATGCAGCATTTTTTAAGAGTGGTATAATAAGAGCACAGAATATGCACGAATTCTTTAATATTGGAAAGGCTTTAGCAATGCAACCTCCAGCAAAGGGAAGGAACATCTGTATTATAACTGATGCGGGTGGACCAGGCATAATGGTTGCAGACGAATGCGAGCTTAGAGGATTGAAGATTGAAAACATTTCCGAGGAAGGGTTAAAAATTCTTGAACAAATGAGGGATAGGGGAGAAATACCAAAGTTTGCATCCATTTCCAATCCAATCGATTTAACGGGTTCAGTTACAGCTGACATGATAGTCAAAGTTACTGAAATAGTGTATAATGATATGGAGGTTGACGGAATAATTTTATTGGGTTTACATCATGTTCCCGGACTTCAAGAGGATTATGTTGATAGAATAGCTTCGATAGTTCAAGGAAAGGTTAAACCGATTGTTGCATGTGACATTGGTGAAACAGAAATGGCACTTTATATTAGGGGAAAATTTGAAAAATTTAGTATACCAGCTTACGCTTCACCAGAGGAAGCTGCTTACACAATGTCAGCCCTCTGCCATTATGGAGAATATTTGAAACAATGTAAGAATGATTCTAGATGTTGTCACGATAATCTGTCTTCTATGTCCAATTATATTTTGCTATAAATGAGCTTATGTATTTGGTTATTGATTTTATTGTTGAGTTGTAGGGGAAGTTGTTATAGAATGTTTTCAGTTTCACCTTAAGTATGCTAAACCATCAGTAAAAAATTATCGTGACAACATCTGATTCTATTACATAAAAGTTAAATATTAATATATGAGAACGTAATGATAAATGAAAACATATAGAATAATTGCAGGCATTGGACTCGCCTCACTTCTTATTTCACTATTTCTTCCATTGTTAAAAATATATACTATGGGAGGGGAAAAAGAGATAACCCTTTTTGGATTATATCGCGCATTGGTAAACTATCTCTTTTATCATTCAAAAAACGATATCCTCCTAAATTTCTTACTAAACAATAACATTATACTAATCTCTATACTAGCATATTCTATTTCACTAGCTTTAGGAATTGCATCAGTAGGTTATCATAAGTTAAACATTTTTGCTGGAACAGCGTGTACAATTACAGGATTGTCTTGGATGATATCGTTGGATATTTCAAAATTTTCTTTAATTGAAAGTTTAGAAATATCTGATACAAAAATGATTTCAATTGGATATGGTCTTTATAGTGTACTATTGATTGCGATAATGTTTTTTACAGCCTTCTTTCTAGGAGAAGGTGTAGTAAAACGTAAACAGTTTACTGCACATATTTCAAAGATTGACTCTGAATTGAAAAGCTTAAACGATAAAGTTGGAAGGATAGGCAATAATTTAATGAACTTTCAAGAAAACTATAACAGATTAAATATGGTTTTAAAGGATTTGAGAGAAGATTTAGATAAACTAACTTTTTCGCTTGTCAGAGGAAAAGTTGAAACCGCTTACACAGTAGAAGACAAGCTTATTGTGGAAATAAGGAATGTCGGATCACTTCCTATTGGCTGGATAGAAGTCTTGGACATAGAGCCAAGACCAAGGGGCGCGAACCTACCTTCAGAAAAGATTAAGCTACAGACAGAAATAGCTCCCGGCGAACTACAAAGGTTTTCTTACGCGTTAAAGGACATTTATGGAAAAGTTTTAACCTTCGACCCAATACAAAACTATACTGTTAAAATTTTAGTTGGGTGGACACAGTCTGAAGTAAGTCAAGAAATGGTGTTTAAAGTCTTTGGCGGACACTTGAGAGCTGAAGTTGAAAGTGTTTATGCATCAGGAACTGACCTTATATTGAATATAAAGAATGTTGGCTTGTTGCCTATCACACAGGAAAAAATACTGTCGATTACACCATTTGCAGGCTTATTTGCAAACCCAAACCAAAATCAGATAATAAATAGTGGTGAAGTTAAGATTTTAAAGTTTTCCCTTATCGATGGTACATTTGTTTCAGGACTACTTTATACAATAAATTTGGAATTAAGTGACGGAATAAACACATTCGCATTAAAATTCTCGTTTGTTCCATAAAATTCTAAAAACTTAATTACATCCATTTTTAAATATTTTAGTTTATGGAAGAGGATGTAGATAGAATCATTTCTAAAATTAGTGAAGATAAAGTTGTAATGTTGACAAAAAAGTTTGTACAATTTGATACACAAAACCCGCCTGGAAAGGAAAAAGAGCTTGCACAATATTTGGATGAACTTTTAAGAAGTTTAGGGTTGAAGACTAAAATACTTGATTTTTTACCCGATAGACCTAACCTTTTTGCAGAATACAAGGTTAAAGATGAAGGTAAAAATTTCCTCTTTGACGGACATCTTGACACAGTACCCGTTGGAGACCCATCACTATGGACAGTTGACCCATTTAGCGGTGCTCTGAAAGAGGACAGAGTATATGGTAGAGGGGCTGCTGACATGAAAGGTTCTATTGCAGCATTCATCCACGCTCTTGAAACATTAATAGATTCAGGAGTGAAATTGGATGGTAACATACGAATACTCCTAACATCTGACGAAGAAATTTCTGCACTTGGAACAAAAGATTTTCTAGGAAAAGGTTATAGTGCAGACGCGTCTATCGTCGGAGAACCAAGTTGCCTTGAAGTAAATGTTGCACATAAGGGTGTGACAAGATGGAAACTTAGAACATTGGGCAAATCAACTCATGCAAGCACACCTGAAGAAGGAATCAATGCTATATATGGAATGGCTAAAGTTTTGAACGAATTAGAAAAGTTAGCAAAATCCTATTCAATATCATCTAGAGAACATCCACTACTCGGAAAACCTACATTAAATGTAGGCACTATAGTTGGTGGAACAAAAGATAATATCGTACCAGACTTTTGTGAGATAACAATAGATAGAAGACTACTACCTGG
Organism: Nitrososphaeria archaeon; assembly: GCA_049969935.1. Lineage (GTDB taxonomy): Archaea > Thermoproteota > Nitrososphaeria > JACIWG01 > JACIWG01 > JACIWG01. The sequence continues at coordinate 8,811 of JBMFNX010000005.1, forward strand.
AGACAGTGTAGAAGATGTTGAAAAAGAATTTAATCAAATTTTATCGAAACTCGCTTCTCAGGACCCTCTTCTAAAGTTTGAGCTAAAACTTTACCATTCACATAATCCAGCTGAAACTCCCTTAAAACATCCATTCGTCAATTTAGCAAACTTGTGTGTAGAAAAAGTTTTAGGAGTAAGGAGGCCTGTGAAAGGTTTCCAAGCAACAACAGAAATGTCTCACCTTGTTGAAGCAGGAATTCCATCAATAATACTTGGAGCTGGAGACATTAAGGTTGCACATACAGTTGACGAATATGTACCAGTAGACCAGCTGGTTAACTGTGCAAAAATATATTCACTGATAATCCTAAAATATTTGGGTCCTAGCCAACAGTTATAGTTTAATAACCTAACACTCTAAACTATGAGGTATGAGGAAAAAGCTATTTTTGATAGGAATAATATTGTTTCTAGTAGGTTCATCTTTACTAATTTTGCCAGAATCTCTAATGATAGACTATTTGCAAAAACTAAACTTAGCTGGCACAAGCTATTCAAAAAATGTTATTGAATACTCACTCGTTAATATAACTGGCACATCATATCATCTTTCTTTTCAAGCAAACAAAAATTCTATAGTCAGCGGAAACTTTACAGTGATATCTGGCAATCCAATATCATTAGTTTGCTTTGATGAGAAAGGTTTTAGTAGCCTATCTAAGACCGGCAAAGGGACGCCACTATTCTTTATTCCCGCTTCAAAAAACGGGACATTCGCATATGAAGTTAGGGAGAATGGAACATATTATATTGTTTTACTGTCTGAAAAAGATAATTTCGCATATGCTATGCTTTCTGTATACTTGCTTGAAAGAGTATATTCTTTGCCAGAAAATTTTTACCCAATATCATTTGCCATAGCCCTAGTAGGTGTTGGATCCATCTACTTTTCTATAAGGTCTAAAAAGCGAAAGTAGCGATTCTTTTAACATTTTTTGGATTCTGTCCAAATCTTGTAGGCTTCATCAAAGCCATACCTCATTATTAGTTCTGTAAATTGAACATGTTCTTTAACATAATGCATTATTTCTTCATCTGAAACTTCTTTACCTTTAAGTAAACCTTGTTTTATCTTAAATTTTAGAAGATCTAATGGTTTAGAGGGCGAATCTAATGTAATTTCATAAATTAGAAATCCTTTGACTTTCAAACTTTCTAATATTTCTTTTGAAAGGTCAACACCCAAGTTCTTATTTCTAGCCTTAGTAAGAATATACATGCTGCATTTTTCAGTGAGCTCTAGCTCGATTCTTGCCTCCTCTTCCAATAGTGCTCTCCACTTTCGAGGCTCAATTTTTCCGAGTCTAGCTCTAATAGTTAATAAAAGTATTTCGTCAAGGATATCTGTTATTGTATCATGCATGCTCTTATCTTGACAACAGTGCACTTTCACACCTCTACGATATAAGTTGGGTAGTATTTCAAAGAGGGGGCGATATTCTTTTATTAAATGCGAGTCTTCTGGAACCCTTATTATACCCGAGTCTACAGCATGATCTAGAATTTTTTTGATAGGCTTTTGGCCTACAACGATTTCGTCGATAAGGTTTTGCCATTCTACTGGAAGCTGTAGAAAAAGGGAGTCTATAACGATGTCTTCTATCAGTCTGGCAGCCTTCATCTTCGAATATTCAGTTTCTATTGTAAGAAGGTTACCTATTTTCGCATTCATTTACCTTTATATCAATTATAGGAAAAAGATATTATATTTTTAAATCTTTCCCCAAACACTTCATAGTTTAATTGCAACTAAGGTTTTTAGAACATAACTTTATATCATAATCCCTAGAAAGGCTAAGACATCTTGCCGGAATTCAGGCTATCGCTGGATAAAGTCAACCCAGTCTGGTTAATGAATATATCTCACATGCTTATTGAAGTTTACTTGTTTATACACATTTCACTCATGCCACTTTTCATAAAAAATTTTAATCTCTCAATCTTTGAGGTTTCAGTCGTCGTTACAGGACCACGTATCTTTAGCCTCATAACAAGTTTGGTATCAGGAGCACTTATAGATGAGTTTGGAGCAAAACCTTTACTTGTCTTAGGAATGTTTTCTCAAGCATTTGGAGGTATCCTCGTATACATAAGTAGAGATGTACTTTCACTTTTCTTGGGAATCACATTCATAAATATTGCGTCACCACTTTACCACAATTCTGGCTTATCCACAATAAGTAGGTTCTTAGATGGAAAGAAGTTGAATGGAATGCTGGGCGTTCATAATGCTTTGGGAAGCCTTGGTTCCGCAACAGGCCTCTTCCTACTCCCAATAATCTTAATCTACGGAGACTGGCGTTTAGCTTACCTTATATGGATTCCACCAATACTTGTTTGGGCGATCCTGTTGATTAGATTAAAAAATATAGATACAAAAATAGACCGTAGAAAGCGAAATTTTTCCATGAACTTGATTTTCACAAAAAATTTTGTCAACTTTCTCCTAGCATTGAGCCTCTCTTTTGCAGCTTCAACTACGTTGACAACATATATTACATCATATTTAGTTTTTGAGAAAAAAGTTTCTGAAGCAATTTCTAGCCTTATATTTGCGGTAGGCCCAATTCTTGGAATATTTAGTTCAATCTTTTCCGGAAAAGTGTCAAGCCTTTTTGGAGAAAAAAGGTTTCTACTAACAATTATGCTTCTTTCAGCCTTATCAATAGTTTTGATGCCATTTTCTTCATCAACAATCATGCTTGCAGCATTGTATGTGACGTTCTCATTTTTTAATTCAGCAATATGGCCTCCTATAAGTGCAATGACAGCATGCTTAACGCCAGCAAGTTTTAGGGGAACAGGCTACAGTTTGACAACATCAGCGTATCAACTTTTATTTGCTATTACACCACCGCTTGTTGCAAAAGCTATAGAAATTTATTCGCTTGAAATAATTTTTCCAATAAGTTTTATACTAATGCTAGCTTGCACCATATTACTTAAGTTTGTTAATATAAGTTCATAGCCCTAAAGTATAATAAAATTTAACCTAAAAATAAAAAAGATGGAAGGAGATTAAACCATTGTTTCTTCCGTTTCCTCTTCTACACCTTCTTCAGCTTCAGCGGCACCCCTTGACCTTCTTATCCACCATATAATGAAAACAATTATACCGGCAACAGCCACTATTATTGGTATTAGCACGTATGGTTCGAATAATATTGCGTGAGGAGGGGGAGGAGGGGGAGGAGTTGTTGTAGTTGTCTGTTCAGAGAATGGTATACCCCACAATATAGTCTTGTTTGATACTGTTCCAACACCAAGAATTTTTGCTGAAACTTCAATAACGTTTTCCCGCTCTTGAACATAAAGAAGATTTTCTGAGGTACCATCTGCCCCTGTTATTGTTTCACTCTGCTGTAAACCTACACCAGTCCATGATATGGTAAGACCTTCATACGGTTTACCATTAACTATAGCCTTGACTCTTATCAAGACACTTTCACCAGCCTTAGCTGAAGCTATGGACATTATGTTCAAGGATGCACTATATCTATATGGTATTAAATTTACAGATGCTGTAGTGAATCCGTCTGCAACAAACGAAATGTAACTGCTTCCAAAGGTTTTAGCGTTAGCGATCACTACCACTTCAGCTGTTTCTGGTCCGAGGGTAACGCTGTCCACTACAGAAATTGCTGTAGCATTGCTTGAAGACATTTTTATATTGAATGTTTCTCCTACAACACCTGGACTTCCTGTTGATGTTAGGAGCTGTATTGCTATTGGAAACTGCATTGTTGTCAGAGGCGTTATAGTGGAAACAAAGAATGTTGAGGCTCTAACAACGTGGACGGTTGAAGTTATGCTGCCAGATGGTATTCCACTTGCTGACGCTGTCAGGAAAAAGTTTCCTGGAGACTTACCCCATATTTTGAAAATCTGGTAATAGCTTTTCTTTTCAATAACAACATTTTCTTGTACACCAACAACTTTTGTATCAGATGGGGAAAGGAGTACTGGAGTGTTCTGTTGCACTGGAGCAGGTAATCCTGAACTTGATGTTAGAATACAGGCTTCCACTTCACCGCCTGTAGGTATGGGTGGAATTATTATTGTGGTAGTGGAGGGTACAGGCGAGTAGACGTTAATGTTGCAACTTCCCTTCACAAGATCTGATGTTACGGCTGTAATTTCAACTTGCCCATATGCTTTAGGAGTGCATTTAACATACGCGATTGACCTGTTTGGTTCGATCACGATCTGGCTTTCTGTAGAAAATACGTCAGAATATGATGAGAAGACACTTACTGGTATAGATTTGTTAGTTTTACATGGTTTATTATCCTTGTCCATAAGCTGTACTAGTAAAGCGGTATACTCTCGCTCATCTGATGGAAACATCTGTGCTAGAGGATATATTTGTATTGACTGAGGTTGGCTCGCGGAATTTATGACTTCAATGGACACACTTGCCGTTATCAGGTTCCCTGAGGAGGCGTAAATTGTAGCCTTTCCCGTATTATTAACATATATTTTCGCTAAAGTAAACCATTCTTCGCTTCCGATCACAACTTCTGGCTCAACAACCGCAACAGTAGTGTTGCTTGAAAAGAGTTTGACAGTAACTGGGTACGGTACTTTAGCTGGCATTAGATTTTGGTCAACAATAGCTACAGGAATAGAAACATTTTCATTAGCGCATAAAAACTGTGGCAACATTATGTAAAGCTTTTCAGGTTTTGCACCTGAAACTCTTAAGGTTACAGAATCTGGCATGAGGTCAGCGCATGATGCTGTAATTGTTGTTGTGCCTATGAAACCTTTACCTATTGCCTTACCCTGTGCCGAAAAACTTCCTTTAGCTATTTTAATAGACTCTTCCTCAACATATGCTATTTGATTATTTGATGATGATAAGGAAACGATGAGGTCTGTTCTAGCCTTAGTTGGATTACCGTAAGAGTCAACTAGTGTGACAACTATTTTTGCTTCAGCACCCACTGAGGGTGCAAGAATGTCTGGTAATAGTGTAACCTTTAAAGCTTTAGGTGTTCCTGCAAGAGGTTCAGCAACCATGTTCACTATCGCCGACTTAAAACCGGTTGCGGTTGCAGATACTTCCACACTTCTGCTTTCAGAAACGTTACTGGTAGCATTTATAATTGCATAATATGTTCCCCTGTTTATTACAACACTTTTAGGAACCTTTAGTACATTGTCGTCGGAACTGGAAAGTGTTACTTCAACAGGATTCTTTAGAATATATGGGTTCCCTGAACCATCTACGATAGAAACAAAAAATGCTGGATGAGGTTTACCATCAGCTGGTACAGACTTTAATGCAGGAGTTAAAACGAGTGAAAGAGATTCCTCTTGAGCAGCAACATTCAAGAATTGCTGGAAGGGTATAAGTGTAAGGAGGGTGAGGAAGGCTATTGTAACAATTATTGTTTTCCTAAAAATTACATACTTTTTCACCAACATTTTACTACACACTCAACTTTCACGTATTCTTGAAGATAGAAATTGGCAATTAATAAAGTTAACGGTACAAAATGATACTGTTTTCATAAAATTTTTATAAAAATATAACATTACTAAAGTTAAATTCCAATCCATTAGGCCAACATCTGAAACTTGTCCAATAACTCATCAAAAAAATTTATGATCGGAGAATACTATTTTAGAGCATGTTTTGATTACTAAAACATATATGCGATGAAATTAATGTTTATATAATGTTTTTCTGAACCATCTAACATAAAAATTGCCTAACAGACGAGATTTCTTAAAAATTGGTACGGCTTTGGGTGCTGGAGCAATAGTAGGTGGGGCAATCGAGTATATTATTGGACAGAATAAAATCAGTAAGCTGAAAGAGGATTTGGAAAAATCGGGTTTAAAACTTGAGCCTACAATAAATGTTTACAATTGGTACGATTACATTGCACCAGGTGTATGCGACGATTTCGCTGAAGAATATGGTGTTAGCTTAAAGTATACGACATACAGCAATCCTGATGAAATGTTTGCAAAAGTTAGGGCAGGCGGCTCAGGCTTCGATGTCGTTATAGCATCAGATTATAAGGTTGGCGAAATGATTCAACTAAATCTTTTAAATAAGCTTGATTTTGAAAAAATCAAGAACTTTAAATTTGTTGACAAAAAATTTCGTGAACCACCATTCGACCCTAGTCAAGAGTTTTCTGTTCCCTACATGTGGGGTACAACAGGGATAGGATATAATAAGAGCGTTGTTTTAGAAGATTTTGAAGGCTTCGAGATAATATTTGATGAATCAAAGATTTCAAAGTACAGTAAAAAGGTTGTCTTAGTTGATGAAATGAGAGAAGTTTTTGCTGCAGCACTAAAGTATCTTGGATATAGTATAAATGATACAAGCGAAGATCATTTGAATCAGGCTAAGGAGCTAATTCTAAAGATTAAGCCTCATCTTCTAAAGTTTTCCGCTGAACAGGTTAAGGAACTATTAATTTCTGGTGATGCTGTATTAGCTTTAGGATATAGTACAGACGTGTATCTTGCATCATATCAAAATAAGAATATAGCTTATAAGATTGCTGGAGAAGGTGGAACATTATGGATGGATAATCTTGTATTCTTAAGCGAGTCAAAGAATGTTAATGTGTCACACAAGTTTATTGATTACATGCTTAGGCCAGCGATTGAGGCAATAAATAGTAATTACCTCTATATAGCCAACCCGTGCAAGATTACAGTTGAAAGAGGATACGTTTATCCTGAAATTGCAGGGGACCCAAACATATTTCCTCCAGATGAAGTGTTAGATAAGCTTGAAATGCTCCGGCCGTTTACACAAGATGAAAGAAATCTTATGGGTAAACTTTGGTCGGAGATAAGGGCGTAAAATGTCCTACGATCTCGAACTTTTAAATTTGACAAAAAAGTTTGGGCATATTATCGCAGTTGACAATATTAGCCTCTACATTAGGCCTGGAGAATTCTTCTCCCTACTTGGACCTAGTGGATGTGGAAAGTCTACAACGTTAAGGCTAATATGCGGTTTTGAGGAGCCTACAAGTGGTATAATAAAAATTGGTGGAAAAGTTGTCAACGATATTCCACCATACAAACGTAATGTTGGAATGGTTTTCCAATCACTAGCACTATTTCCACATCTAACTGTAGGAGAAAATATTGCGTTCGGCTTAAAATTGAAGAAGCTTCCTAAGGATATTATACAGGAGAAGGTTGCTAGAATGCTGGAACTTGTTGAATTAACTGGTTTCGAAAATAGGAAAATTAATGAGTTAAGTGGTGGCCAGAGGCAGAGGGTTGCCCTTGCTAGGGCGCTTATAATGGAACCATCTATTCTATGCCTTGATGAACCATTGGGAGCGCTTGACCTCAAGCTTAGACTACAGATGCAGGGTGAGATAAAAAAGGTTCATGAAAAGACAGGGAACACTTTCATATATGTTACACATGACCAAGGCGAGGCTATGGCCATGTCAGATAGGATTGCTGTAATGAATATGGGCCGTATTGAGCAAGTTGGTACACCTAAGGAGGTTTATGAGCGGCCTCAAACAAAGTTTGTAGCACAATTTGTTGGAGAAAGCAATCTTTTGGTTGGAAAATGTCTTGACGGCAACAAGATTGTTGTAAACGGTTTCGAGTTGAAGGGAATGTATCCGAAAGGTTTCTGCAACAGGGAAGTTTATATAAGCATTAAGCCAGAAAAAATTCTTGTAACCAAATACCATTATATGAGAAAATTTGATAATTCCATAGAAGGTAGGATAGAAGATTATATTTATAGGGGAGATGATACAATTTACAAAATTTCTATAGGTGGACATTTTGAGATTTCGGCAAGAGCGCAGGCGATCGGTGAACAGTTCAATAAGGGTGAAAATGTTTTCGTAAACTGGAATGTTGAGGATGCAGTAATTTTACCTAAAACAGATTAAAAAGTTTTAGGATTTTACAAAGTTTATATTGCATAAAATTTGGCCTTACGGTATGCCAACAGCATTTGTACTAATAAACGCGGATTCAGGGTCTGAAAGAAAACTATTGGAACAGATAAGGAAAATGGATGGTGTAAAGGAAGCCTATTTAGTTTATGGCACATTCGATATTATAGCAAAGGTTGAGACAAAATCCTTGGAAGAGTTGAGAAAACATATTTCTGCAAAGACAAGAAAACTTGATAATATTGTATCCACTATGACTCTAATAGTAGCAGACTAGATAGCTTTAGCTTCTTTTTGATATCCAGTAGCTTATGAAAGCCAATGTTCCAGATATTATTAAAGTTATTGTTGCAACAGCATTTATTTCTGGAGACACGCCTGACTTAATTTTTGAGAAAATTAGCATAGGTAATGTTATTATACCGGAACCGGTTGTAAAAGATGCTTTTATCAAATCATCAAAAGACTGTGTGAAGGCCAAAAGTGTACCAGCTAAGACACCTGGCGCAAGCATAGGTAAAGTAACTTTTGTGAAGGTTTGAAATGGTGTTGCACCAAGACTGAGTGCAGCCTCCTCCAATGAGCGATCATAATCGGCCAACCTAGCCCTTACAACAGTGAAAACGTATGCTACACAGAAGGTTGCATGCCCAATTATTATAGTGTTTAACCCAAGCTTTATATTAAATAGCACGTAAAAGAGTAGAAGAGAAAGTGCTTCCGTTATTTCAGGTATAATTATTGGCACAAGCATCATTATGTAAAACAAATTCTTTCCCTTCATTTCATACCTGATTAAGGCATATGCTGAAATTGTACCGAGCACAGCGGATACGATTGATGTTGTAACACCTATTATTGTACTGTTTGTCAGCGCATTCCAGATTTCCTGGTTTCTAAAAAGCTTTTCATACCATTCAAGGGAAAAACCTTTCCATAATACAGTTGAACCTATTCTTCTTCCACCCATTGTAATACCTTCATTAAATGAGAATAGTACAAGGATAGCGATAGGTAAATATAATATTATGTAAACAAGTGAAACATACACATTTAGGAATATGTCAAAAGCTTTTTTCAAAAGCCCAATTCAACCTCCTTTGCAAAATATTTAATGTACATTAAGGTTATCAGAATAACTAATAAAATTAATACAATTGAAAGTGCTGAGCCAAGTGGATAATTGCCCATCGTCAAAAATATTATCCACAGATGATTTCCTATCATATACCATTCAATACCACCCAAAAGCTCAGGTATCAGGAATTCGCCTACTGAGGGTATGAATACTAGAATTGAACCTGCAAACACTCCCGGTAATGTTAAAGGCAAAGTTACCCTAAAAAATGTGTTAATCGGTGAAGCACCTAAACTTTGGGCAGCCTCCAAATATTGTGGATTCAATTTTTCAACAGAAGCATATATTGGAAGCACCATCATGGGCAAATAGTTGTATACCATACCAAAAACTACAGAATACCAAGTGTACAACCATTGAGGTTTTTCTCCAACAAAACCCAGTAATGTTAAAATTTGATTAAGAATACCGTTTGTGCTGAAAATTGAGATAATAGAATATGTTCTAGCGACAAAACTCAGCCAGAAAGGAATAATTATTAACATGATAAGAAGATTTTGACGATTTTTTGCCTTAAATCCAATATAGTATGCTACTGGATAACCTATTATTAGGCACGCTAGTGTAGAGATGATGGCTATACCTAAGGTTCTTAATATTGTTCGAGAAAATTCTGGTGTTAAAACATTAAAGTAATTTTGTAAAGTGAATTCGAAAGCTATTCTACCAAAAGAGTCTACTTTAGAAAAACTGTATACGAAAACTATAATCAATGGGACTATAAAGAAAATTAGTTCAAAAAGAAAAGTTGGCACAATAAGAAAATAGCCTTTCAGTTTACTCATATTCAGTTTAGACCAAAAATTATTGGACATTGCTATAGTATGGGATTTGTTAGGCAATTTAAAAACTTAATTTATTCTAACCTTGAGTAAATATATAGTCTCTAACCTTTTTCTCATCAACTTCTACTAGTACACCCCGTAGTATGCCAATATTATATTCGCTACCCGGATTAAATATAATTGTTGAACCAATTCTATCAGCCCCCCTAGACTCATGTATGTGTCCATGAAAACTTATTTTCGGCTGAAACTTTTCTATAGCAGCCCTTACTGAAATGCTTCCCACATGAACCATTTCATATTCACCGCCCGGTTTAAGTATTGGTTTCATTTCATCATTTAATTTTGGAGCCAGATCTATATGTGTTCCATATGGTGGCACATGAATATTAAATATAAGCTGACCTTCAATGGCAACATTTAGAATTGATTCAATTTTAGCTGAAATCTCTTCTTCAGTAAAGTCTCTTGGACATTTCCAAGGAGTAATGTTAGAGATGCCTAGAGAGAAAAGTTTATGGTTTGAATCTATTTCAACCACCTTTCCATCGGGGTTTATTAGGTATTTTGATTCAGAAAGAACCTTATCCACAATATAGGAGTCATCATTTCCTGGCATCATAAAAAACTTGATATTATCCATTTTTTCAAGTACATTGTCAGCCATATTAACCCACGAGTAAAGTGATTCTCTAATAAGTTCTTCAAAAACTTTTTCAGCAACCTTAGCATTTTCCTTTAGCTCAACCGCACCTTTCTCGTCAGTAATGTAAGGATAAAAGCCTATTGCACGAATTCTTTCCCTTAAACTATTAAGCTTATCTATGCTGTTAACAACTACTTTTTCTCCAAGAAAATGGGTTTCAAAGGAGCCATCATTTTTTGATATGATTGGAATCAAGGCTTTTCCAGTTATATCGCCGCCAACAATTACTATAGTGGCTTTATAGAGCCTTGGAACCATTAAAAGCTTTTTAAAACAACTTTCACTACCATGAATATCAGATGAAAAAAATATACGGAGTTTTCCAGACTTTCCTATCGAAACCATCTTCTAGTCACATTATGCTGGTGGAAACTCTTTGAAGGCAAGCTCTAGAGGAATACCCTTTACCCTATGATATATGGAGCTTATCACATATATTATTATGCCAACCACGTATATTCCTATTAGGAATATGACAGCATCAGGTGTAAGGCCTGAAACAGCAGGTTCTGTTCCAACCCACGCCAGCCAGATTGATAGGATAGCGCTTAATGTTGCCAAGATAACTAGAACAGGTACACCTGCAACCTTTCTCCTTACAACAGCTGGAGCCAGTTCAAGAAGCTCTTTCCGCCTGTATGGTAAAACTATTCCTGCAGCTGATGCTACAAAAGTCATTATACCCCAACCGAGGACGACGAAAACAAAATAGTTTAGTAAGGGTGTAAATAGCCAAAGATACTGTGCTACGATTGCAACAACTGTTACAGTAATTAGGGCAGTATATGGCGTACCATATCTTGAATCAACTTTAGATAGGAACTGTGGCACAATTCTATCGAAAGACCATGCAAAAAGAAGTCTTACTGTAGTAAAAATGTAGACAAGTATTGCTGAAAGGGTCATGGCAGCAAAGCCGCAGACTATAACCGTGAACACGGCTGGAGAAACAGCATTTTTTGCCAGCATATGGAAGAATGGTGGTGTTTCACCTAATGGATAATTTTCTGGACTGTTAACAAAAAGGTATGCTAGAGAGGCGATAAAGTTTGAGCCCATACCAGCATAGGTTGCATCGTAAATGATGTATGTTATTAAACCAAAGACTAGTACAGCGCCAATAATTGCTATCAACTGTGACTTTCTAACTTCCTTAATTTCTCCAGCAAGATATACTGAGTTATTGAATCCCAGAAAATTTAGTATTGTGAACATTACACCAGAAAAAGTTGCTGTTAGAGTAAAGGTTTCAGGCATACCATTAGCGATAGCCTTCGAAACTATTTTATTAGCATCAAAATTGTATGCTGAAGCTATTGAGGACTGGAAGGTTGAAGGTGACATCATGTAGAATGTGAGAGCATAGGCGATTACACCAGCACATATTATTAGAAAGAAGGCCCAGAAGGCATACTTTGTTACCTTCACACCCCTTGACATGAGAAGCGCTATTAAAACATAGAATATTACTGCTATTAGAAACATGTTCCAGGGATCATTGACCCAAGCGACAGCATCGGACATGCCATAAGCTTCAAACAACGGAGAAAGTGCATATTGTGTGAACCATGGAACGTAGGAGCCTGCAACTGATAAGAGTGTTATGAAGAGGAAGAAGTTTATTGCGAACCCTATCGATGGATGGATAAGCCTACTAACCCAGATATAGTCGCCTCCCGTTCTTGGCATTATAATTGACATGTAAGCGTAGTATAAGCCTATCACTATGCTAATGGCCATAGCGAGAAAGACTGTAGTAGGTAAATGGACACCTGGAAATATTCCGAGAGCCCAGACACCGTACACGTAAACAGCTGTTGGAGCCATTATCAGAACATTGTAAATAAGTGCATCCCAAGCTGAAATCTCTTTTACAAGACCAGAAGAGCGTCTAACATACATTTTTAACTCTTCAGATACAGCCATGTGTATCGCATTGAGGCTAAAATTCTTCAATTAATAAAGTTTTCTTGCAAAAAATTTTATTTTTAAAAAATTGTTTAAATAGTTAAGAAATCTTTAATTTTTACAAAATCCTTCGAAATTTCAGCCCTGACACCCTTCTTTGGGTCTACAAGTTGATTTATTCTCAAGTTGACAACTAAGCTTCCAAGCATGTATGCTCCTTCAAAACTTAGATTATTAGAAAACATAAGGGCGTCGATAGCTGTTTCAGTTGCAGCATACAAAGCCTCGTCTACAGTATTACCGAATGCCAGCACGGCCACAATATCTCTGTTTTCTAGAAGAGGGAATCTTGGCTGCTTCCCCTTTATAACGTCAACTCTAACGAGAACTTCTCCAGAAGTTTCTGCTGCAGAAACACATAACTCACCGTCAGCCTGCACTGTATGAAGGTCGCCGAGAGCCAATAGAGCGCCTTTCACTGAAACTGGAAGATATAGTTTTGAGCCAGCGTTTAATATTGGCACATCCATATTACCACCATGCCTACCAAGATCCCCGCAAGGGATTTCACCATATGCTGGTGCAACACCTATTGTTCCAACCACTGGATTAGACTTTATCTTCAACGAACCAAACTTTGTAACATACTTGTCTGCTTCCAAAAACTTAATTTTTGAAGAAAATTTTTTGTCGGAAAGAAGACCGTAACCTGGAACTGTTAAAATGAAAGCTTTATCGTCCACATTTATATCAACTATCTCAACGACGAGAGTGTCACCGGGTTCAGCGTTTCTCACATAAAGTGGCCCCGTAGCACCATTAACACGGCTCCAGTCGATAGCGCTTATAGAATCCATTTCACTTTTGACCTGCCCACTTAGACAGTCCAAAGTTTCAAAGACAACAAGCTCGCCTGGTAAAGCTTCTTCAACGGGCTTGTTTGCAGCACTAAACTTGTATATTATTTCTGTACCATCAATTTTCTTGACCATGCCAATCACATCATATTCCACTTAATACCAGTGCTATAAAGGTTATATTGATGCAAATTTAAATACATCAAATTTTTGGCCTATAATGGAAAGGGTAAATGGATCTAGAAAAATTTTTAAAAGAAAATGGTTTGTGGTACAGGTTTATCGAGAAATCTGAGACAATACACACGGCTGATGCTGCTAAGGCTGCTGGAATCGAATTAAATAGGCTCACTAAGAATCTTGTATCGAAGACTGATTCTGGAGAATATGTGCTACTTATTGTTCCAGGAGACAAGAAAGTTGACCTCGATAAGGCGGCTAAGGTTCTTGGTGTAAAAAAGGTACGTCTTATCCCCTTTGACAAGGCTGAAGAGGTAAGCGGCTATCCTCCAGGCGGTACACCCTCAATAGGGCATAAGACGCCTATGAAAATAATAGTGGATAAGAGTATACTTTCACATCAGACAGTATTTTGTGGAGGGGGTTCTAGAACAAAGCTTTTAGAGTTGAAGACGGAAGACATAGTTCGTGTTGGAAAAGCGGTAGTCTCAGAAATTTCAGCATAACTTTGGCCGTCAAAAGTTAGACCATATTCTTTTAACACCCCATAATGTTTAACGTTTCCTGTCAAAAGTTTAAGCTTTTCCTAAGAGCCTTACATCCTATGACTAGATTTCTGTCTTCAATCGTTTTCCCCAAAACTTTCAGAGGCCACAAAATTTCTGAAGCCACTTCCAGTATCCCATTATAAACCCAAGCTATTTGGAAAGATTCTTCCAAAACCCTTTTAGCCCCCAATATTCCTAGTACCTCTAATAAACTCATATACCGTTATTTTCAGATATGCAGTATACTCCATTATGGTCCAGTTCTAGGAGACCTTTATAATAATCTATTAGAAAATATGTATCCACCAATATTCTCGAGCCCATTTTCTAACCCTCATATCCTCGTACTCCATTTCTAGAAGAGACTGCATCTTTTACCTATAAGCCAACCTTTTTTCAGCAAGAGCAATATTTGCCAACACATAAAAATGAGCTCAAGTCTTGTTACCTTTCACACTTCTTTTTAATTTCCACATTCACTGGTATCATGCTCCCACATTATTATTTATTATAGGTCTTATCGCGTAAAAGGAAAACAATATATGTGCTGGAACAAATAATACTGAAGAACATAAGGATGAAAGCTATTTTCCTGAAACTTTGCCCAAACTGTGGAGGGGACATAAACGATTTTAGACTCTCCTTGAAAGCGCCGTGCGAGAAATGTTTACCCCTGCCTGATGAGAAGATTTCTGAGCTTTCTAGTTTAGAAATTTTGGAACTCTTAAAGGGCGCGGGTCTTTTAAAAAGATTACAAAATTTATATGACATTCGAGTACATTTAGAGGAACTTGACAACCTATTTTACAAGGTTACTGGAAGTAGACTTTGGAGTGCCCAAAGAAGCTGGGCTAAGAGAGCCTTTTCTGGAAAAAATTTTGCGATTGTAGCTCCAACAGGTATGGGAAAAAGTGTTTTTGGCGCAATCCTTTCACTATACTTTGCTTTGAAGGGTAAGAAATGTTATATTATCGTTCCAACTGCAATATTGGCTGAGCAGACGTACAGGAGAATTGAAGAATTTCTTGAAAAGATTGGTGCAGCAATAAAAATTTCAAGATATCATTCGATGTTAAGTAACAGGGAAAGGGAGATAGAGCAGGAGACGATTTCAAATAAAGAGTATAATATATTGATAACTACATCAGCTTTTCTTTCAAAAAATTTTGAAATGCTTAACGGAAGCACATTCGACCTAGTTATCGTCGACGATGTTGACGCACTACTAAAGTCGTCTAAAAATGTAGATAAAGTCCTCTACTTAGCCGGATTCTCTAAAGATGCAATAACACAGTGTCTCAAACTAATAGAATTAAAGAGAGAGTACAGTAAACTTTTGAAAAGAGGTGAAGATGTCTCCTTTTTAGAGAAGGAGATAGAGGAAGTAAAAAAGTTTTTAGAGGATTCTGTTAAAGTATCTAAAATTGGAAATATAATAGTTTCAGGAGCATCGCCTAGAGGGAAAAGGACTAAGAGAATAAAATTGTTTAGAGAACTTATGGGATTCGAAATTGGGTCTAGGATAGAGTTTGTTAGAAACATAGAGGACCTTTATATTCCTGATGTAGACGATATTGAGGAGAAGGTTATCGAACTTGTCAAGGTTCTTGGCTCTGGAGGAATAATTTTTGTGCCCATGGACAGGGGTCTAGAGTTTGCTGAAAGATTATATAAGAGGCTTTTAGAAGAAAATTTTAGTGTCTCATTATATAGTAGGGGTAAGGCTAAGGTTGTAGAAGATTTTTCATCAGGTAAAATTGGGCTCCTGATAGGGGTTGCATCGTACAGGAGCCCGCTTGCAAGAGGAATTGATTTGCCCCACGTCATAAGATATGCAGTTTTTGCTGGAGTACCTAAATTTAGGATAAGTTTAGATGTGGAGAAAGATTTTAGTCCCACGCGTGCGCTAATACTGCTTTCTAATTTAAGGGAAATGGTATCCGAGGACGAGCAGACGGTTGTTGAAAAACATGTGTCTGAACTTAGGGAAGTCGTTCATCAAATAAGGTCACCTGATGAAGTTAAAGAGATTATAGAGGCAATAAAAAATAATGTTAGGCTTGGAGGATACAAAGGTGTAATACAGAAGAAGTTAGAAGAGGTAAGAAGGTATCTTATAGAAATTTTGTCAAGAGAAGATGTTAAAGGAAAAATTATGGCATCACCTAATATTTCAGTCGGTAGAGAAGAAAATAGGTTGTACATGGTTGTACCGGACACGGTTGCCTACATACAGGCTTCAGGTAGAACTTCAAGAATGTTTTCAGGAGGCATTTCTAAAGGAGTTTCAGTCACACTTGTGGACGACATGAAGGCTTTTAATGGGCTGGTTAAGGAATCAAAATGGTTTTCTGAGGAAATAGAATGGAAAAACTTTAACGAAGTTGACTTGCACAAGATTTTAGAGGAAGTTGACAGGGATAGGGCTACAATAAAAAAGCTTATGGCAGGCTTAATAAGCCCACAGTTTCGGGATCCGATAACAACAGCGTTGCTTATTGTCGAGTCACCGAATAAGGTTAAAACTATAGCAAGATTTTTCGGTAAACCAAGCAAGAGAACAGTTAACGGCTTAACTGTTTATGAAGTTAGCACAGGAGACTATATATTGAACATAACTGCAAGCGGTGGACACTTATTTGACCTGCCAACCTATGAGTTGGGAAATAACAGTGTTCATGGTGTAATAAAATGTGATGGAAAATTTTTACCAGCATATATTACCATCAAAAGGTGTATAAAATGCAAAAGGACTTTCACAAAACCTATAGAAAGATGCAACTACTGCCAATCTGAAATATTTGATAAAGAAAAAATTGTGGAAGCTTTAAGAAAACTTGCTTTAGAAACAGACTTAGTATTGATTGGAACTGACGCTGACGCCGAAGGAGAGAAGATAGGATGGGATATAGCAACAACACTCTCACCCTACACTTCAAAAATCAAACGAATAGAATTTCATGAGATAACTAAAAGGGCTTTAGTGGACGGGTTAAAGAATCTTAGAGATATAGATATGAGACTTGTTGAGGCACAGATGGTTAGGAGGATTGAAGACCGTTGGCTAGGCTTCGAGTTAAGTGAGAAGCTTTGGAACAGGTTCGGCGACAACACACTTTCAGCTGGACGTGTACAAACACCAGTGTTAGGGTGGGTTATAGATAGGGCAAACGAATCTCGCAAAAGTTTTCAAACGTTCTTTGAAATATCTTTGGAAAACGGTTTAAAGGTTGTTATAAAAAGGCCTCTAATGGAAAACGATAAGACTGTGGAAGAAGTTCATAAACTAGCTAAAGCCGTATATTGGGTAAAAGAAGTTCATAGGGAGGAGTTAGAAGTTAATCCTCCACCACCATATTCTACAGACACACTCCTCCAGGATGCAGCATCCCAGCTAAAATTTAGTGTACATAAGACTATGAGCCTTGCACAAGATTTGTTCGAACTCGGACTTATAACGTATCATAGAACAGACAGTATACGAGTATCTAATGTTGGACAAAGAGTTGCTAAAGACTATATTGTTGAAAAATTCGATGAAAGCTTCTATAGGCCAAGAGAATGGTCTAAGGAGGGGGCTCACGAATGCATTAGGCCAACAAGGCCTATTGATGCTACAAGATTAAAGTATATGCTCACAATGGGCACAATAAGGCTTGCCAAAAAACTAACATATGAACATTTTCAATTATATGACCAAATATTTAGGCGATTCATAGCAAGCCAAATGAGACATGTAAAAGTGTTAAAACAAAAGTATGAAATTAGATTCAATGATAATATTGAGTTTATTGAAGGATATACAAAGATGTTAGAGAATGGTTTTAATTTAGTGCTAAAAGTAAACCTTATACCCGAAACCGTTGAAGGCACATTGAAAGCAGTGAACGTAAAAAGTTGGAGAGCGCCTACAATACCACTTTTTAAGCAATCTGACCTGATAAGGTTGATGAAGCTAAAGGATATAGGGAGACCTTCAACCTACGCAAAAATTGTTACAACACTCTTTCAAAGAGGGTATGTGCAAGAGAATGATAGGAAAGAGATGGTGCCGACTAAAAAAGGATATCAAGTCTACTTTTACTTAAACAGAAGGTTCTACGAATTCATTTCAGAAGAAACGACCAGAAAGTTAAAGAAGATTATGGATTCAATAGAGGAGGGTAAAGTAAACTATCAAGAAACACTTAATGAACTTTACAGGGAAATACTTTCAATAAGAAGACATTATTAGCGACCATAGACTTCCTCAGAAGAGGGGATGAAACTTAAAACTCTAGGTTTAGAGGAAATAGAAGTTCTGAAAAAGATTGAGTTCAACCCCTTTACTAAAAGGTATAGAAGGGGGCTAAAGAAGGTCGCCCTAGTCTATCCCAACAGGTATATTGGGGGGATTTCAAACATTGGCCTTCAAATAATATACTCTAAAGTTTTTGAAAGCGGCGCATACTGTGAAAGATTCTATTATGATGTTTTCGATGGAATAAGAGGCTTTGAAAACGCTACACCCCTGCAAAAGTTTGATATCGCACTATTTAGTTTACAGTATGAGATAGACTATTTTAAAGCAATAGAGATTTTAAGGAAAGGAAATTTTAAGGGTTTAAAGATTGCTGGCGGGCCAGCGGCTATGATAAACCCAAAACCTTTAACCAAATATTTTGATGCATTTTTTATAGGCGAAGTTGATGAAAAGATTGAGGAAATTATTCAGGCTAAGTCTAAGGAGGATCTTGCCGGAATCGATGGAATGTACACTGGAAAAGAGGATAGGGTTAAAAGAGTTAGAGCAAAGTTGGGCCAACATTTACCTACAGAAATAGTTGGACAGGGAGCATATGGAAGATGCTTTATCCTCGAAATAGGAAGAGGCTGTATAAGAGGGTGTAGGTTCTGTGTAGTTCGAAGCATATATTCTCCACCCAGATGGAGGAAGCTGGAGGATCTGCCTGAAATAAAGGGTGTGGAGAAGATTGTCTTAGTAGCGCCTTCCCCCACCGACAACCCAAATTTTCTCAGCATGCTACAATATTATATTGTGAATGGATTTAATGTTTCACCCTCATCTATAAGAGCTGACACAGTTAACGAAGAGCTTGTGAATCTTTTACATGAGGGGGGGTTGAAGACTCTGACCTTAGCTCCTGAAACGGCATCTTCAAACTTGCAGGAAAAGATAGGTAAGGGTATTACTTCTGAAGATGTTCTAAATGCGGCAAAGGTGTCTTCGAAAAAATTTGATAAAATAAAATTGTATTTTATGATAGGGCTTCCAGGCGAGAGCATGGATGATGTAAGGGATATAGTTAATTTAGCGTCAAAGGTTAAGGAGATTGTTGGTGCAGTAAAGATTTCAGTAAACCCACTGGTTCCAAAACCGCATACGCCATTCCAATGGCTTCCCTTTACTGGAAACAAGAACTTGAAGGATGGGTTTAAGCAGCTTAAAAAGAAGATCGATTACCTTAGGATGGAGACAAGTAGGCTTAATATGGAGGCAAGGATTCCTGATATGACAGAATATGTTATCCAAACAATACTTTCAAGAGGGGACGAGAGTGTTTCAAAAGTTTTTGAGGTAAAAGATTTTAGGGGACTGTCAAAATTTTTGAAAGAACAATCAGTTGACGAGGTTCTACCATGGGACTTTATAGACCATGGATACAATAAAAATTCGTTAGCAAAAGAGTATGAGAAGGCGGTTGGCTTAGGATTTTAATCTAATGTTTTGATTCAATTTTATTTAATGCTGCCATCAAATACTTTATCGACTTAATAGCTACACCCTCACCTTCCTCTGAAAGCGGTTCACACATTAACGGATTAATCCATATCGCATTCATTCCCGCAGATAATGCTCCTTCAAAGTCTTCCACCCTATTATCTCCAACGTGCACAACATTTTCGGGAAAAACATTCAGTCCCCTACATATTGTAAGAAATATGTTCTTGTTGGGCTTAGAAACTTTTACTTCATCAGCGTAAATTTGTAGAGTAAAATAGTCTGTTAAACCAGCCCTTTCAAGCAATATCCTGTTGTATGATCCAGGCCAAAAAATTAGGTTGCCTGTTGTCACTAGCCTTTTGCCAAAGTTTACAAGGTCAGCTAAAATGTTTTCAACACCTTCGATGACTAGACTTTTTATGTCAACCTCTAAAACGGATTTAGTGACAGCCTTTCTTATAACCTCAACACCTATTCCAAGATTTTTTGAGGATATTTCGAGACAATGGTTAACTATGTCGTCAAAACGTAACATATTACGTCTTCTATAATCTTTTAGAATCCTATAATTTTCCTCCAGTTCACGGTAAACCTTATCAAATTCCCTTGAAGTATAAAATGAAATTTTTTCAGCAATCATTGTATGGAAAGGCTTTAGATTCAAGAGTGTGTCCCAAACGTCAAACGATATTACAACAATATTTTTCGACACCATATTTCAAAGTGGTTCACGAAAAAGCATTAATTAACATTTAGCATGCCATATAAAAAATTTTAAAAACAAGCTAAAGAAAATATTGATGAGCTTATTGTCAAAAAGGGGAATAAGTAGTGAAAGGATAGCGAAAAGTTTGCTAAAGAAAATGGGTTATCAAATTTTAGAAAAGAACAAGAAGATAGTGCTAGAAGGTACACAGGTTTTTGAAGTAGACCTTATAGTGAAAGACGAGAATGGGGAAATGTACTGTGTTGAAGTTAAGGCTGGAAAGGTAAGTGTAAGCGATGTTAGACAGGCTTATGCAAATTCAAAGGTGCTCGGTTTAAAACCTTTGATAGTATGCAAAGGCTACTCTGACAAGGCTACAGAAGTTTTGGCAAATGAACTGGATGTAAAAGTACTTCTATTTCCAGAATATTACTGTCTGGTTGAGCCAGAAGACCTTGACTATATTGTAAGGGAGGCTGTAAAGGATGTTTTAGAAGATTATGGTTTAGTAAGCCTATCCATTCTCGATAACATAAGTAGGAGAGAGGTTAAGGTTCTTAAATCGATTTCCGAAAGCAAGTCATTTGATGAGTGTGCAAAGAGTTTGGGTACAAGTTTAGAAAAGCTTGGAGAACATGTTTCTTCGATGAGAGAAAAAGGATTGTTAAGGAAGGCTGACGGATATGATGGAATTAGAAGGCAGGCGAAGAGAATAATTTTCTTTTTAGAAGTCTTAGAAGAGCTTGAGGAAATAAAGAAAAGTGTTAAAAGTATACTTAGAAGGCTTGAAAGCAAGAACTTAGAATAGGGGTATCATTTTTTAAACTTTTAAGGACAATAGTTTATAAGCTCTATGGTTGCAGTCTGGAGAAAAAATATTGGATGTTAAGGGAAAACCTCAAACATATATTCGAGAGGTTATTCTAGAAAATTTTATGTCATACGAGTATGCTAGAATTCCTCTGACGAGAGGTTTAAACATTATATGTGGACCAAATGGTTCAGGGAAATCGTCAATACTCCTGGGAATTTCGGTTGCTTTGGGCCAAGTTTATACTGAAAGGTCTAGAAGATTAAGTGACCTCATCAGAAGGGGTAAAGATGTTGGTCGCGTTACAGTAGTATTTGATAACAGTAGTTTTAAAGGTGAAAGGCCGATACCATTTTCGCGATCTGACACCTTTATGATTTCAAGATATTTGAGAAAAGATGGGTCATACTGGTTTGAAATCGACTATAGGGAGACTTCATCGTCTGAAGTTAAAGAGATTCTTTCGAGCTTAAACATAAACCCTGACAACATGCTTCTAATTATGCATCAAGGTATGGTTGAAGAGTTTGCCGTCGTAAATGCACAGGATAAGCTTAAAATGGTTGAGGAGGTTGTAGGCTTAACAGGCTATAGGGAGAAAATTTTAGAATCTCAGGCTAAACTTAAAAGCCTTGTTAGCGAGGAAGTGGCTATAAAACAGCTTATGGACATGGCTAAAGAGACACTTTCACATTGGAAGGATGTCTATGAACGGTATTTGAAGAAGCAGGAGCTTATTGTGAAAAGAGACAGCCTTTTGAGAGAAAAGTTTTGGGCTCAGGTTCTTAAACTTGAAAAAAGCATTGAAGCTACTTCGAGCAAGCTTGATTTGAAAAAGAAGGAGTTGAGTGAACTTTCAAAGAAACTATTGTTGGCTGAGGAAAGGTGCAGCTTGCTCGAAAAGGACATATATTCAACCTTTAATAAGCTTAAGAAAAGCTATCATTCTCTCATATTCTTGGAAGCTGATAAGCGTGTTACAGATTCGAGAGTCAAATCATTACAGGAAATGGTAACATTGTTTGAGAACATTTTATCCAAGTTAAATAGCATCTTACAGAATTCAAGGGAGGATTCTAAAGAATTTAGACTCGTGCAAAAGGATATTTCAATACTTTTAGATGGTTGGCGGAAGGAGTCAGATATAGAATCAAAAAAGATTCAAGATATAGTGCATGAGATAAGCTTGATCGAAAAGTCTATTGCTGAAATCGAGGAGGGACTTTTCAATTTAATAAAAAAATATTCTGAGGAAAAATCTAATGCAACAATTTTATCATATCAAAAAAGGTTAGTTGAAAAAGAGATTATAGAAAACGAACGCAACTTGAACATGCTTAAACAGGAGTTGGATAATTTGAAAGAACAGTGGTCTTTAATGGAGCCAAGACTTACGACAACGAGGCCGCTTAATGAGATAGAAAGTGAGCTTTCCTCAATCAACGCGCAAATTCAGACATATTCTGATGTACCTGATGAGGCAAAAAGCATATTTGAAACTTATTCTTCAAGATATAGTGAATTGGAGGAGAAGCTGAAAAAGGTTTTAGAAAATAAGGAAATAGTTTTAAAGGAACTTGATGAGAGAAAAAAAGTTTGGCGTGAAGAAATATATAGAATTTTGGACTTCGTGAATCCAATATATCAGGAACTTATAAGAGGATTAAACGCTTACGGCTATATCAGATTAGTTAATGAAGAAGATTTCGAGAAAACAGGACTTGAACTTTTAATAGGCTTCAGGGGAGCGAAGCCTGCGGTCTTAGACGCGTACACCTTAAGCGGTGGCGAAAGAAGTACGGCCACAATTGCATTCCTATTAGCACTTCAGAAACTTTCAACTTCTCCTATTGTAGCAGTTGACGAATTTGATGTGCATATGGACCCTGTTAATAGGGAGAGAATGTTTAGAGCAATATTTCAGATGGTCCAAGACGAGCCTAAACAGTATATTATCATAACTCCAAGCCAGGTTAGCATATTTGGTGATAACGTGAACTATATTGTGACACAAGTTGTTGATGGAAAGAGTGAGGTCGGTTCTATTGGAAGAAGGTGAAAGAGTTCAAAAGATTCTAAAAATTGTTGAAATGCTGAACACTGTTATCGGATCAAATCTTGACCCCTTCAAGGTTGATGTTAAAGAGTATGTTTTGAAATTGAAGGAGCTTTTACCAGACTTGAAGGACTTGGATGAAATTTTAATGGACGCTGAAGCTTTGAGACTGTTGGCGAGAATTGTTGAACTGCAGGAGAAATGGGTCAGATATCAAGCTTCATCATTATATGTTAACCCACTACTTGTTGAACTAAAAATTGTTACATCGTCTCCTGAAAAGTTGGCTGAAGCTTTCGCAAGAAGCTGGCATCCTATAGTGAAAATTGAACAGCTAACATTGAATGAAATGCTTCGTGCAGCAGGCTACTGGAACACACTATTACCTTTAGCGGAAAGGTTCAGGGAAGAGGCTGTAGAAGAGAGGCAGCCTTCAATATTAGATATAGAGAATCTTTTGAAAATGAAAATTTTATCGGAAGAGGAACTAAATAAAAGGATTGAGGAACTTTATATAGAACTTTCAAAGGCTTTAGAAGGAGAAGGGAGGGTGGACTACTGGAATTTTGTTAAAGGAAAAGACTATAATGAGACAATAACTAGGGCAATATTGCTTGCACATATAATATCGATGGGACTTGCAAGTTTAGAAATAAAACCATTAGAAGAGAAGATTGAAATTGTTAGGGAAGCGGGGAAGAAGCAGCCTAGGTCGATAGCAATTTCTATGAAGAAAATAGGGTGAAATGTGGAATGGATTATGACGAGGAAATTAGGGTGAAAGTGAGGAAAGCTTTACAGCTTCTACTACTGCCAAAGGCGCGAGCTCCAGGTGTTAAAGGCTGGGAGCTTAAAAGGGCACTTGGAAAAGAATACAGGAAAGTTTTAGATGTACTTTCATCTGAGCTTGAAAAGATAGGTTTAACGGTAAAGGTTGTGAACGAATCAGGCGATATCACCTCTTCTGTTCAAGAAGGAGATTTTGATGAAGCAAGATATTATGTAATATTTAAGGAGCCTCCAAGTTTAAGGGATGCTACAACGTCTGGAATGAGTGTAGACGATATGGCTGCGCTTACGATAGCGTTAAGTTATCTTGCATCAAAGCATGGGAAAGCGCCAATAAAGGAAATTGAGAAACTTCTTAAGGAGAAGCTTCCGAATTGGAAGGTGGAATGGAATATAAGAAGATTTGTTAGAAAAGGTTACCTTAATAGGGATGGTGAAATGCTTTCTATTGGATGGAGAAGCCTTGTAGAGGTAGACCTTAAAACACTTCTAACACTGCTGCTTTCAGCACCTACTAAAGAAAGTTAAAATAACTTTGGGCCGTTAATGTTTTTAAAGTAACTTTATTGACCTCTAGTTTAGGCAAAGCTTATGCTGAATACATTGAGCCAGCTTATTGCATCATTTTTACTTGCTTACCTGATTGTAGGCCTAATTGTTAGAAGCAAGAGGGCTAAAATTCCTGTTTGGGCATTGATGGCTTCATCATCCTTTATTACTGTATTAAGTGGGCTTGTACCAAACGATGAGATAGCAAGTGTAATCGATTGGCAGGTGATACTTTTTCTCATTGGAATGTTCTCTATCGTTGCTTTAGCTGATTCAAGTGGCCTGCTAAATTATATTGCATTAAAGTGGGTTTCCCAGTTTAAGAGTAGGCTAACACTTGTGATAGCTTCAAGCATCTTGTTCGGAGTTTTGGCAGCATTCACTGTAAACGATACTGTAGCGTTAATGGGCCCACCTTTAGCCTTCTACATTGCTAGAGCATCAGGATTACCCCTACAGTTTATGTTCATACTTTTAGCATTCTCGTTAACTATAGGATCTGTTATGACGCCAATGGGTAACCCGCAGAATGTGCTAATAGCAATAGCATCGGGCATAAACGCTCCACTCATAACCTTTCTCGAATACCTTGCAATTCCAACACTTGCAAACCTAATAATCACAGCCATTTTGCTCTCAAAACTGTTTAATGTAAAGAATGCTAGGATAGAAACTGGTTTTATTCCGGGAGAACATATAAGAAATTTAAGGGACGCTGTATTAGGTGGCGCTGGAATAGTGCTTGTAGTATGCACCCTACTAGTCAACGACATACTCAGCATATATGGGCTACCGCACATTAGAGAATATGGGTTTATACCGTTTGTGATAGCAAGCATACTTTATATGCTTTCAAGCAATCCAAGAGAAGTGTTAAAGCATATAGATTGGGGGACAATAGTATTTTTTATTACAATGTTCATAACAATGGAGGGCATATGGAGGACTGGCTTAGTCAAAGAACTAATATCGATTATACCATTTTTTGGAAACAGTCCTATTGGTAGGCTTTCAAGCATAACGGTTGCTTCAATCCTATTCAGCCAACTGTTAAGCAATGTACCCTTTGCAAAATTCTACATCGAATACTTGAAAACTGTAAGTGTTGCAACACAACTTGATTGGGTTACAGTGGCCATGGCAACAACGATTGCGGGAAACTTAACCCTTCTTGGCGCAGCATCCAATATAATCATAATAGAATATCTTGAAGGACATTATGGTACAACCATTTCGTTTAAGGAATTTTTCAAGTACGGTTTAGTGGTCACAATATTGAATATTACAGTCTACTTTTTATATTTGATGAACAACTTTTAAAAAGCTTAGATAAGAGGCCAAATTTTCTTAACCAAATTCTATGCTCTCATAATAGTAGTAGAAGCTAAATTTACTGAACCATTTATATATTGGGAATCTGGAGAAAGCTTGATGCTGATAGTTTATGGATAATGTCTTCAAACTTTTTCCACCAATTATACAGAAGGCTATAGAGGACTTCGGGTTTAAGGAGCCTACAGAGCCTCAGACTAAAGCTATTCCAGCAATCTTGGATGGCGAAAATGTCCTTTTGGTGGCGCCAACGGGTACAGGGAAAACTGAAGCCGCTTTCCTTCCAATCTTGAGTAAAATTGTTTCTGGAGAAAGAGGGCAGGGTATTAAGCTTCTTTACATAACACCATTAAGGGCACTGAACAGGGACCTGCTTGAGAGACTTGAGTGGTGGTGTAAGAGATTTGATTTAAGGCTTGCCGTCAGACATGGTGACACTAGTACTTTAGAGAGGAGTAAGCAGTCTATAGTACCGCCTGATATTTTAATAACCACACCCGAAACCTTTCAAGCTATAGTTCCCGCTAAAAGGATTAAAAGGCATTTGGAGTCAGTTAAATGGGTTATCGTTGACGAGGTTCATGAACTTGCTGAAGATAAAAGGGGGGCACAGTTGTCTCTTGGCCTAGAAAGGCTAAGGGAAAATGTTGGCCAAGATTTTCAGATTATAGGATTATCGGCTACAGTTGGTTCTCCAGAAAATGTTGCAAAATTTCTTGTCGGCACAGATAGAGAATGTACGATTATTGATGTCAGGATAGAGAGGCAGCTTAAAGTGGGAATAGTTTATCCAAAGCCTGAACCTCAAGATTATCTTCTAGCCTCAAAACTATATATGTTCCCTGAAGTTGTAGCACGTTTGAGACTAATAAGAAGACTTGTCGAAGAACACAATTCTACACTAATATTCACGAACACACGAATAGAAAATGAGATTTTGGGTAGCAGGTTTAAGGTTTGGGAAAGCGGGTTCCCTGTTTCCGTTCACCATGGCTCACTATCAAAGTCTTCGAGAGTTAGGGCAGAAAGAGAATTGAAGGAGGGTGTTTTAAAGGGTATAATATGCACCAGTTCTCTTGAGATGGGAATAGATATAGGTAGGCTTGACCTTGTAATACAATATAATTCTCCTAGGCAGGTTACTAGGCTTGTGCAGAGGGTTGGAAGGAGCGGCCATAAAGTTGGAATGGTCGCTAAAGGTGTTATTATAACACAGGATTCTGACGACTTCTGGGAGTCTGTTATAATAGCCAAAAGGGCTGTTCAAGGCATCTTGGAGGCGACAGAGGTTATTGAAAAACCTTTGGATGTTCTAGCACACCAGTTGGCTGGAATGCTTTTAGATGGAGCGAGACATAGTTTGGAGGATGCATTTAATATTGTAAGAAGATCTTATGTTTACAGAAATCTTTCCATGGAAGAGTTTATGATGACAGTAAAATACATGTGTGAGAGGAGGCCGGCTCTTGCAAGAGTTGTAGGCGAAGAATTAAGGAAGCCTATAAAAGTTGGACCATTATATCAATACTATTTCAACACACTTTCAATGATACCTGAGGAAAGACATTATCTTGTCGTAGACGAAAACGGTGAACCTGTTGGAACATTAGATGAAAGCTTCGTTGCAGAATATGGTGAGATTGGTTTAAAGTTTATTTTAAGGGGGACAATCTGGAAAATTGAAAATATTGGTGAAGGAAAGGTTCATGTTAGGTTAGAAAACGATCCTACTGGAGCAATCCCGTTCTGGGTCGGGGAAGAGATACCGGTACCCTTTGAGATCGCAAATGAGGTTGGAGTATTAAGGAGGAGGATAGAAGAGTGTTGGAGAAAGAATGTTGATAAAGAAGCTATAGTGAGCATTCTTTGTAACGAATATTCTATTCCATACAGTGAATGCAAGAATGGTGTGAAAGAAATTTTTGAGCATATTGAGAAAGGTTTTCCTGTGCCAACAGACAAAACTGTTACAGTAGAAAAGTGGAGGGAGTTTATTATCGTACAATGCTGCTGGGGTCATCTAGTGAACAGGACTATTGGAAGGGCATTATCTTATATACTGTCCAATAGATTCGGTTACCCAGTTGGGGTACAGTTTGACCCATATAGGATAGTTTTTAGGGCGGCTTGGCTCACACAACAGGATGTTGTGGACTCATTAGAGGATATTGAGCCAGAAAATTTGGATAAAATTGTTAGGAAAGAACTTTTGAACTCAGGGATATTCAAGAGGCATTTTGTTAATGTTGCAAAAAAGTTTGGGGCAATATCAAAGGATGCAACATTAACAGACATTTCAATCCAGAAACTGGTTGAAGCATTAAAGGATACCGTTGTAGTGGAAGAGGCTCTAAGAAGTACTTTGAGAAGTGAAACAGATCTAGAAAATTCTAGAAGAGTACTTGAAATGATAAGGTCGAATGAGATACGGTTAGAGATTGTTTCAAGGGAAGAACTTTCTCCTATAGCAAGAGTAGGTATGGAGGAGCTTAGTAGAAGGACAGAAATAGTTCCACCTGAAAGACTAAAGCATTTGATTATACAAGTTGTTAAGGCAAGGCTTTTGGAGGAAGCGTTTACAGTAGCTTGCACTGAATGCTGGAAATACGTTGATACCTTTAGGGTAAAGAGCTTGATTTATGGAATAAGTTGCCCAAAATGTGGGTCAAAAAAGATTGGGTTAGTTCAAGAGGAAGAGGATAGGGTGAAGAGGTTAGCTATTAGGATGGCTGCAGGTGTATTAAAACCTCCGTCAACATTGAAAAAAGTTTACAGGAGATTGGTTAAAACAGCTCAAATTGTTGAAAAGTATGGGGGGCTATCGACCTTTGTTATAGCTGAACCGACATTAAAATTGAAGGATGTAGAAAATATTTTAGAAAAATATAGGATCTTATCAGATGAGCTTGTAAACGAAATTATAGAAGTGAGTAGAAAGAATTTGAAGAAAAGGTTCATGTAAGAAAAGGTTTTATACGATTATCATATAGCATCTCCTATGGTTCTAGCGTGCAAAATCTTTGTCTCACAAGAATTTGTTCCTTTAGAGGAGCTTGCTTTAAAACTTAAGGGATTTAAAGTGGCTAACGAATATGTTGAAGGAACACAGAAGATTGAGCTAGTGAATGAAGTTAAAGATCTTGAAATTAGGGGAGAAATGTTGAGGGGAATATTCTGCTACGATATACCCTTGCATGTTCCAAGTAAGGGTGAGCTAAGGTTGATACCTAGAACATATGAAACGGTCTTCGAATTCCATTTTTATGAGAAGAGAAGACTATTTCTTCTTGTTTTCGAGAAAAAGGAGAGAGCCAATAATATTGCCAACCAGCTTAGTAAAATAATATTTCTTGTTCCAGGAAAAATTTTGGAGGCAAGAATAGAGGCTGAAACGATAAGAAGATATCATGAGGAGCACATGGAGGATGCGAAGGTTCTATTCTTTGACGATGTCGACATACCTAATATTAGCAAGCTCTCATTATATGGGTCAAGCCTCGCAAACACTTCCCTATATTCAGAATATCTTACTCATGGAAAGCTTTGGTATCTGGTTACTAGGTCAAAAAAGTTTGGGTACGTTGTTGGCTTCACAAGAAACGGGATCGTTGTTTCATTTACAAAGATAGATGTTCCAGAACTTTCCATGTACATTGTTTCAGAAATATTCCCACTAATTTCAGAAAAGGGAGTAGGATCAGAGGATAATATTTAGCATAAGCTTTAAATCTCATACCCTACTGTTAAAGAAATGTTTACTCGATGCCCAATAATGTTAGAGTATTGTTCAAAGACCATGCCATATTACTAAATTGTAAAAAGAAGACGTTAGTTGTCTCAGACATACATTTAGGCTATGAGGTTGAGCTTATAAGGAAGGGTGTAAGTGTCCCCCAGAGGGCATCAGTTCTAGCCCAAGACCTTATAGATTTAGGTAAACGATTGAATGCGAAATCGCTTTATGTTTTAGGGGACGTTAAACATAAGATAGCGACAGCATCAAACTATGACCTATTTCAAATAACACAATTTTTCGAGAAGCTTGGAGAATGGTTCGAAAAAATTGATGTAACATTAGGTAACCATGATGGGGGATTGAAAAAGCTACTACCACCAAATATTTCTGTCTTTGGAGGCAGGGGAACCATGATTGAATGTAATGAGAACATGATATCACTATTTCATGGACACGCTTTTCCACCTTCCGAAAGTGTTAACTCAAACTATATTATTACTGGACACGGCCACTATATGATTGAGTTAAGAGATAGCATGGGATTAAAGTTCTCTGAACCAGTTTGGATTATTGGCGAAATAGACAGAAAAGAGTTTTTTAAAAAATTTTATAGAAGGAAAATTGGAGAAGAGGCTTTTAAAGATAATATTAGGTTTATTGTCCTACCACCATTTAATAGAATAGTTGGCGGAATATCTGTAGAAAAGGCTGTTGAAGGTTCAGGAATACTAAAGTACATGATTGCTGATAAAACTAAACTGTTTTTGGACGATGGAACATATCTTACAAAATTCTCGAATTTAGCGAAATTGAGTTCAATAAAATAATTTTACTACTGTAGCACACCGAAGTTGTAAAAGTATCTTAAAAAAATTAGCACTATAAAGGCTAAAAGTATTAGGGAAAGGAATATCCAGTCCTCTTTCTTCATTTTCATATCGTTTAAAAATGTCCTTCTATTGTATGCGCCAAAACATCTTGCTTCAAGACTCATCGCCAACTCAACATTCATTTTAAGCATTCTCACTATTAATGGAATAAATATTGCAGTATATTTTTTGAGCCTTTTAATAATGTTACCCTTGCTTAACTCGAGTCCCCTGGCAGCCTGAGCCTCCATTATTGTCCTAGTTTCAGTGAACATTACAGGCAGAAATCTGAGCGCAATCGAAGCTATCGAGGCAGCCTTGTATGGCAGTTTAAGTTTTATAAAACTTTGTACAATATCATATGGTTTTGTTACAGAAACGTATACGAGGAAAGCTGTTATGGGAGTGACTATCTTGAACACGTTATTAACTGCAATCATGAAGCCATAGTCTGTAACTTCTCCAAAAAATGGTAGGCTAAATAAAACTACACCCACATTCCTGTAATATGATGGCCACATGAGAAGAGACACTACCAGTACGACACCAAAAGTGTAGAATGTTATAAGAAGCCTCTTTATTGAAACTCTACCCACTATTGCTGCAGGAAATATGCTCAAATAGATTAGTCCAGTCACAATAGGGTTTGTGAAAAAGCCTATTATTGCAAAGTAGAATGCTAGGTATGCAAGCTTGACTCTAGCATCAAGCCTATGCATTACACTTTTTCCAGGCTTATAGAGACCGTAAACCCAACTCAATTTAGATCAAAAAAATTTTGGGTGAGGGGGTCAGAGCCACTGTATTCTGTCAGACCAGTGTAGGCCCCAGTTTTTAACTAGAGGATATAGTGGGTAAACTAGTAGTGGAGTAAATATTTCTGCTATAGCATTGTTTATTATCACAAATGGAGAGAAAATACCCCATACGAATATTGGTGGTAAACCGATTACCCCAGTTAATGTGTTAAAGTATGAGAGAAACCATGAAATGTAGAAGCTGCACCATACACTTCCCAATATTACACCAAAAAGGTAGTATTCTGCAACACTTCTAGCATCCCTCAGGGAATGGTCTCTTACAAACTTGTATGGCACATATGCTAGAAGGAAGTTTCCAATAAAGCCTCCACCTAAGCTACCCCATCCAAGGTATCCTGCTAGACTGTCGGCGAGAAGATTGCCTATTGCAACACCAAGAGCGCCTGGAACACCAAAAAGTAGACCGAATAGTGGTGCAAGAGCATTAGCAGGTCTTATCCAAGTGAATCCAGGTATTATGGTTAGACCTCCTGTAGCAGCCAATCCGCCACCGTATACTGCTGCAGATAAGGCTGCTGTTGCAATGTCTACACTATCCCATCTAAGCTTATACTTTGAAACCTTAAACCCCTTTAATGTGTAACCGAACAATTCCATAAAGAATAGGATTGTGCCAACAATCCAAAATGGTGCAGCAATAATATGCCACGTGTCTATTCCAAGAGAGAGGAATGCTACGCCAAAAACCCAGTTTCGTGCACCAAATCCTCCTGCTGCTGCAAAGGTTATTGCACCATATATACCCAATGCTGCCGCCAATATAATGAACACTACAGCCAAAACCTTCCAGAGAACACTTGAACCTCTCATTTTTTCACACCTCTTTTAAGAGCAAAGTATCCTATCAGCAGGCCAGCAACAATTATTATTAATGCCACAATGTTTAAAAGAAATTTTCCCTGCGGTCCAGCTAAGGCTGAAGCACCTCCAGCACTCTGTACAGCTATATCTAGAAGCTGAACCACCAATATTAGGGCACCCATAAGTGTGAGTGCACCAGAGAGAGGTTTCTTCACAACCTTTAACACTAGTCCCAGTATAAAGAGTATAACCCCCAAAATTATGAAGCCGTACGCGTAGTCTGGAACCACTATCATGCATATCGATAGAATATTTTTTATAACTGTATTTAAACTTTATTTACTTGCCTTTGTTAATTTAACATGCTTTTGCAAAAATTCAACCATTTCATCTACCTTTATAATGTTTTCGGGAACATTTAAGTCTCTAAGCCTTTTCGCTAGAAAGTTTATTTGAGGGGGTAAAAGATTGCTTTTAGCTAATAGTTCAGTGTTTGATAGAATATTTTTTGCTTCCCCGTCTGCCAAAATTTGGCCATCCTTTAAAACAACAACCCTTTGAGCATATTGTGCGGCAAGGTTAACGTCATGTGTTACAAGGACAACTGTCTTCCCTTCCTCGTTTATTCTTTTAACAAGCTCCATAAGCTCTAAGGACCTTTTGTAATCCAGTCCAGTTGTAGGCTCATCTAATATGAGCACCTTCGGCTCCAGAACTAGTATTGATGCTATAGCAACCCTATGCCTTTCACCCATGCTCATAAAATGTGGATTATCTGTCAAGTTTTTCTTCAAGTCAACCTTCGCTAAAGCCACTTTAACCCTCTCCAGAACCTCGCTTTCACTAAAACCGAGATTTCTTAGACCAAAACCTACTTCATCCAATAGTGTGCTATTGAATATTTGGTGGTCTGGATTTTGGAAAACGTAGCCTACAATTCTACAGAGTTCTGCAGTAGTATGTTTAGCAGAGTCTTCGCCGAAAACGTAAACCTTTCCCTTTGTTGGTCTAAGTAGGCCATTAAAATGTTTAACTAAAGTGGTTTTACCACTGCCATTTTGTCCCATTATCGCCAAGAATTCACCTTCTTTTATAGAAATGTCTATACCCTTTAGGGCTTGAAAACCGTTAGGGTAAACATATTCCACCCCTTCAGTCCTTATCGCTTCAGTCATCTAAAACCCACCTTACTAAGCCTTCAGCTTCCTCAACAGTTATTGGGAAATCTTTTACATGAACACCATTTTCTCTTAGCTTATAAAATAATTCTGTAACCTGAGGAGGTCTGAAACCTATTTTTCTAACCAAATCGAACCTCTTAAACACATTAGAGGGCTTATCGTCTATTACAATTTTACCCTCGTCCATAACAATAAGCCTGTCAGCAACATTAACAGCCCATTCAACCCTATGGTCTACTGCAACAACCGTCATACCAAGCTTTTTATTCAATTCACCTATTATACTAGATACTAATGCAGCGCCCGCTGGATCGAGCATGCTTGTCGGCTCATCTAATGCCAAAACCTTTGGCCTTAATGCGAGAACAGAGGCTATGGCTAGAGCCTGCTTTTCACCACCAGAAAGACTTGTGGTAGAAAAATCCCTTTTGCCACTTAATCTTGCAATGGCAAGTGATTCTTCAACCCTCGCTCGTATTTCTTCAACATTTAAATTGAGATTTTCTGGACCGAATGCTACTTCTTCAATAACTGTGGAGGCGACAATCTGTGTTTCAGGATTCTGGAAAACCATACCTACAATCTGACTTAATTTAGAAATACTACTCTGTTTAGTGTCTATTCCATCAACTATAACACGTCCACTCATTTTACCCCTAAACAGGTGAGGTATGATACCATTGAATGTGTAAAGGAGAGTGCTTTTTCCGCAACCACTTGGACCCATAATCACAACAAACTCGCCTCTATGGATCTTCAAGTTTATATCATAGAGTGCATAAGAGTTTCCGGACATGTAAGTGTATGAAAGGTTTTCTACAGATATTATTTCGTCAGCCACCATCATTTTGCCTTTCATAGTCAAGGCTTTAAATCTTTATCACAATATACTGAAAACTATCTTAAACTTTTAGCACAAAAATGTTAAAAAATTATAGCTTATAAAGTAAGTCATAGGTTTTTATGAAGTCGGAGACGAAGTCGCTTGCAGGATTCTCATATATATCCTGTGCTCTACCAATCTGCTCTATTCTCCCCTCACGCATGATAGCCATTCTATCGGCCATCGCGAAAGCTTCAGGCAACTCGTTGGTAACATATATTGTTGTAGCCCTAAGATCCTTGTGAAGTAACCTAATTTCTTCTCTAACCTTCAACCTTGTTGGAGGGTCTAAGTGGGCTAAAGGCTCATCCAATAAGAATATCTTTGGAGGTAAGGCTATGGCTCTTCCTACGGCAACCTTCTGCTGCTGTCCAGAAGAAAGTTCATTCGGATATCTTTCATACAAGTCTTCCGTTATCCCAATCTTTCTCGAAACCATTTCAATTCTATTAACAATATTTTCTTTCAAAAACTTCCTAATCTTGAGAGCAAATGTTAGGTTCGAGTACCCTTCTTCCTCGTAAACTCTCATATGAGGGTAAAGTGCATAGTTTTGGAAGACCATCCTAACATTTCTTTTGGCTGGCGGAAGGTTAGTTACATTTTTTCCGTCAATATAAATTTCTCCTTCATCAGGCTTAATTAGTCCTGCAATAAGCTTTAGTACGGTTGTCTTACCACAACCGTTTGGGCCTACGATTACAAAAAGCTCGTTATCTTCAACATCTAAGCTTATTCTGTCAACAGCAACAACTTTGCCGAACCTTTTCGTAACATTCCTTAAACTTACTCTTGCCATCTAAAAAATCATATTCTATAGCATATTTTTAACCTTTACTAGTTTGTTTAAAGAAATTTAAATCATTTGTTTTAGAAAAAATAATTTTAAGACCAAAGATGTAACCTATAATCATGGAATCAAATGAAATGCCATGGAGATGGTTTGTAGAACACCAGACCCCTTACACGTCAATAATTCATAAGGTTAAGAGGATAATATATAGTGGTAGAACAAAATATCAGCAGGTGGACATTATAGAAACGTATGATTTAGGATTATGCCTTGTCCTAGATGGGAAAGTGCAGTCATCCACAAAAGATGAATGGATATATCATGAATCCCTCGTTCACCCAACACTTTTTACGCATCCAAAACCAAAAAATGTTCTAGTCATCGGTGGAGGAGAAGGAGCGACAGTAAGAGAGGTTCTAAAACACAAGTGTGTTGATAAGGTTACAATGGTGGACATTGACAGTGAAGTTGTCGAACTATCTAAAATGTATCTAAGAGAAATGTGTGATGGAGTATTTGAGGATCCAAGACTTGAGCTTATGTTTACAGATGGGAGGAAGTTTTTGGAAAAATCAGATAGCATATTTGATGTAATAGTCATTGATGTTACAGACCCATTAAGTGGTGGACCATCATATTTACTTTACACCAAAGAATTTTATGAAAAACTTTACAAAAGGCTTTCAGACTATGGATTAGTTGTAACACAGGCGACTTCAACATTCTATAGCCTAGACTGTTTCACCGCAATATATAATACCTTATCTAAAGTATTCAATATTGTCAGAGCAGCACACGTTTGGGTTCCATCCTATGCTTCAACATGGGGGTTTGTTATAGGTTCTAAAAAAGGTGATCCAACAGAATTGGATGAAGATTATTTAGAAAAAGAGATAGGGAACAGGAATGTAGAGAATCTTAGATTTTATACACCTAAAACACATAAGGGCCTATTTATTTTACCACCACATATTGAGAGAAGATTGAGGGAGGAAAAGAAAATTATAAGAGACGATCAGCCAATTTTTATGCCAGCCTAAAATTATTTAAAATTTATATGCTGGAAAACAATGTTATACCCTTCTCCGCTTCTCTTGAAAAACTGCTACCAGATGATTTCAGCTTCTCAAACTCTTCTAACGTGTATATGTGAAGTTGTACTTCAGGCAGTTGTAGAATGTCCCAAATTATATGATAATCTTCCTCTAACCTTTTACCCTCGTATACTATAAGAATATCTATGTCGCTTGCTACAGTATACCTGTTTCCTGCATAAGACCCAAATAATACAAGCTTGACTAGAGGAAATCTTTTCCTCAACTCTTCTACCTTACACATCAAATATTCTACCAATTTTTCCCCATCAAACCTGGGATAGTAAACTTTCACAGAATTCGACGATTTTTCTTCCATATTCAACTAACCTTTCAGCCTCCTCTCTAGTGTAGAACTCATAAGGTGCACCTTCAGGATAAGCGTTTGGATAACGTGTTGGAATATAAGCCTTATCTAATTCTTTAGCAAATCTTAAAAGTTCAGCATCAAAATTAAAGTGTTCAGAAAGCTTTTTAATTAAACCGCTTACTGAATGACCAAATGCTTCAGCACCAATCTTTTGAAAGACTGCTTTAACAGCCTTTACAGAAGCCTGTTGGGCTAAAAAGCAGCGTATTCATAGAAACCACCCTTTATTTCATATTCTGCGTTCTCTAAGTCTCTTTTAGCCTGCTTCAACCAGTCTAAACTCCTTTCCACCATAGGATAAAGAATGTTATCATTATAAATTAAATAAAGTTTTATTTTTATGACAAACATATATAATGTTGGGTGATTGAAAATATGATGGATGCAAAAGATATGAAGTCTAGAGAGCGTGTTCTAGTGGCATTAGATCATAGGGAGCCTGATCGTGTTCCCTTGGACTTGGGTGGTAGTGCTGTTACTGGTATGCATGTTAGTACTGTTTACAGGCTTAGGCAGGCTTTAAAGCTTGACCCTCCTGGAACTCCTGTGAAGGTTGTTGAACCTTATCAGATGTTGGGTGAAATTGGAGAGGATTTGAGGAAGGTTCTTGGCGTTGATGTTGTAGAATTGAGTAGCTGTTACACGATGTTCGGGTTCAAGAGGGAGGGTTGGAAGCCTTGGGTTCTTCCTTTCGATGGTACACCTGTTCTTGTCCCTGAAGGATTTAATACTGAGCCTTCAGAGTCCGGTGAAATTTTCATGTATCCTCAAGGGGATAGGAGTGTTTCACCTTGTGCTAAGATGCCTAGGAACGGATACTTTTTTGATGCAATCGATAGACAGGAGCCTATTGACTGGAAAAACCTTAGGGTTGAAGATAATGTTGAAGAGTTTCAGCCGATTTCTGGGGAGGAG
Source organism: Nitrososphaeria archaeon (assembly GCA_049969935.1). GTDB lineage: Archaea > Thermoproteota > Nitrososphaeria > JACIWG01 > JACIWG01 > JACIWG01. The sequence goes on from JBMFNX010000005.1 coordinate 46,313, forward strand.
CTGGAATATTATAGGAGAATGGCTGAAGAACTTTATCAGAATACAGATTATGCCATATTCGCAAACTTTGGTGGCACAGGCTTCGGTGACATTGCTCTAGTTCCTGGATTGAATCTGAAAAAGCCTAGAGGGGTTAGAGGTGTAAAGGAATGGTATATGTGCCTTACATTAAGACCCGACTTTATTAAAAAAGTATTCGAGAAACAGTGTGAAATAGCTTTAGCGAATCTTGAAAAGATATATAGGGTTGTAAAAAATCGGATACATGTGGTTTTTGTTTCTGGAACAGACTTTGGAACACAACGTGGTCCCATAATGTCAAAAGAAACCTACAGAAAACTTTTCAAACCATTCCATATGCAGGTTAACAGTTGGGTTCACGAGCATACAGAATGGAAAACATTTATACATTCATGCGGTTCTGTAGAAGCATTTATCGAAGACTTTATTGACGCAGGCTTCGACATACTTAATCCAGTACAGACCTCGGCAGCCAACATGGATCCCAGACGCCTAAAGGAAAAGTATGGTGACAGAATCGTCTTCTGGGGCGGCGGTATAGAAACACAGACTACACTACCATTTGGAACCCCTGAACAGGTTGTTCAAGAGGTTAAAGAGAGAATTAGAATATTTGCTCCAAAGGGAGGGTTTGTCTTTAACACAATCCACAATGTACTTCCAAGAGTGCCAGTAGAAAACGTTTTAGCAATGTATAGGGCAGTCAAAGAATATGGAAGGTACAGATAAAAAATTAAAAATATTGGTCTCTCACCAGCTCCTGTTAAGCTCCTTTAATCCACTATAATAATATTAGGGAATTTATGTTAATAGGATAAGCATGGATTCATTTGATAAACAACACGTTTTCTAAACTCTTAAAATGCTCGTCTCCAGTCACTATCTTAGCCTTTTTAACCAATCCTGTTGCATAGACTATTGAATCGGCTAAGCTCCAGCCCTTAATCTTCCTTTTCATAGTTACATCCAGCTTGGCGGATTCAATAGCAATCGTTTCATCTAAAGGAGCGAGGGCGCTACTTTCTTTTATAAACGACCTCTGCCTTTCAGCCATTTCCTCACCTTCTACCTTCACTGTTTTCGCATAAACTTCAGCTAAACAAATTGTTGGAGTCATTTTCTCCTCCAAACCTTCTATTATCGGCTTTACCTTCTCACCTGCTGATGTTCCCATAAAATACTCTATCCATGCATAAGAATCTATCAAGTACTTCATAATCGATCCCTATGGTCTCTTAGGTCGCCAATGTCAACCTGTTTCATAGATCCAAACATGCTACTCTTTTTTGCAAAATATTCAATAATAATTTCATTTACCAAATTCGAAATTTTCTTGCTTCCTGCTTTCTCTTTAAGCATTTGATACACATCATCTCTTAAGAGTAAAGTGGTCTTTCTAACCATATACATCACCATATACATCTACATAACCACATTATTATAAATTTTAACTAAATGATCATTGGAGTCGAAGCCTATGCTTAGGATTCTGAAATAAATATTGATTCGTATAGAAACAATACCTAGCTCTTGGTCTTCATCAAGCCTTATCTACCCTCGAGTTCATCGGTAGCTCGGCATCACCCTCTAACCCTGTCAGGTCGAACCCACTCCACACATTCCCTCTCAAGCCGTTTCCAGCATGAGGACATCTGAACGGAGGAAGTCCCCCCATCTCAAGCCTTCACACATCATCCTAACAAGTCCGCGCTTTCACCGACATTCATCGAACCAAATATCCATTAAACCCATCTATTTTGAAACTCTGACAACGTCGATAAAACTTTAATTCAAACGTCAGTTAGATAGAAACTTTTATATAAGAACCTCTTTAATAGGTGCGGTTCCAAATGATTCCAGAAGTGGGGGTAGCAGACCTTTCGTCAATAAAATCAGGGTTCGTTAGAGATGTGGTTGCTAGAGGAAATTCTATCAAAAAGATAGTTATTTCGGAGGTGGTATATAATAATATTAGGAAGGCTTCAGAAAGGGGAGAAAATGTAGGGTTAGAGGAACTTAATAGGTTAAAGAATGTTTCAGAAGAAAAGGGAGTTGTTATCGAAGTGAGAAAGCAGGATGGTGTTAGTGACCCAGATGAAGCTGTTTTAAGACTTGCTCTAGAAAATGGTTTCTATCTGATAACGTCTAAGGAAAGCTTTGCTAAATTGGCTGAATCTTTAGGTGTTCGAGTAGTTAAAGATAGTAGAGTTAATTTGAAACCACTTCTCTTCTCAAGATACTTTTACAATGATGTAATGTCAGTTCATTTAAAGGAGGGGGTGGTTCCAAAGGTTAAGGTTGGTAGGCCAGGTAGCTGGCGGCTTGAAGAGATAGGGTCAGAGCCAATAGACAAGAGAGATCTTGAGAAGATTGTTGAAGAAATTTTCCAGAGGGTTGAGGCAGGTGAAGGATTCTTTGAAATTAAGCGTGAAAGTTCAACAATTATAATGCTAAACGATTACAGGATAGTCATAACTTTCCCGCCACTTTCAGATAAGCTTGAGTTAACAATAACTAAGAAGGTTGCTGAGCCAGAAATTGAAGACTATGACCTTGACCAAGAGCTTATTAGAAGATTTAGGGAGAGGGCTGAGGGAATACTTATAGCTGGAGCGCCTGGAATGGGAAAGACCACTTTTGCACAGGCTCTTGCAAAATATTATCTAAGAGAAAATAAGATTATAAAAACAATAGAATCACCAAGAGACCTTCATTTGCCACCTTCAGTAACACACTATTCAAAAAGTAAATCTAGTTCGGAAGAGCTTCACGACATTCTCCTTTTAAGTAGACCAGATTACACATTCTTTGACGAAATGAGGGATACAGAGGATTTTAAGCTATTTACTGACCTAAGGTTGGCTGGAATAGGCATGGTCGGTGTAATACATGCTACAACCCCCATAGATGCGATACAGAGGTTCATAGGAAGGGTTGAGCTTGGAATTATACCATCAATAATCGATACTGTAGTGTTCATAAACCGGGGACGTGTGGAGACAGTATATACGCTTGAGACATGTGTTAAAGTTCCTCATGGCTTAACAGAAGCGGACCTAAGTAGGCCTGTTGTATTGATTAAAAACTTTATGACAGGAAATGTTGAATTCGAAATCTACGTTTTTGGTGAAAGAACTTTTGTTGTACCAATCAAGGAGGGTGGGAAAAAGGTGTCTAGAGTTAATCTTATGATAAACAATATTCTTGACAAGTATATTCCAGACAGTGAAGCGAGAATACAGTCTCACGGTGGTACAGTGACAATTTCCATGCCATCAAACCAGATGGCATATGTGATGAAAAAATGTAGGAAAAAGTTTGAACGAATAGAAAAACAGTTTAGAGTAAATATAGTATTGAAGCCGTTGGAGGCGGAAGCTTAAAAAATTAAATGGATACTTTTAATGGACTATTTGAAGGCTGTAGCATATAATACAAGCAGTTCTCTCATTGAAGGGTTCTTTAGACCATGTTGAACATTTCCTGCGATGTAGACAGCGTCACCTTCACTAACATTTATCTCGCTATCTTCTATCATAAGAATACCTGAGCCAGAAAGCACATAATATATTTCCTCCCTTTCTGGATGAATATGCTTTGGAAATATTCCGTTAGACGGTACCTTTAGCAGGCCAAGACCTTCAAAACGGCCTTCGCTAGAAGACTGTCTCATAAGCCTCTTTATTTCAGCCACACCCTTCACGTATGGTTCGAAATCAGATTCTCCAGACCTTATTATCTTCCACACAACTAGTCACCCAAAACTTAAAAGACCTTTAGCATATAAAAGATTTAATATATAAATCTATATGGTGACATCAAGCTCTCTTGCAACATTTTCTATACGTTGCCAAATTTCAATATCGATTGGAATACCATTCTTAAGCCTCTGCTCTTTAGTATTATACTCTATTTCTCCCGGTACAACAACTTTACTGAAACCTTTAGCTGGAAGGGTGTTTCCTATGACTTTAAAGTATTCGTCAACTTCAGACTTAAACTCTTCAATGGGCCTAAAATTTGATATCTTCAAGGCAATTAAAAGCGCATTATTTCCTCCCAAAAATTCTGGATGTGAAACAAAATGGGCGCCTGTTAAAATGCCGCCTAAAGCGTCAACAGCCATCGAGAGAGCATAACCCTTATGTTCTCCAAAAGGTAAAAGTGCACCATTTCTTTCGTAAAAGTCGGCTGGGTCTGTTGAAATGTTACCCTCCTTATCTATTATCCAACCCTCCGGAACCCTCTCCTTTAACATGTATTTTCTTCTTAACTTTCCTTCAGCAACTATGGATGTGGCAAAATCGAGCAAGAATGGCCTACTAGGGCTGGGGAAGGCTATAGAAATAGGGTTTGTACCAAATCTTCTCTCTGCACCCCCATATGGTGCGACAATACCACCTTTAGGAGCACTATTACAGAACATTATACCAATCATATTATGTTCTGCAATAAAGGTAGTGTATTCACCGAGTCTACCGACATGATTTGAGCGAATTATTCCAACAGCGCCCAAACCAAATAGTTCAGCTTTTTCCAAAACAAGGTTAGCAGCCTTTCTTGCAACCACTTGCCCGAAACCGAAGTCTCCGTCAACTAAAAGTGTTGCACCAACATCTCTAACAACCTTTACTTCAGCCTTAACCCTAATTTTCCCTTCTTTAACCATTCTAACATAGTCTGGAACCCTCATAACACCATGGGAATCGACACCTAGAAGATTTGATTCAACAAGAGAGTCAGAAACAATCTTTGCCTCCTCTAGGCTTGCCCCGACAGCTAAAAAGATTTTTTCACAGATATTCTTTAATTCGTCGGCTAAAACAATTTTAGTTAACCCCATGAAAGTGGTCTAAAATTTCCATTCTTAAAAACTTTAAAAGCTTTACTACAAAAATATATTCTATATTCAAATTATGGTTTTGAAAATTTAAAATTATTGGCTATATAAGGTATGGAAGGGATGGGCGTTATAAAAAATTTTGGAAACCTAGTATCTCATGGTAATATTGAAGGGAGAAAAGTTGTTCTAGATGTTCTGGAAGCAGGATTGGATGCATCTGATCCCTACAATAATGTGAGAAAACTAATAAAGTTGGATGGGAAAATTTTAAAAATTGATTGCAAACAGATTCCAGGATTCACTTCAGAGGGTAACATGGTTACTGAGCCACTGATCTTCAATTTAAATGAGGTTAAGAATATTTATGTTGTCGGGGGTGGAAAAGCGGCTCAAAGGATGGCTAAGGCTATAGAGGATGTATTGGGAGACCTTATAACAGAAGGACATGTTAATGCTAAAAAAGGTGAAAAAGTTGAGTTAAAGAAGATTGAGGTAACGCTTGCAGGACACCCCTTGCCAGATGAGGACAGTGTTGAAGGCTCAAAACGTATTCTTGAAATATTAAAAAAGGCACGAAAGGGAGATATAGTTTTCTTTGCAGAATCAGGTGGAGCTTCAGCTTTAATGGCATTACCTGGTCCTGGAATAAGTCTTGAAGACATTAGGGAAACTACAAGAATGCTTTACTTTGACAAGGGTGCTACAATGTGGGACACTAATGTGGTAAGATGGAATCTCATGATATTGAGGGGTAAAGAGAGAAGGTATGTTAATGATGCAACATTAATTGCAGTCCATACTGATGAAAGGCCGCCTGGAGTCAAGGTCAGCATTAAACCTATGATAAGAGGATATAATGAGGCGATAAAGGTTCTTAAAAAGTATGGAATTTGGGATAATGTGCCTAAATCTGTAAGAGCATATTTGGAGAAAGCGGACCCACAATATGGTCCCCTTAGACCTGAAGAGTTGGCCAACAAACCACACTACCACTTTAGAGTAATGGGTCCCGAATACATGCTTGAGGCAGCAAAGAAGAAGGCTGAAGAAATGGGTGTTAATGTAACAATTTTGGCATCAAGCTTAAGTGATATTGAGGCGAAAAGTGTTGGTGAAACATTCGCTTACATTGCAAACGAAATTGAAGTTTATGGTAGACCATTGCAGCCTCCAGCAATGTTCATCTGTGGCGGAGAGGTTATTGTAAGTGTTGGTGGGAAAAAGGGTGTTGGAGGAAGAAACCAGGAACTTGTCCTTTCAGCGGCAATAAGAATTTCTGGAAGCAAGAATATTGTTATAGCTTCAGCTGACTCTGATGGAACAGATGGGCCAACAGATGCTGCGGGAGGTATAGTTGACGGTTACACAATTGAAAGGGCGAACGAGAAGGGTGTTAATGTGCTTGAAGAATTGGAGGAACATAATTCATATTATGTGCTTTCTAGACTTGATGACCTAATTTTTACAGGTGCACGTGGAACAAACGTTCAAGATCTTAGAATCGTATACGTTGGGGGGAGAACAAAAATATCTCATATTGGTTTACCAGATTATCTTAGAACATTGATACAAAAATAAATTTGCATGCATTCAGAAGGAGAAGATGGTTTGACTTCAAATCCTGTTTACAAAATTTTGCCGAAACAATTTTACATTAGAGACTCTGAAATTGTAGCCCAAAAACTTTTAGGAAAAATTTTAATCAGAAAACTTGATTCAAAGCTTTTAACTGGAAAGATTGTTGAAACAGAAGCATACTATAGTGAAGGAGACCCTGCATTTAGAAAGGATTTTTTGCCAAAAATTTTAAGCTTTGAACCTGGAACAGCCTTCATTTACATGGTTCACGCAAGCTGGCTGCTAAACATTATTTCATATGATAAGATTTTTGGTGGAGTACTTATTAGGGCTATAGAGCCTATTGAAGGAATTGATGTAATGAAGAAGTTTAGAAGAATTGAAAGCACATCTAATTTAACAAATGGTCCGGGAAAATTGACTAAAGCAATGTGTATCACAAAAGATTTGAATGGACTAAAAGTTTTTGATAAAAGAAGCATGTTAAACGTCTGTTCCGGAAACGGGGAAAAGATCGAGATAGTTTCATCTTATAGGATTGGTGTAAAAAGGGATTTGGATAGAAAACTCAGATTTTTTATTAGCGGAAACAGTTTTGTTTCAAAACATTAAATTTAGGCCCTAATAATATTGTGTCCTGAAGCCTTTCTAAGCCTATTCTGTACAGCAAAAAGGATTCCTTTCATCGGCAACCCTTCAGCATATATTTTATCAACGTTAAGCTCATCCATTAATCTTAAACTTTTGAAAAGATTGTGTGCAATACTGTAGGGTTCACTTCTTGAACCCAAGACTATGATATTGAAGGATTCTGGATAAAGTTCACATGTTTCTTTAGTGGCCAGGATACCAACCTTTAAACCCTTCAGCATATCTTCTCGAGCAAGTTCAATAATCTTTTTTACAACCATATCCAATTCGCCTTCAACAAGAAACATCGGCGCTTTTGGAGCATAATGCCTGTACTTCATTCCAGGAGCTTCTGCGACAAGCTGATAGGGCTTTTCAGCCAAGGCTGCTTCACTAACATCCACTCTTCCAATCACGTTCTCAATTTCCTCTAAAGGTATAGCACCAGGCCTCAAGAGTTTAGGAGTGTCCAATTGAATGTTTAAAATTGTGGACTCTACACCATATAAGGTTTCTCCGCCATCAATTATCAAATCAATTTTACCATACAAGTCCTTTATCACATGCTCTGCAGTAGTAGGGCTTGGTCTTGATGAAATATTAGCACTGGGGGCAGCAATTGGAGTCTTAGATTCTCTAATCAAAGCTAAAGCTATCGGATGAGCTGGCATTCGGACAGCTACAGTTGGAAGGTAAGCTGAAACTTCTGGAGGAACTTCACTTCTCCTTTTAAATATTAGGGTTAATGGGCCGGGCCAAAAACGTTCTATAAGCTTTATAGCCTTTTCAGGGACATCGTAGGCGACCCTATTAAGTTGGCTTATGTCTGAAACATGTACTATCAGAGGGTTATCGATCGGACGCCCCTTTACCTCAAAAATTTTTCTAATTGCTTTAGAGTTGAATGTGTCAGCGCCTAGACCGTAAACTGTTTCAGTTGGGAAAGCTACAAGTTTTCCATCAATAATAAATTTTGCAGCATATTTTATCGTAGACTGGTCAGGATTCAATGGATCAATTTTAACTATTCCAGTCACATCCGTTCCCTATTATATGATGAACTATAAAGGTTAAAAAATTGTCTGATATGTAAAGCAAAAATATGATAGTATGATTACCTAAGGAAGATGAAGATTAGAAGAGTGTTTGAAAATTTTACTCCATATGAGTGGGAAATTTCAAGCCAAGAGGTTGCAAAAATTGCTAACATACCCGTAGAACAGGTTTTGAGACTTGACACGAACGCTTCACCATATACTCCCACAAGATGGTTAAATGAGATTGCAAAAATTTTACCCAATTTACAGGTAAACCAGTATCCTGACACAAAGTACACTGAACTTTTGAATAAAATTTGTGACTACAATAATGTTAGAGAAGATAATGTTGTAGTAACTAATGGTGCGGACGAGGGAATAGATATTGTTACAAAAACGTTTGTAGATTATGGCGATAAGGTTATCGTTTCTACACCAACTTATTCTATGCTAAAAATATCTTCGCAGATAGCTGGAGCAAAAGTTTTAGAGGTTTCAAGAAAAATACCCGATTTCAGAGACAATATAGAGGAGATTGTTAAAGTATGTAATAGGGAGAAGGCTAATGTGATATTCTTTTGCAACCCTAACAATCCTACGGGAAACTTTACCGAAATCGAGAAGTTGAAATTGGTTGCTGAAGAAACAAGTTCTTGGATTATAGTTGATGAAGCATATTATGAATATTGTGGTAAAACAGCTGCAAACCTAATATCTAGGTACACTAATGTGGTGATAATAAGAACACTTTCAAAAGCATTTTCTTTGGCTGGAGCGAGAATAGGATACATGTTAGCTAACGAAGATACTGTTAAAAAATTGAATCTTGTAAGGCCACCAAATTCCCTATCCACAATTTCTATTAAATTGGGTGCAATAGCACTATCAGACATTAATCAAATGAGAGAATGGGTTAATGAGATTGTTAGAGAAAGGGAAAGATTATTTAGCATGCTAAATTCGATGAAAAATATTGAAACGTATCCAAGTGAAACAAATTTCCTACTTTTCAGGATAAAAGGTTTAGATGCGAACATGGTTCACAAAAAACTATTTAGAAAAGGTATATGTGTTAGAAATCTGAGCAATGTTAAAGGATTAGAAAACTGTTTAAGAGTAACAATAGGGACAAGAGAACAGAATGAAAAATTTTTGAGTGAACTAAAAAATATAGTTGAACCCTAAAAGAAAGGTTACCTTAAAGGATATTTCCCATATTTTCTAGCTTCATCAACCATTATGAAAATGTTTTCAGGCTTAACGTCAGAATGAAGTGAATTGCTTGAGGCCAGTATGTATCCTCCGCCTTTAGCTGCTGCATCAATACATCTTCTCACATCTTTTCTCACATCTTCTTCGCTTCCAAATGGTAGAACATATCTGCAGTCAACGTTTCCAGCTAAACATATTCTGTGACCATACCTTTCTTTGACATCCTTCAAATCCATTGCACCAGGCTCAATAGGATGTAAGCCAGTAATGCCTGTTCCAATAAGGTCTTCTATGATCATGTACAGGTTACCATCTGAATGCTTCATTACAGGAACATCATATTTTCTTGCAATTTCAACTATTTTAGCCAAATTTTGGAATTCATATTGTCTTAAAAGTTTTGGGTTAACAAGTGGACCATTATTATCGGCATAGTCATCGGTCACCCAAACGACTTCAACACCAGCCTTAATCATTGCCTCAGTAAGCCTCTGAAATGCTCTAGCATATTTTTCTAAAAGCTTTTTAGCGAAATCAGGGTTCTTGTAAAAGTCTACTGAAATCTTGTCTATACCACCTCTCGCCTGAAAAGCCATGTGCCATCCACTGTGAACCTGTCCCATGACAACAATATCCTTATCTTTATATGGCTTTATTATTTCATCCATCATCTCCATAATGTCCGGATGAAAACCGTCTGGCAGCTCAAACTTTTCAAGGTCTTCAGGAGTTCTTATTACTCCATCAACAAAGTATGTTGTCTTCGCCCTCTCGCTCGTCTGCATTATTCTACCCCATTGGTCAACAAACCTTTTGCTGTCAACAAACTTTGGCTCATAATCTTTTGTTACAAGAGAATAGTCTGAGATGAATGGTGCACCGTCAAAGTCCAGCTTCATGCAGGCTTCAACCAAAGCCCTCCTATAGTTTACTGCAGAATACCAAGCTTTACCCAACCCCTTTTCTGAAACACCTTTACCAAACTTTGTTAACCCAAAACCAAGCTTTTTGTTTAAAACGGCTTCTACAATGGGAGGATCCATGCTCAAGTCAGCTATGGGAACAAGGTCTGGTTCCCTATGCTCTAATGCAGTAAAAAACCTGTCCCTATGATTCAACCACCACACCTATTTCCTTACATAGTTTATTGCTTCAGGGTTTAATGCGAATTTTGGCACTTCACCTCTTAACGCCTGCTCTATCTGCTCCTCTATAATAGCATCACATCTCATAAAGTTTTCTAGACTTGCACCTCCAACATGCGGGGTTATGATAACATTGTCTAAGGTGAATAGTGGATTATCTGGTTCAGGAGGCTCCTTCTCCATAACATCCAGTCCAGCTGCAAGAATCCATTTTTCCTTCAAAGCCTTGTAAAGTGCTTTTTCATCGACAATAGGGCCTCTTGCAGCATTAATCAATATAGCATTCTTTTTCATCATTTTAAGCTCCTTTTCACTAATAAGATGCCTTGTCTCCGGGTTCAGTGGACAGTGTATTGTAACAATGTCCGCTTCCTTTAACAGCCTTTCTAGTGGCACAAGTTCAGCATTAACTTCTCTAGCTTTCTCAGGCTTAGTGTATGGGTCAAATGCTAAAATTTTCATGTCTAAACCATTGCATAGTTTTGCAACCTTTGTTCCAATAGCGCCTAAACCTATGATACCCAATGTCTTACCATAAAGTTCAAATGGAGTATGAGTTGAATAATATTTTTTCTGTACTTCTGTCCATGTTTCAGGCCTAGTTGATTTAACACAATCGACAATACCTCTTGCCACAGCATAAATTAGTGCAAGAGTATGTTCTGCCACGGTTTCAGCGTTAACTCCAGGCAAAATTGTTACAAAAACACCATGTTTTGTAGCCTCAGGAATGTTAACATTATCGTATCCAACACCAAATCTTGCAACAATCTTCAACTTTGATGCAACATCAAAAACTCTTTTCGTGTAAGGTTCGCTTGCTGCAACAACAGCGTCAACATCACCTATTACACTAACAAGCTCATCCTCATTCAACCACCTACCAAAGGGATTTTGTCTAAACTCATACTTTTTTCTAAAGTCTTCTGAAAAAAGTTCAGCAGGCTTACCAAGTATCATATTTAAAACAACAGGCTTTTCCAATTTACATCAACTAAAAAGATTGGAAAATAAGTGATTTAAATTTTTTAAAAAAAAAGTAAAAGAGTAAAAAGGTAGGCTATCTTTTAACTGCTCCAGCGGTTAAGCCGGCAACAATATATCGTTGTATTGCAAAGAACATGAGTGTAGGTGGGAGTGTTGCGACAAAGCTTGCAGCCATAAGCCTATCCCATGGAACAAAGTCAGCCTTCATATAATTCAGTATTCCAATGGACACAACTTGCAAATCCGTTCTAGATATGAGTATTAGAGGGAAAAGGACATTATTCCATGCAAGAATGAATGCGTATGTTGCGGTTGCAACGATTCCTGGAGTAGAGAGTGGAAAGACTATCCTAAATATTGTTTGGAATCTGCTACAACCGTCTATGAAGGCGGCTTCCTCGATATCTACAGGGATCGTTTGGAAAAATCCTCGGAGCATCCAAAGCGTATAAGGTAATGCATTAGACAATAATGCGAGAATCAATCCTGTGGGAGTATTCACTAGCTTCCATATTGAGAAGAGAAAGAATATTGGAACCATGATGACTACTGTTGGGAAAACGTAGGCGAAAAGGGACATGCTTGAAAGTATGTCCTTTCCTGGAAAACGCATTCTAGCCAAAGCATAGCCACCGAGCATTCCAAGAAAAGTGGAAATGGACATTACAATTAATGAGATGTAAATGCTATTGATCATGTATGGTGTTAGTGTGCTCCCGACAGTTACATGTTCTTCACCAAATCCAAAAATTGCTAAGATAGAGCTTATAGAAAATTCTCTTGGAAATACAAGGCCCTCATATATTTCCCTTTCAGGCCTGAAGGCTGTAATAATCATCCAGTATAATGGGAGTATCGTCCATACAAGTATGGTGATCGCGCAAACGTAAATAACAAGCCTTTTGATGGACGTGAAGCGACCTTTTTTCAACCCATTTACCTCCTAAGAGCCCAAAGTATAACTGAAATTAATGCTAAGAAAATGGGTACAGTTAAAACTGAGACGGCTGCTGCCACACCAATATCGAACCTTGAGAATGCTTGAAAATATATGTATATTGGGATTATATGCGTAATGTATCCTGGCCCCCCTCTGGTTAAAAAGAATATTGTATCGAACTCTCCAAAAGTCCATATTGTTGAAAGGAGGCATACAATGAGCATGACATACTTTATTCCTGGAACCGTTATATGTCTGAACCTATGCCAAGCATTTGCGCCATCAATTTCAGCTGCCTCATAAAGGCTTTTCGGTATTGTCTGCAGAGCGCCTAGAAAGTTGACCATGAAAAAAGGTATACCCTTCCAAACGTTGACGTAAATGATGGAGGGGACAACGTAATCTGGTCCAAGCCAGAATATTTTGACACCAAAAAGTGATTTTAATATCATGTTCGCTAATCCAAGGTTATAGTCAAAGAACCAAAAGAATATTGCCGCTACAACAAACAATGGTATACCCCAAGGTATTACGGCGACCGCTCTTACAATAGACCTGCCCTTGAACTCCTGCGACAGCAGTATTGCGAAAGCTAAGCCTAAAAGCAGCTTAAGCACCACCGATATTGTAGTATAAAATGTGGATATATATAGTGAATAGTAGAATAGGGGGTCCCTGACAATTTCAATATAGTTTTTTAGTCCAGAAAACACTGCCTCATATCCGAAGTATTTCGTGAAAAAGCTAATGTAGATTACATATAAGAATGGGAAGAAGAGTACAAAAAATAGTAGGAAGAAGGCGGGCGTTGAGAAGGCGTATCCTTCTAACGCCTCACGCACTTTAAGCCTCATATGTGAGTCTACTGTCCATACGTTCTCTTTATAATATCCTTTATTTCCGCGTCCACAGTTTTTACAGCAGTGTCAACGTCCTTTTTGTCGATAAGTGTTAGAGAGAAGAGGTCTGCAACAAGGAACTTTGCGCTAACTTCATCCATACCCTTGCAGGGTTCATTAAGTGGGTAAGTGTAATCGTAGATTGTAGGCTGAACCTTTATATAGTCTTTCCAAACCGGATCCTCTTTCGCCAACCTTTCTTGTACACTACTGAATATGGGGTATGCGGCGTAGAAGCCGCTCTTTATCATATTATAGTAAGCGTTCTTATCCTTAAATATGTATATTAGCAGGTCCTTTGGTGAACTACCCACGTCTGAATGGCGTGGGCTTCTCACTTCCTTGGCTGAACTTGCTTATCCTCTTATGGATAAGTAG
>JBMFNX010000006.1:0-59784 GCA_049969935.1 Nitrososphaeria archaeon
ATATTAAAAAAATTTTCAAACCTAAGGAACAGGGGAGAGGGTGCCCTGATAGCCTACTTGACAGCAGGATATCCCACGCTAGAGCACACTCCAAAAATTGCACACACTCTAGTCAGCGGAGGAGCTGACATTATAGAGCTTGGAATACCCTTCTCCGACCCAATTGCAGACGGGCCGATAATACAATCTGCGATGAACAGGGCCTTAAAGTTGGGGACAACACCGTTAAAGGTTCTGAAGATGGCTGAAGATGTTAAGGAGGAAAACGATGTCCCAATACTCATATTAACATACTATAATCCGATATTTAAAATGGGTTTAAGAAGATTCTTTGAAACAGCAAGGGGGTGTGGGGTGGACGGTGTAATCGTACCAGATTTGCCGATAGAGGAGGCAGGCGAGTACAAGAAGGTTGCGGAAGACAACATGATAGACACGATCTTCCTCGCCACACCCTCGACCACAGTGGATAGGTTGAAAGCGATACTAGAGTACACTTCAGGTTTCCTTTACCTTGTTTCAGTCCATGGTGTTACAGGCGTGAGGCCGAGGGTCCAAGACACTACAATAGAACTTGTCAAAAGAATAGTTGCGATGGCGTCTGGAAAAATTCCTGTAGCCGTAGGATTTGGAGTGTCAAAACCAGAGCATGTAAGCATACTGATTGGAGGGGGTGCAGACGGAGTGATCGTTGGAAGCAGCTTCATGAAAACGGTAGAAGAAAACATGTGTGACGAGGAAAGAATGCTTAAGATGTTAAAGGATTATGTGATGGAATTAAAGAAGGCGACGAGAGCAAAATGTTTTCATCGATAGAGAACATGTTCCACTACAGCCTTCACGAAAGCAAGCTTATGAATTAGGTGCCTGACGTAAAATTCAGGCGCCTCTTAGGTGGTTCTAAAAGTTTTTATAAGCTTCGCTCCTAAAGGCCTTTAGCTTGAAGGTCGGCGAAATTAGGGAGCCCTTACATGGTTATTTACAGGAGGTTGTTGTTGAACCTATAGAAAACATTAAAGTTATAGAGGTTCAGAGAAGACCTTCACAGTATCATGTTAGGAGGCTTGCACTTTCTATTAAAAAGATTGGTTTTGTTACACCTCCGATTGCAATAAAAGGTGGGAACAGTTATACGATTGTTGATGGTCAGCACAGGTTTTTGGCTGCAAAAGAGTTAGGCATTAAGGAGCTGCCTCTTATAGTTATTCCTGAAAAATACGCTCACGATCTCATGGAACTTAACATTGAGAAGCAGATGTCTTTACGTGAGAAGAGTTATGTTGCCTTAAACGTTTATAGAATGTATTTGAGTGAAGAACCAAATATTAGTGAAGATGATGTGAGAATTCTTGATTCCATAGAATACCCATACTATATCACTTTAGGTATAGCATATGAGAGGGAGCAGAGGCTTTTTGGTTCCGCATACGAGTCTCTGCTTAGAAGGCTTGACAGATTCTTTTCGCTGCCGCTTAACATGGCGGTCAAGAAGAGGGAGGAGAGAGCGCAGACTATATTGGAGACTGACGCGCTTACAAAGCAGGCTGTTGAAAAGGTTAAGGAAATTGGAATATCCCATCCATTCTTGCATAAAGAGGTTGTTTCATACTGTAATCCTATAGGTAGGAGGAGGAAGGTTTCAGAAAACCTTGAAGACGTTTTCTCTAGACTAAAGGAGAATCTTAGGATGCTAATTGGTGAACCTGAACGTTTTAGAGAGCATAAGTTTTCGGAAACAGTGTACGAAGAATAGAAAGCATGCTGGCCTCATTGCTTCAATCTTCTATTATTCTTTAATATCGAATCTACTTCCCATATAACCTTTTTCCATCCCCTTACATTTCTTTTTTCCATCATCATAAGATATCTTCTAATCTTTCCCATGTCCGAAATTTCAAGCAAGTTAGGTAATATTTCATCTTTAAACGGGTAATTGAAATAAATAATGTCTATTAAAGTTTTTTCCACATTAGACACTCTAACCCAACTGTTTACATCTTCTAGAAACTTGAGTCCGTATCCAAAAAACATTTTCTCAGAAATTTTTCTAAGCACAACCTTGAATCCTGCCACATCCCTTTCTCCAGCCCTCACCTTATAGGATACGTATGGAGAAAGTATTGTTATTTTTGTAACCTGCTCCCAAGCATTATGTAAGAATGCAGCACTTCCTAATCCAATATAGGATTTTGGCAAAGCTTTAACAAGAATGTAAGGCGACCTTTTAAATGTGTAAATTCCTTTCATAAGTTCAACGATTTTCCCACTCTTTTAAGGTTGTGTAAAAGTAGTTTTGCATAATTTTTTCCAACCTCACCTTCAACAAGTTTGAATGTGAAGAAGTCCGCGTTCTGAAGCTTTTCTATAAAAGGCCTATACTTATTTTGCATACCTACTTACCTTCTCAACTATAGTATGAAAGCTTGGCGAGCGCCCTAAAATTATAGGCTCTGACAGCATATTAAAATCTTTAGGTTCAGAGTCAAGGAAAGGTAGCAGCTCTTTGAGTACACACTTTATTTTTTCCACTTCACAGAAGTCAAGCAGGTAATATATGTCATATAAGTCTCTAGACTTTCTCCTGCTTATAAATGCGTTTACCTTTTCTGAAAGCAAATCTTCTGGCGTAATCGTCTTCACAACTATACTTCCACCTTCAACAAGCCAATAGTCTGCTTCAACAACTTTAACATCACGTGATATAGGTGAAACCTCTAATTCTGTAACAACTTCATTACCGAACTTTAGGTAAAGGATTTTTGAGGGTGTCAATTTTGACTTAAGGATTTTAAATATTTTGGATGATGAAAAATAATTTGCTATTTCTTCAGGATCATGATGGTAGATGCCAATATCATAAGAGAATCTTTTGCCACCATATATTCTCCAAACAGCTGTCCCCCCGTAATATGAAGTCGAATCTTTTACATAGTTCGATTAAGATTAGGTCTTGAAATTCAGCAATTTTCAGCATTCTACCCTTCAAAATTTTTGCTAGAGGCAGCCTATACGCCATAGGTTATGATTGACCTAGGTTATATTTAAATATAACTTTAGTCCACAATCTGAACACTATTCTATCTTGGTTACAACTTCTTCATTGTAATCGGCTATAACTTTAACATAGCCTTTAAACTTTTCATCTATTTCTGAAACCCCTGTATCGATTCTTAGGGTAGGTGTGAGACTTAATTTATATTTAGTTGACAATATTATCACATCCTCTCTAGAAATTTTGCTCAACACTTTTGGACTTATTTGCTGATTACCTCTTCCAAAAATAAATCCTTGAGCACCTAATGGTGAAACAATAACTTTAACAGGATGTGATCCATATTTTTCCAAAGTTTCGATTATCTTTTGCTCATTTACATCTTTTGCAATCAACTTTTTGTCTAAGAGTATATCTACACCCAATAATGTTTTATCTACACCTAAAATTTCTGCAACCGCTTTTACAGTGGTACCTGGGCCAAGAATGTATAATGTGTTTGGATCCATGTTTTCTACAACATATTTTGCTATAGCATACTGATTTTCCCTTTCATCTTCATCTCCTACAGTAGGTGCTTTTGTTGCCTGAATAAGCATAGGCTCATATGGTACTCTAGCGTACGAGTACAATTTTATTGAAAGCCGGTTTCTTCTAAAGGCTTCCTCATCTATATCGACAACCTCTGCATCCCTTAAGGGCAAACCTTTGCTGATGAACTTGTAAACTGTTTCAACTGCAGCTTTAACGTTGATTGCGAACACGCTACTGTAAACTTTTACACCTGATGGTACACCTAAAATTGGTTTTTGTTGACTCACAACTTTGGCAACATCTCTTGCTGTACCATCTCCTCCGACAAAAACTATTAAGTCAACATCTGAGTCCAGGAAATTCTTGCAAATTTTTGCAGTATCTTCTGATGTCGTTTCTTCACCGACCTCACCAACTGTAATATAGTCTATTTTAACTTCCATGCACTCGTATTCTCCCATTTTCTTTGGAGCAGTATAAAGTTTGAAATTTACGTCTTTAACTAACATTTTTAAATGCTCTAGAAAATTTTTTGCCTTTTCTGGCGCTATAGGCTTAGCTCCTAAGCAAATCGCTTTCTTGTATACTTCAAGACCGTCTGTTCCCTTTAAGCCTACACTTCCACCCATTCCAGCGATAGGGTTCACTAGGAAACCGACTTTCATAGCCCTTGCACAGGTAAAAAATGAAGAGTTCATACTATTTTTTCCAAACACATTTCCCTCCAACATATGTTTCAATAACCTTAATATTTTTGAGCTGGTTTTCGCTGACGGTGAATGGGTCATTGTCTAAAGCTATAAAGTCTGCAAACTTGCCTTCCTCAAGACTGCCTAAATTGTCTTCCTCATGCATTATGTAAGCGGAACCCCAAATGTATGCATGCAATGTTTCCTCAAGAGATAAGCATTCTTCTTTAGTATCATCATAGAATGGGATTCCATCATATTTTCCTCTTGTTACAGCAGCATAAACTGTCTCCCATGAATTAAGTGGTTCAACTGGACAGTCTGTTCCAATCCCAATCTTCATACCCTTCTTTATCATTGTTTTAAATGGCCAAACATATTTTACCCTATCTTCACCCACCCTATTTTTAGCCCACCAGTCTGTTATAATAAAGTGAGGCTGTACTGAAACTGGAACATTTAATGTAGAAAGCTTGTCTGCCTGATCTTCTCTTAAAACTGAAGCATGCTCTATCCTATGCCTTCTATCCCCAAGGTTCCCAATATCATTAAAAACTTTGAGAACCACGTCTAATGTTCTATCACCAATACAGTGAACGGAAACCTGTAATCCTGTATAGTGGGCCTCTTTAACAAGCGTCTTCAACATTTCTTCCCTCAAATTAGGGTAGCCACTTGTCTTTGGATCGTCTGAGTATGGTTTAGTTAGCCATGCTGTTCTAGCACCTAGACCACCATCAGCAACTATCTTGATACCCAATAATTTGAGGAAGCTGTCGCCAAATCCTCTTTTTATTCCAAGTTTGTTAATTGTATCTAAAACATCTTTGTTTTCATACATTCCACTTTCATTAGGTCGCCTTTCTCCTGGATGAAGATATACTCTTACCCTTATAGGAAACGTTTTCCTATCCCTTAATTTGGTCAAAGCATGCCATGATCCCATATCACACAGTATAAAGCCTACTGTAGTAACACCATTTGAGAGGATAAAATTCATCGCAGCTTCAAAGTATTTTACAAAGTCGTCTATAGTTAAAGTTGCTCTAAACTTTTCCTTAACTATTGAAAAGGTCTCCTCTTTAACAACACCAGTTGCTACACCGTTTTCGTCAACCATTAACCCAGGCAATTTCATACCAATTAGACCTGCAACCTCCATTGCCCTAGTATTCAAAACTGCAGTATGCATACAGATTCTGGAAAACATAACAGGTTTATCACTTACGATTTCATCTAAATCGTATCTTGTAGGCATCCTCTTCTCTTCAAAAATTTCATGATTCCACCCGTGGCCTACAATCCATGCGCCATCTGAACGCCTAGAATATTCTTCCAACTTTTTCTTAAGTTCCCCAATACTCTTTACACCATGCAAATCTAGCATGCTCAAATACATTCCCAGCTCGTCAAGATGCATGTGAGAGTCTATGAATCCCGAGAGAACAGTTTTCCCCATTAAATCAACCAATTCACCGTCCACCAACTCAACTATTGTTTCAACTATTCTATTGCCTCCAGCATAAAGGATTTTCTCGTTAGCTACAAGTAAAGCATCCACTTTTTTAACTGGCTTAAAAGACACATATATGTTTCCGTTTACAAATCCAGTTAACATATGAACCATTCACAGCCTATTATTTTAAATTATAATTTAAATTTTTTTCTAAAAAAATTATGTAAATGTTAAAGAATATTTAAAGTTCAAGTCTCATTAACGGAAACTTCTGATCGTCTTTATGGATTTTGAATCCATTTTTGATATATAATTCTATTGGCCCTGACGGGTTTTCCACATAACCTTTTCTAGCGAAGGTTTCAACAGCCTTAAAATTTCTATTCTTTAACTCAAAGATAATGTTTTCAAGTAAGATTTGGCCTACACCTAATCCTCTAGCCTCTTTTCTAAAAATATATAGGCATGCGATTAAAATCGCGTCATCACCAGTTGGGCCATAAGGGTAGGTTTTTGAGTTTGGTAGAAATTTTGATGGCGCATATTCTGCATAACCAACCATTCTGTTATCAAGGTAAGCAAGTTTACCGCAATTACCAAACAACTTGCTCACAGCATTCAACCATCCTAATTTTTTGCAAAATCTTTCCTTTTTAGCATCGAAAGGAAGCTTATCATGTTCTTCAGGAAATTCCCAGTAAAGACAATATTTGCAACTGTATGGAATATGTTCCACTTCTGGAACTTTCTTCAAATTTTCAACGCTTAAATCAACTATTTTAATAGACAAACCATTTTTCACCGCCCATTTTCCCAAATTCTATAAAAATACATTCTCATATTCTCTCGCTACATCAGCACCTTTTACTATTATTAAAACTTTTCATGTGAAGTTGTGGAAAAATAATTTTGGGATCATTCTATCCCTGATTTCTGCTTTTCATATTCTAATCTTTGTCTGTAATATTCCTCTAAACTTTCTATACTCATGCTCTTGTATTTGTCTGCCAACAATTCCCTATACTTGTCATTATTTTTAATAAAATATTTTATTGCGTAACTGCATTCTGGTATTATCTTTAAATTTTCTTTAGCAGCATATTCGACAGCTTTGTCAATCATCATTTTAGCTAAACCTATTCCCCTATACGCTGGAGGTGTATACGTTTCTATCAAGTACATTATATTGTCTTCAATCTTATATTTTAGGTAGGCTTTAGAATTGTCCGGTAACCTTATGTAGAAGACAGAACCTGTTTGTTTGACTTCAAACTCCATGTTTCCACAACTTAATTTGATGCTATTATACTATTTAAGTTTGTGTTTGAGTAATAGCTTTAAATATCTTTATGCAGCTAACATCTATTATTATGCCAACCTATTGGGTTCTAGATGTGTCCGGTGAAGAAGAATACAATGAAGTTGAAATATGGGCTGTTTCTGAGGAGGGGGAAAGGGTTATTATTAAAGACGAATTTTATCCAGAATTCTTTATCCAATCAGGCAATTTTGAAGAAGATGTTAAAGTAATTAGAACTTTAAAGGGTGTGAAAGATGTTAAAGTTGTTGAAAGAACCTTTAGAGGGAGGCCTGTCAAACTAATAATGGTTACAACAGCCAATGTACGGCTAGAAGATGTTGCCAATGAAGTTAGGAAAAAATGTAATCATGTTTTGAACATCTTCCAAGATGATGTAAGGTTCTCGAACCAATATGTTTTCAAAAAGAATATTATTCCTTCATCATGGACCGTATTAGATACTGAAAAGACTGGTTCCCTAAATGGGTATACTCTCCTGAAGTTAAATAGATTATGTTCAATCGAGTTTGAGAAAACAGTTTTTCCAGAACTCAGAGTTTTGGCATTTGATGCATTTTTCTATTCCCTTAAAGGCTCACCTGACCCCGAGCACAGTCCAATTATTTCTATTTCAGTTATGACGTCCGAAAATGGTTTAATGAATTTTAGTGGAGATGAAAAGACTTTGCTTAACAGTTTCCTTGATTTTGTTAAAAAATTTGATCCTGACGTGATAGTTGGATTCAACAGTAATAGGCGAATTATTCCATTTCTTGTTGAAAGGTCTAAAAAGCTTGGTTTGGCTTTTAATATTGGACGATTGGATAGCGAGCCTCGTGGTAGCGTTTACGGACACCAGTCGATTAGAGGTAGATTAAATATTGACTTATATGATCTGGTTGAAGAATCTCCTGAAATCAAGTTGGAGACTTTAGAAGAGTTCTCTCAATTCCTGAATCTTTCCATAAAATATGATACGATTGAAGAATATGAGTTGGCTGAACTTTGGTCTAGGGATAGGATGCGTGTCATAGAATATTTGGGTCAAAGAGTTAAGGGTATTTTTGAAATATACCAGCTTGTTGACGAATACATATTTTCTCTTTCACAGTTAACTTGTATGCCCTCAGATTATGTGATGGCTGCTTCAACAGGATTTAGGGTTGAAAACTATCTTTCTAAGCTCGCTGTTGAAAGGGGGGAGGTGATTCCTTCAAGGAAGGAGATTGTCCACATATCTTACCCTGGTGGTATTGTTAGGTCTCCAACACCCGGTCTGCACAAGAACATTGTGGTACTGGACTTTAGGTCAATGTATCCATCTCTAATGATAAAATATAACATTTCCTTTGACACAATCGACCCAGAAGGCCCAATAAGTGTACCTAACTCAACCATAAGGTTTAGTGAAAGGGAAGGCTTTCTACCGCATGCGTTAAAGAGGCTTCTTGAAGAAAGGAAGAGGATAAGAGAAAAGTTGAACACGCTTCCCATAGACTCTCCTGAAAGAATAGTATTGGATGCTAGACAGAAGGCTGTTAAAGTTATTTCGAACGCAATATACGGTTACACCGGATGGGCTGGAGCAAGATGGTATACGAGAGAAATTGCGGAAGTGACTGCAGCACTAGGACGTGAAACAATATTAAAGGCTATGGGAAAAGCTGAAGAGTTAAAGCTTAAGATAGTGTATGGTGACACAGACTCCATTTTCATAAAAGAGGATGATAGGATAAAAGAATTGGTTAATTGGATAGAAGATGTTTTAGGTTTAGAGGTTAAGGTTGACAAAGTTTATAGAACAGTCATATTCACTGAAGCCAAAAAGAAGTATGCTGGCCTAAAAGATGACGGGGTTATAGAAATTGTCGGTTTAGAAGCGATAAGAGGCGACTGGAGTGAAGTGGCTAAAATCGCCCAGAGGGAAGTTGTAGAAGCCATATTGAAGGTGGATGTTGATGAGGGTGTTAGGGTAGCTAGAAAGCATATAGATAATCTTTTGAACCAGAGGGTTCCATTGAAGCAGCTAATTATTTGGAAGCAGATAACAAAATCTATAGAAGAGTATGAGGCTACAGCACCACATGTTGAAGTTGCAAAAAAGCTTATTGAGGAAGGTTGGCGGATAAAGCCGGGTGACAAGGTAGGATATGTTATAGTAAAGGGTGCTGGAAGACTCTACACTAGAGTGAAACCCTACTTTAAAGCAGAATTAGATGAAATAGACTGGAACTATTATGTTGAAAAACAGGTTCTACCAGTCTGTCTGAGGATACTAGAAGTTTTCGGCATAAAGGAATCAGATTTAAAGCCAAGTAAAGATTTAACAGCCTTCTTCCAATAAAGTCTAATCGATTACAGCCTTACGCTTAACCTTTCTCACACCATTTACCCAGTCTCCAATAAGCCCGTCAACCTTAACAATAAATTCTTCAAGAGAATCCTTTGGTATAACACAGCTGGCTGCAAACTCGTGGCCGTCAGAAAAGCCACCCAACTCTTCAGCTACACTCAAAACGTCTATTGCAGAAGGCATTCTACCTTCCTCAACATCCTTCCTCAACCCATCTGGAACTCTTAAAGAAACCTTAGTTAACCTATCATCAAGTTTTCCGAAGCCTGGAACCTCATCCAATAAATCCATATAGCCTAAAAGGTACTTGTCTGCCTTAACCAGCCTCCTTTGATAGGAAAGGTATGAACAGAATGTTCCTAGAACCTTGCCCCCCATACCCTTAAACATGTTCATAGAATCAAAATATTGAATATACTTTGTCTCCTTTAACCCACCCCTATACAATATTGCCAGCAGCCTCCTATTAGCCTCTTTCCTTTCACTTTCAAGCTCCTCCAAAAACTTTTTACTTTCATCAGAAAAGCCCTCTAATGCAACCTTAATCCCAGTATTCGGTCCACCCCTATAGTATCCGACTGAACCTAAAATCTGTAGGACTGAAAAGAGCTCGTCAACAGAAACACCCAACTTTACAACTTCAAGCTTTTTGTTTCTCTTTAGAACACCCTTCTCTAGGGCATCTTCCAGAATCATAGCATTTACTCCCACGAATCCAGATGGAATTTCCTTCGAGCCTATTAGTGCAAGATATGATAGGTCAAAGTTCCTTTCGTCCAGTATGAGGGAGAAAAGGTATGCTACAGTTGAACCTGAAAAATCTCTTTCTCCACTAAAACCGTAATATTCAAGGTTTAGGTCAAAGACCATCGTGTCTGAGCATGGTCTAGGGTCATGATGGTCCAAAATGAGCACAACACTTCTACCACGATTTTTTAACGAAATTGTTTCAGCATGAGGTGAGCCGAGGTCAGCGTAAATAACAGGCAACCCTCTTTCATGAATTTTTTCAACAACCTTAGGGAAGAGCTTCTCTAAGCAGATGAAACTAAAGTTTAAACCCTTTCTCTCGAAACAGGCTTTAAGTACTGCGGCGGAAGAGAGTCCGTCAGCATCATCATGGTGCACAACATAGCCTCCAAGGCCATCGATCAAACTAATTACCTTTTCAGCCCCCTCTCTAAACTTTTCAGGAATCACGTCCAAAATATTGTCTTAGGCAAGTAGATAAAGCTTTAATAAAAATTCAGCAGTTGTCGGATAGCTAACATTTGAACTACCCAACATTCACTCAAACGTCGCTTAAAAGTCCTTTAACCACCCTCTTATTCTAAAATACAGGTCCTTTGCATCACGTTGGCACACTTTAACCTTCCCCCCGTCTTTCGTAAACAGAATTAAAAGGTTCCCCTCATATTTAACGTCCAACACCTCTTTTCTATCGAAAACTATAATCCACTCGTTTGGTAAAATTCTGCCATAATATACGTCTCTGTAAAAGACGGTTACCACTATTTTATCTTCTAAAATATAAACATTCTCTTCAACTTCACCGGGTAAGTTTTCCACCATAAATTTGCCGTTAACCGTATCACCTACAAAGATAATAACTTTTCTTGAAATAAATTGGATTGCGATGATTTTATTGTAGGCTAAAGAGGGGCTTAAACCTTTCAATAGCCTAAGCCGCCCCAAATTGGAGTGTGAAATTTTTAAATGGGGGAAGTTTTTCAAAAAGCTGAGCCATAAAATATCGGTCTACCTCTTAGCAATTTTCAAAGAATTAAATGTTTTTAGAGGCTTCTCCAATCACCGGGTCCGTGAAATTGTTTTCTTCATCGATTATTGAATGCGTTTTAAGCTGTTGAAGGATTTCGTAGACAACTCTATCGCTCAACTCTCTTCCTTCAGCTTTCTCAAGACTCCTCTTTAGAAGGCTCCATTCTTTTACACCTTCTGTTAAGAGCTTAAGCACCAGCCTATACCTCCTGCTCACCCTCCCTCTTAGAAAATTTTCTAATTCTATCCTAGCAAGTTCCACAGCCCCCCTTTTAATCTCCATGAAATCTCCATTACCGCTTACCCTCAAATATCCATAATATGTCAGCCAACCTATAATGCCATCAAGTTCATCAACAACAATGTCAATCTCTTTCCGAGGAACTTTCTTTCCAGCCTCTTTAAATCCTTTTTCTAGAAAATCTATAGATTCACTCCTTCCAAGTTTTCTAGTCCTTATTTCGATGAAAGCTCTCCCATATAGGGGGTTCCCAGTGTTCCTGAGTATACCATAGAGGACACCCATTTCCGAGCCCGTGAGTATAAAAGATAGGTTTCTGTAATAATCATAAGAATACGCTATCGCATTATGAAGTGTTAAGCCAATACTCCCCCCAGATCTTTGAAATTCGTCAAAGACGATAACAACTTTCTCCCCAATCCTTTCACCAAGATCATCTAGCATGCCAAAGAATTCTGTTAAAAGAAAGCGGTCCTTGCCCCAGCTAAATGAGACGGATAGGCCGGCTAGAGACACTCCTCGAAGTCTTTTAAGACCCTTTAAAAGAAGCTCCCTCAACCTCTCTCTACGTGATATTCTTGAAACAAAATCGTTGACGCCTCTAGAGAGTAGTTGATAGAGGTCCCTATATGACTGGAAACCTTCCCTTAGGTCAATGAAAATGTATGGATTATCGTATTCGGAAAGGGCTGTTAGAACAAGGGATGTTTTACCAGTCCTTCTTAATCCAGAGACAACAACCATCGGTTTTTCAACATTCTTCACAAGCTCTTCAAACTCTCTATCGAAATTGTATAAATCGTTTTTTGAAGTCTTAGGTCTAGGATCAAACAGCATGCTACCACACCGGAATAAACTTCCGCACCGGAATATAAACTTTAACGCAAAAAATTCCCTAATAAAGCGAAAACCTAATCTCGAAAGAATCTTGTAAAAATTAATCCTTCGAAACAACAATTGGCTTCATATCATTAAAAATATCCTCTTTCTTCAATTATCTTCCTTAGCATCCAGTTTGCTGAAGCCTTTTCTTTAACAAATTTCTCTACACTCCCTTCTACTGGTACGTTCAGTTTAAGAAAA
Source organism: Nitrososphaeria archaeon (assembly GCA_049969935.1). GTDB lineage: Archaea > Thermoproteota > Nitrososphaeria > JACIWG01 > JACIWG01 > JACIWG01. Next base: position 12,428 of record JBMFNX010000006.1, read on the forward strand.
GTTCCTGTTCGCCCAACCTCATCTCTCCTGCTCAAAACCCTAACCCTTTCCATAACTGTTTCAAGGGATATGCCGAGCTCTCTTGCAACTTCTATCTCTTTACCTACTATAGACCTTTCTATATGCCCAAACTCCTTTGGAATTATAAGCATAAGTCTTTTGTTGACACCCTTTTTTCTAACACCCTCCTCTATTTCCTTTAAACAGATTGTTCCACCAAATTCATAAAATTCTATTTCATTTTTTAATAGTCTTGCTAGAGGGAATGAAACGCATACTTTTTCGGAAGGGTCAATGTAAAAGTATGCCTTCGGTGTAGACCGTGGTGTAGCCTGAACAACTTCTCTCTTATAAATGGTATATTCTTTTTCTAATGTAAGTTCAACCTTATATGATGGAACATATTCTGTAAAGAAGACGTCAACATCACTTTCTTGAGTAACATCACCTCTTGCAATACTACCATATGTTCTCGCATTAATTCCATTCTTTTCTAGCAGAAAGATAATTTTTTTAGCAACATTTCTCTTTTCTTTAAGAAGAGTCCATCTTCTATCATCATAGTAAACAATCCTTTCAACACCCCCCCTTTCAACTTTCTTACCCATTTTTTAGCACCAAAACAATTTATCAACTCTATGTTAGGCTATAAATTCTTATAGCCAAAATAAATACTTATATATTACACTAGAGTTGTATAATATTCAAGTTCGATGCTAAAAGAAAAAATATTGTTAGGAACTTCTGGATGGGATTACGAAGACTGGGTAGGCCCCTTCTATAGCTCAAGCGAAAAGAAATTTTCTACCTATACTCAAATCTTTAGAACAGTTGAGGTAGACTCAACATTCTACTCTTTTCCATCCTCCAATTTTATTCGAGGTCTTTCTAGAACAGTGCCAAAAGGTTTCAAATTTTCAGCAAAGCTGCCTAAAGATATTACACACAAAAAGTTACTGGATGCTAAAAAAGGTGCACTTGATGATTTAAGTAGGTTTTTAGAAATTTTGGCACCCCTTGAAAATGAAGATAAGTTGGGTGCACTTCTTATACAAATGCCTCCTAAGGCAAAAGATGAACTTTTTGAAAACTTTTCAAAATTCTTGGGCAGTCTTGATGTTGAAAGGTATGATTTTGTTGTAGAGTTTAGGGATGAAAGTTGGCTTAGTGAAGAAATTTTTAAGATGTTGAAAGAATATAATATTGCATATTGTATTGTGGATGAACCATTATTGCCTCCAGTAATAGAGGTAACGGGTAGGATAGCGTATGTTAGATGGCATGGGAGAGGTAGCAGGCCATGGTACTATTACGAGTACAGGGAAGATGAGCTTAGAGAATGGGTTCCAAGATTAAACAAGATTGCGTCTGAAGTTGAAATATTATATGGGTACTTTAATAACCATTTTCGAGGTTATGCGCCGAAAAATGCATTACAGATGTTAAAGCTTTTGGGCTCCATCGATAACATGCAAGAAAGGGTTTTAAATCAAATTTTAGACTATTTCGATAAAGAATATATTCGAATTATAAAGGAAAAAGGTGATGAAACAATTTTGACTGGGGACATAAATGCTATGCTCTCACTTTTTATTGACAAGAAAAGGTTAGAGCGGGCTTTAGAGGAAAAGGATAATGTGAAGATCATTGAAAGTGAAAATAATATCTTGGCTGGTACTGTCAAGGACTACAGTTTCAAAATAAATTTAGTGGAAAGAACTATTATCCACGATTGTGAGGATTGGAGGAAAAGGCTTTCAACGAAACAGTTTTGTAAGCATATTGGAGGGGTGTTCCTCTACCTATCTAAAGATGATGCAGCTAACATTCTAAAGGACATTATCACAAATATTGATAAATGGAAGTTTCTAACATGGTAAATTGTTAACCTTTTAAAACCATTCACTTAATTTAGGTCGCTCTAAATCCCCGTAAAATCTGGTAAGCCTTTCAACAATCTTTTCAATATTATTTTCCGAGAAGTCTCTACCCCTATAGAATTCGATCAGCTTATCAATTTGCGGTCTTCTAAAAGATATGAAGTAATCTTCAGATATTTTTGGTGAAAGAAAAATCCTGCGTATTTCATCGAGACCCTCAATTTTACCATTAATCTTGTCAGATGGAATGTTTTCTATGCGCCCATACATTTTTATTAGACTATAAGCCTTTTTAGGCCCAACCCTTGGTATACCCCTGTTAAAGTCTGTTCCAACTAAAATTGCGACGTCAACTAGTTGCTCTCTTGTCAAACCAAGAGCTTTTAATGTTCCATCCAAACTTATAAGTTCTGGTGTTAAAGGTTTAACAATCTTCTTTGATGGAAGAAAGTCTGTGCCTTGAATGGTCACATATCTTACAATCTTTGGTGAACCATAAAGCAGTGCATCATAATCTTGTGTAGCAACAGCCCACACATCATTTCTTTCACACATGTATGCCGCCTGCGCTTCCGCATCTTCTGGAGCAAATATTACCGGTAAACCCATTAACTTGAACATGTCCACAGAATCTCTAACAAGCTCTTTACTCAACGTTGCTGAAACAACAGCTTTAGAAAAGGCTTTCCTCAAGTCCCCTCTTCTCATCTCCTCCTCCCATTCTTTGAGGGCTTTAGCCCTCAGCATTCTTCTCTCTTCAAGCGTCTCCAATTTTAATATATTTGGTGCGCCATCAAAAACTAGTACTGGCTTAACTTGGTAATCAACCATAAGCCTAGTAATTCTTAAGGAGGCACCGAGCAAATGTGAAGTTATCCGCCCACTTTGGTCTTTAAAAAGTGCACCATCAGGCATTCTAACCAATGCTAGAAATTGGTAAAGTAAATTGTTTGCATCAAAAGCTATAATCTTATTTGATAAAGTGGACAAAGATATCTTTTCTGATTTGAGTAGAAGCGAAAGTTTTACACCCATCCTCTTATCATTAGCTGGGACAATCTGTCCAAAATTAAATTTTTATGCTACCAAAATTTTGCGTTAACACTCTCCTCGACTAAAGTTGGAAGATTCTCAGTTCTTTAGCCTCTACAGCTTCATCACACTGATTTCTGGGCTGTGTCAATGATGATGACCTCTTTTAATGGGTTCACCACATCTAGGGCAGATATCTTGAATAACATATTTCATTTTTGGTTTCTTTTCAAGTGCTTTGTAAAAGTGCTAATTTGCTGTCATAAACTTTATATTCTTCTTACCACTACCATTTTTTCGAATCGAATAATTATAGCAAGGCAGGAGATAGGCTAAAAATGTGCTTAAATGACTTAAAGAGAAGTTTAGCACATTATAGGGAAGAAGACTATTCTGACGCCATATTCAGACTACAATTGTCAGTTGAAAACGCTTGCAAATCTATCTTAAGCTTCTTAGGGATAGAATTTGAGAAAACACATTTTCCTAGTGCTATAATAGGAAAACTTCTTTCTGACAAGGGAATGTTAAAGAGGCTTAAACAAGAAGCAGATATTGCACCTAACACTAGTAATCTCTTACGCTTCATCTCTAGAGGCTCAGGGTTCTATGCCAAGATATGGTTGGGAAACTGAGGAAAGAATAATTGTGCCCTCGGAAATTTATACAAGGGATATAACGGACAAAATTTTTGAGCTAGCCTTAAAATGTTTAAGTAATGTTGTAAATTTTTTTCTAGAATTTAGGGAAATGTCCTCTGACCTGTTGACCATGGTTGAACAGTTAAAGGGTGTTGTTGAAGATGCGTCTAGAAAACTTGGATAAAATTAAAGATAGAGAATATCAAGAAATTGTGGAACAGTATGTGGATAAAATCTTAAATGTTTTTAGAGAAAAGGTTGCTGGCATACTATTATTCGGTTCTGTAGCAAAGGGTGCTGCGAAACCTCTTACCACCTTTGAAAGTGATGTTGACCTAATAATTGTGGTGGAAACACTTCCCAACCTTCAAGATAGAATACTGATGATTTCAAAACTTGTATCTGAACTAAAATTGCCTAGCATAGTCCAAGCAGTATACATGACTCCAGAGGAATTTGAAACCCATATCAAATCTAAAAGTGGTTGGGTTCTCGACGCTATATTAGACGGCCTCATACTATACGACCCTAAATCTTTTTTACAAACTTCAAGAGAAAAACTTTTAGTTGAACTTAAAGAAAAGGGGGTAGAGAGAACATCTTATGGGTGGGTTTGGCCCATAAGAGCAGGCGAGAAAACATCCTAATACAGCATAAGATTATAAATGATTATTAATACATTCCTCTATTGTATACATTAGATCTGTTAAGGTATTTAGCCGTACAAGTCTTTAACAACATATTCTAGACCATATTTTTTAAGAGTGCCCGGCAAAGGTTTACCTGAAAGATCCCAGCCCATCTTTGTATAATATCTGTCAAGCATCTTATCCCAAACATTCTTTAACGATCTACCCTCTGCTGGGCCTATATCGGGTACTGAACCATATCTTAAAGAAGGTCTGTCCACTTCTCTATGATTAATGCCATGGCGGACATTAAATGCTCTGAGAAGATGAACAGTCCTTTTACCTACAGTCATTCCATCATCCCAACTGAAATTCCATCCTGTAACAGCATTCAAAGCCTGGCAAAGTAGTTCAACGTTCGTGCGCGTGTTAAATCTGCATGTGACAAGCGAGTCTTCGAACATCATTGCACCCTTATCATGAACCATTGAATCAACCAGTTCCTCCCAATTTGGTGTAGGGCCTATTGGTGACATTCCCCAAGTTTCTAGAGTGCCAGTATTTGAGACACAGGTGTCAAACTGTTCTGTCCACCTATTGCGGTGATCGTGTCCTCTAGGTGTATTACCCTTTAACGTATGTATAGCTAAATTAACGGCTTCCCCTCCAATTTTTCTTGAGGCTCTCATCACCCCTTCAGCTAAAATGTCGCCGAAACCTTTACGTTTTGTGACCATTCTCAAAAGTTCTCTGACGCCTTCAACATTGCCCCAAGAAAGTTCTAGGCCGTTAAGCATCTCTTTCGTCAATATACCCTTTTGATAGCATTCTATAGCAAAACCTGTAACCCAACCTGCCTCGTTTGTTTCAAGCCCCAGGCAGTCGACGTCCTTGCTCAATATCATTGCACCCGTTACATCATCATTTCCAATATTCGAAGACCATGCCGCAAGCTGCTCGTACTCTGGCTCTTCTAAAATCTCCCCAGAATATGGGCCCTCATTTATTTTCATGATATAGCAATGGTTTATTTGGCAGGCCCAACAATTATTTCTTCTTAAAGAAAATGTTTTCCTAATATAGTCTCCACTAAATTTTATCCATTTGTCTTCAGGTACTGTCCACGCACTTGTTGTATAATTTTTTACAGGCAGCTGAAATACTTTTGCATTATTATGTATTCCTGTCAAGGTACCGTAATCGTACATTTCCCTATAATTTGTCCTAACATTTTCAAGAAGCTTTCGCGCTATCTCACTTACCCTCTTTATATCCTTGATAGGTACACTACCTTTTCCAGGCTTTATAGCTATAGCTTTAAGCATTTTAGAGCCCATTACGGCACCTAGGCCATTATGTGATGCAGAGTGTCCGTAGTCAAAGAAGATTCCAGCGAATTTTACAAGATTTTCACCAGCTGGGCCTATTGAAGCAACACACATTTGTCTCTCTTTACAACCATATTTTTCCTTTATTGCGTCAGCCGTTCTATAAGTATCCAGTCCAGAAAGCCATTCAGCATCCTTTAATTCTGCACATTCAGGGTCAATGTACAAGTACTTTAAACTGTTTTCTTTTCCCTGTAATATAATTCCAAAGAGGTTACATAATCTTAAATAGGCTCCGAAGAAGCCGTTAGCTTGACTGCATCCTGCACCATTGGTCAAAGGGCCCTTCGATACTACAGAAACAGAGCCTGAGCCATTAATTGGTGTAGCATTAAGTGGGCCAGCGGCAAATATCAACCTATTTTTTGGGTCATTCCATTCTATTCCCGGTAGAACTTCGTCATAAAGAAACTTTATGCCTAAACCTGTTCCACCAACAAACTTTTTTAAAGTCAACTCGTCCACATAAACTTTCTCGATCCTCTCATTATCTAGATTCACACGTAACATGTAGCCAAAATATTCTGACATAGTATTATGTATCATTTTTTAAGGAAATAAATTTTAATAAATATGTATGATGACTCCTTTTATACTTTGAAGGTATCTAGAAAGGGTGTTGCTATAGAAATAGAATGGAATGTTAATGACCCAAATGATGTGAAAGAGGCGAAGGAATATTATGATAATCTTACAAGGCAAGGATGGATAGCTATAGTACAAAAAGAGACATTACATAGAATTTTAGAATTTAAAAAAGATGAGGGGCGAATACTGTTTCTGCCAATGCTAGAGGGAGGATGAAGTGAAATAAATTTTTAATATCAGTTTCCAAAAGTATGATGGTGATGCCATTTACACCATTCCATTTAGGGCCTGCTTTAGCCATAGGCCTTCCGTTGAGAAAATTTATACATGCACCAACATTTATAATAGCAAATGTTATACTTGATTTGGAACCATTTTTTGTTCTCTTATTCAATCTCGATTACCCTCTTCATGGATATGCGCATACGATTTTAGCCGCCATTCCAGTCAGCCTTATCCTAGGATCTGTTTTATATCGATTAGATTTTATTTTAAACAATTTTTGGCACAAACTTTTTCTTACACCTATTAAGTCAAACCAAAAGTTTGAATCCTTTATTCTAGCTGGCTTTTTAGGCAACATACTGCATATATTGTTTGATGCCCCACTTTATAGTGATATAAGACCACTTTATCCTTTAACTATAAATCCTTTCTATCATCCTGACCTAGCATACGATGTATATAATTTGTGCTTAAGCCTCGGTATTATAGGAATGATTTACTACCTTTATATAGTAAAAAGGGGGATCGAAAACAATTTCAGCCAGAAAATAATATAAATAGTCTAATCACATTTCTTATAGTAAAAAAGGGAAAAAGAGAGAATTGAGGAAGAACTGTTCTTCCTCTTTAATTCAAATTTTATGTAAATGTTGTTTCTCCTGTAGGTACTCCTGTTGGCAGTTCTGGGAACTTTTCCTTCATTCTCTGTTCTGCAACCGCTGAAGCTTCTGCCAATATCTTTTCAGCATCCTCGTTCGCTACTTCAAAGTTTAACGTGGAACCGCTTGCCTGTCCTGCTTCTACGAGAATACTGCTTAACAGACTTCCTATTTCACCTATTTCTCTTTCAGCCTCAGGTAATACTGATATTATACCTCTTTTCACATTATTTAATATTGCCATTGCCGGCGCTAACGTTACAGCCACATCTCCAAGTTCTGTTATCGTGTTAAGTCTCAATATTATCTGTTCTAGAGCAAGTTTTGATGAAGTAACTGTTTTAATCATCTTTCTTACTTCAGCAAGCTCGTTAGCGTAAACGTTAGCATGTTCAGTATCATGCTTCTGTAGTGAAGCGACAACCTTGTTAAATATTATTGCATCTCTTTCCTTAAGCTTTGAAGCTGTAGCATCAAGTTTTGCTACCTGTGCCTGTATAGCTCTAATAGCACTCTCAAGCCTTGGCTTTAAGGGACCTGAGGGTCTTACAGCCTCTCTAACCCTTTCACCTACCCCCGGCTTCTGTTCTTTAACCCACTTTTGCTCAAATTTGGACATCCTTATCACTGGCTATGCTTTTTAGCCACTGTCCCAAATAATGGATGTAACTATGGAATATGTAACCATGGTGACATAATGGGTGGTGACAATTTTGCGATTTTTACTGTAATTCAAAATTTTTCAGAAAGTTTAATAATAGTATAAATATTATGATTGTCTGATTAAAGATGATAGTATTTAATTGCATGGACGTGGCCGCTGTTAAGGCTGAAGAGGGTGCGATGGGGCTTAAAGTTAGGTGGCTTATTACCAAGGAAATTGGTGCCGAAAATTTTGCAATGAGATTATTTGAAATGGAGCCTAATGGGTTTAGTCCCTTACATTCTCATCCGTGGGAGCATGAAGTATACATACTTGAGGGTGAGGGTGTAGTTTTCGGTGGCGGTGAAGAAAGGAAGTTTAGGGAAGGTGATATAATATTTATACCATCAAACGAGATACATCAATTTAAAAATACGGGGGACAAGATTGTTAAATTCCTTTGTTTAATACCATATAAGAGGGAATAGGACAATTTTAATATGCCCATAAACTAATGTATTGTGCAATGACTGCAATAGAATATAAGCAAGCAATAGTGGTGAGAGCAGATCTTCGCATGGGGAAAGGTAAGCTTGCAGTGCAGGTTGCGCATGCAGCTGTTTCTGCATCAGAAAAGGCGAGAACTAGTAGGCCAGAATGGTTTAGTGAATGGATTAAAACTGGCCAAAAAAAGGCTGTTTTAAAGGTTTCTTCGCTTAATGAACTGCTAGAATTAAAGGATAAGGCGGAATTTTTAGGCTTACCGTTCTCGTTGATAGAGGATGCTGGTTTAACACAGCTTGAACCTGGTACAATTACAGCTCTAGGCATCGGTCCAGCGCCAGCCCATATAATTGACACTGTGACAGGGAAATTAAAACTACTATAATTTTACAGTCACCGAATCATATGTTTTTGAAGATTTTGTGTTAAAAATGGTCTGAAATTTTATTTATTTTAAAAAATTTTTAAAGTTTATATACAACAAGTATTAATGGTAACTTGAATGTATGCTATAGCTGTAGTTTTAATAGGTGTGGTCGTCTACGGCCTAGTATATAGATACTATGTTAAATGGGTTGACAAAAATGTTATGATGGTTGACCCAAAAAGGGCGACACCCGCGCACGTGTACATGGATGGTATCGAATTCTTTCCATCAAACAAGTATGTACTATTTGGTTTTCAGTGGAAAAGTATTGCCGCGTTAGGTCCTGTCCTTGGACCTATTATGGCGATTCAGTGGGGTTGGCTTCCAGCATTTCTATGGATACTCTTTGGTACCACATTTATTGGATGGATACATGATTATGGGAGCATGATGGTTTCAGTAAGGTCTGAAGGTGCATCCTTTGGGCCGATAGCCCATGAGCTGATTTCGCCGAGGGCTAGAACAATACTGCTCTGGTACATTCTATGGTATGTTGTGCTAATACTATCTTCCTTCACTAACGTTGTTGCAGGATTATTTAATACGACCCCACAGTCTCCCTTGCCTGTTCTGATTACAACTGTAATTGGAATGCTTGCAGGATATCTAACATATAAGCTTAAAATTAATATCATGATTACTACAGCGATTGCTGTTATCCTAATGTATGTTGGCGTCTACTTGGGTCTAATGGTTCCCATTAAACTGGACTTTGGTGTCTGGACCATCGACTTTTGGATGTGGATTGTTCTAATCTTCTGCTTTCTAGGAGCTGTGCTACCCATATGGATATTTATACAGCCAATAAATTATCTCTCATTTTATCTAGTTTATTTTGGAATAATAGGCATAATTGTTGGAATGTTCTCGGGAATCTCTTATGCTGCACCCGCTTTTACAACCTTCTTTGATCCTAAGGTAACGTTTTCTGGACCGTTGTGGCCTATGCTCTTTGTTACAATCGCATGTGGAGCGATATCAGGCTGGCATAGTCTGATAGGCTCTTCTATAACGTCCAAGCAGCTGGATAATGAGGCTGACGGCAGCATGGTTGCAGGAGGAGCTATGATAGCTGAAGGCATACTCGCTCTAGTTGCTCTAACGACAGCCGCAATATTGTCTCCTGACGTGGCAATAGGTAACATTAGGGCAGGAAAGACTGCAGCAAACTTTGTCAGCGGCGGTTCAACACTGCTTAACGTGTGGGGTGTTCCAGTAGACTTTGGAAAAGTGTATACAAGTGTAATGTTGATAATATTGGCTATCACTATAATGCATATTGGACTTAGAATATCGCGTCTGGTTCTTTCTGAGCTAACTGGGCCAGCGGGTGGCATACTAAGGAACAAGTATGTCAGTGCATTCATAGTAATGCTTATCGTCTACATTGTTACAAGTCCGAAGACTGGTGCAGCCTTCTCCTACATTTGGGGCACATTCGGTGGAGCGAACCAGCTTATGGCCGGTCTGGCTTTGATGATCATAACCCTCTGGCTTCTGAGGGAGAAGAGGCCAACCATTTACACAAGTGTTCCAATGGCTTTCATGATTGTTACAACAATCGCTGCACTCACATACCTTTCCTACTCTGGAATAACAGGATATATTGCAGACCCTACAAAGATAGGTTTAGGGATCGCTGCAGCCATAAACGTTGTACTAATACTGTTGGCGCTAGTAATGATATATGAAGGATATAAGGCGTACAAGGAAATAAAGGTCTCTAAATAACTTTATATTACCCCAACTTTTATTTTTTTGTAATGTACGAATTCTATGCACTTGTTGGCGTAGTTATAGTTTTCGCAATCCTGTTCGCGGTCGGTTTAAGGTCGAACGCTAACGCTATGATAAGATATGCTGAACAAATTAGAAGTGCATCATCACCATTTTGCAAGTTTGTTGGCTTCAAAAGATACAGTAGGGGATTTAAGGCGCTCTGTCTCCCCAAAGAAGACATGCTTTTTAATAGGATAGATATCACCGTATCTTTAACGTGGAGAGAGAATCCAATGTACTATATATTATACCCTTTTTTAAGGGATAGGGATCGCATATTCGTTTGGGGTACGCTTACAAAAAAGCATAATATGAATATTCAAATATGTAAAAGGAATTGTTTTAAAAAGTTTAACAAAAGTTTTGAGAAGATTGAGTTAAACAAGTTTGGGATGATAGCTGTCATCGATAACTTGGAGAAAGGGAAAGAGGTCTTGGATAAGATTGAAGAGGATTTGTTTGCCTCCAAAAATTGTATAGACTTTTTCTCGATCAAAGATGATGAGATATGGATTAAAATTGTAGGCCGCATAGTTGACGACTACTCTATCAAAAACATATTCAACCTACTCATGAAATCAGGTTATGTTATGGAAGATTTTGTTTAAACTAGGTTGAAGCCGCCGTCAGCTAACGCGTTGGCAACCTTGCTTACCATGTCAAGGCCTATAACCTCAGTCTCATACAATGGTATATAGGCTCTTACTAGGCTAGGAAACTTTTCATTAATAGTTCTCAAATAGCCTTCCTGTTCCCTCAGCTTGTTTATAACATATGATGAGGTAACCGCATCCTTAAGTAAAGTTTTAGGTAGGACTCCGTTTACAACAACCCCTCCAACAGGTATATCGAATGCTTTAACCCATGTTATGAATCTTTCAATAACCGCTATAGGAAGTGCCAGCGGCAGTGTTACAAAGAAGAAGGCTGTCTTCTCATTATCGGTCAATATTTTTTTAGCCTCCTCAGTTCGCTTTCTGGTTTCAAGAGCGCTTTGAAGAACCGGATCCTTTTTTATTTCTTCAACAACCTTCTCCTTTCTAAAAGAAAGTTTAGCTTTCAAAGAAAGTGCTTCCTCACGGCTCTTTATCAACCTTGTAAGCCATAGATCATAAACTTTGGATAGGCCTAGAAGTCTATAAGTGTGTGCTACGGGTGCAGTATCAAACACGTAGACGTCAAACTCGTTTTTAATTATCAAGTTCACCATGTCATCAAACATTGCCGCCTCCTCGAATGCTGGATTTGTTGTGGCTATATCTAAAAATGGTCCAGGGTCCACTGGAATGTCCGCGGTCTTTATAAACGCAAGCAACTTTTCCTTCATTTCAGCCTTATACTTTTCAACCGTCTTCGATATGTCAAATTCGACCGCGTAAAGGTTGTCTGCCAACTTTTGAACACCTTTCCCCCATATGTCTACTTTAAAAACACTGGATAGGCTGTGAACAGGGTTCGTTGAAGAAATTATGGTCTTTTTACCTCTTTCTGCAAAATATTGTGCGGCTCCAGCTGCAACCACAGTTTTTCCTACACCGCCTTTACCACCAAAAAACAGGTATCTGAGGCCAGGCTTTGACTTTATAAAATCGTTAAAATTCATTTAATCACCTCCATAAAGTATACTAGCAATCTTCCCTATCATTTCTAAGCCCCTAGGCTCCCTGTCAAGCATTGGCACAATACCCAATATCATGTCACCAAAAAGTTCCCTAATTTTTTTCATGTGAGTCTGCTGCATAAGAATTCTATTTTTCAGGAACTCGGGTGTTGACGGATCATTCAAAAGTTCGGTAGGATAAACTTGGTTAACGATCACACCACTTATGGGGATACCGAACTCCTTAAACATGTTTATTGCCTTTTGAGTATCCAATATTGCCATTTCCTCTGGTATTAGGACATAGAAAAATGCTGAATGCTCTTGATCTTTCATTATTGTGCCAACAAAATCTAGTCTTGACCTGATAAAGGTTAACTCGTTTAAAATTGCATCCTCCTGTGCAAGACCACCCTTTCCACTCATGACAGCTGCTACTTCACCATACTCTGAAGCTTTTTTTCTTGTCTCCACAACCTTGTCTATCCACGCATCAAGTATTTGGCTCATGCCAAGAAATCTTATCGCATGCCCATGTGGCATCATGTCGAAAATGTACATGTCATATTTTCCACTAGTCATTAGCTCGACCATTGCATCAAATGTAGCGGATTCAGCCATAGCGGGTTCAGCGGACGCGGACGCAATATACTCTTCAATTTCAGGAGGAACTTCACCATACATTTCAATTATCTTCTTTTTAATCGAATTCTGGTATTCCTCAATATGTTTGTCAGCATCTATTTCAAGAGCATATAGGCTGGGTGCTATTTCAACCTCACCTTTACCAAATATGTTTCTCTCAAAAATGTCTGTGAGGCTCGCTTGAGGGTCTGTCGAAAATACAACAACCCTTTTACCCTTTTTTGATAACCAGTAGGAGGTTGCTGCTGAAAGCGTGGTCTTGCCTAAACCACCTTTACCGCCAAAAATAATATATTTTATGTTAGGATGATTTTCAAAATAGTCTCTTATATTCATGTCCGTCATCCTACTATCATGTCAGTAACATCCCTTTCCCTTAAAAGCGCCCTCTTCCAAGTCTTAATATGTGGTACAGCATAGGGCAAGAGTCTAAGAGTATAGTATGGTGGCAGTATTGGTAATCCAAGCATGTCACCAAGCGTTATTAGCATAAAGAGGTTTTCAAGATGCATCCTAGTTTTTAACGCATATGAAACCATCCCATGTGCGGCCATGCCATAAACAAGGCTTTTAGCTGCCTTAATAACTTCACTCTCCTTTTTATCCTTCTTCTTTTCATCCTTTTCCATACAGTATCAGCTTGATAGTTTATTGCTTTTATTATATAAGTTTTTTAATGGAAATGTGTTTTCGCCTACAATTTTTCTAGCACATCCTTTTCACGCAAAATTTCTTTATCGATTTGATTTAATCTTTTAAGCCAATAGGGGAGGAGCCTAAGCCTATAATAGTTTGAGGTGGGGAAACCGTATCTATCTCCAAAAATGACAGCTTCTAGAATACATTCATGCTGGAACATTTTATGCTTTAATTCAACCGTGTAATCGTAGGTGGTCATTCCAAAAATGAAATCTTTAGCTGCATCCTTGAACCTTTTAAACTGTTTACTCATAGAAACACCCCAAGGAGACTCCTGACTTTAGTTGTGGAGAGGAATTGGGGACACTCAGCCCTTTCTGCGGAGGGGCTGGCGCCCCAGGGGCGATTACGCCCACTCCAGCTCTATCGGCTGGGTGAATTTCCATTCGCCAATGCCCACTAGGCTTAGCCCTTTCAGGCATGGCATTAATTGGTTCTGCCGGAGAGGTATGGACTAGGGAGGCATCCATACGTCCTTCTAGCCCAACGGACGTAGTGCTCAAGGCACTTAGGCTAGTCAGCTCTCGCGTTGGTACCACCATCCCAAGCTCCCGGCTTCAGCCGTGGAGTAGCTGTCTACTGTTTCGTCTGAAACCTTATCCTTTACTTTTTCATCAGCTTTCAGCATTAGTCCCATTGTCCATTAAACTTGGGACACTATTAAATTTTTTTATAATATTTTCTTCCAATATCTTGATGCATCAATTACAACTGTTGAACTATTCAACTTTTCATTAAATTCCTTTGAGGTTAAGGGTACAACTTCAATATGTGGTCTAATACGTATGCTCCACTGTACTTCTTCAATGATATCCATTCTTTTTGTGAAAGGCATGCTATTGAAGTCTTCAGAAACTACTATAAGGTCTATGTCGCTGTCTTTAAGCCAGTCTCCACGCACCCTACTTCCGAAAGCGTAGGCTGCATTAATCTTAACTCTTTTAGATAATGCGTTTATAAATAACCTTATTATTTGTTCAATATCTTGCTGCATACACCTATCACCTGTTCAGCAATTTTTACAGCCCTTTCAGCCTCCTCCCTATCTACAGACTCGCTTGGCAGTCCATTGGCTGCATCAGGGTATCTTGTTATAGTATAATATTTGTTTAAAACATACAATTTTTCCTCTAAATCTGTTTCTAATAGAAAGCCAGATTCTTTTAGTAGCAAATATAATTCTGTAACCGTATGTATTTTTGGAGGCTCCTCCTTTTTTACGACAAAAAAGAGTGCTTTCAAAATTTTTTCAACACTCTGTTGTGCAAAAAATGCGGCCCTAAACCATCTTCTTCTCTCTAACGCATCCTTTGCATCCTCTAAATCTTCGTAAGCTGCCTTAAACCATAACTGGGCTTCTCTTCTCACACACTTTATAATCAACGTATAAAATATAAACGTTCTTGATTACTTGCTTCTCCATCGTGCACCCTATTTTTAAATTTTGGTTACATGTAGGCAATTGAAAGGAAAATTAATAGAAGATAATAAACACCTAATATGGTGAAAATTTCTGTCACCCCCTGAAGCCTATCTTTTTTAAATAGTACTTTTGCAGGATACAATATCAGATTTTTAACCTTTTTTGGCAATGGTATTAGAAATGATGTTTTATCCATGTATCTGATATATTCTCTTCCATAATATTTTATCATATCATTTTCTTCACAAATTGCTATCGCTATTATAATCATGGCCATTGTTAGCCATATAAGTGGTGGTGGAGCAAAATATCCTCCTTTAAGAGGCGGGAAAATGTACTTGTCATATATTAGTAGTGCATAACTCCATAGAATAAAACTTAGATATTGTGGATGTCTTGAATACCTGTATATTCCTGAAGTGATGATGTCTTGTTTATTAAATTTGCTATATAGCCACGTTGTGCAGGCGACGAAAAAGATTATTGCGCTCGCAAACATTATACCGAAAAAGGATAGTATATCGAATAGGCTGGCTAAGTTAATGTTATTGATTAAAAAGCCAATATAGCCTATAATGAGCCTAATGAGATCGTATGGTAAGTATACTATATCGCCTAGCTCGAAAATATTTTTGGCAAAATATATCTTCTCAGGCCATGTTGTTCCAGGCGATAATTCTATTACTGGAAGCCAGAGGATTCTAAGAATACCTACTCCTGCCAAAAAGAACATTGCTGAAGCAAAATAGCTGAATGTTGGAAGGTATAGTGCTAGAGAGCCAAGAAAAGAATATTTTCTCTTTCTTAAGATAAATCCTAGAACTATTAATGCTATTGTAATTATCAAACCAAGGTATCCAATAGGTTTTATTGAATCAATAAATTTTTCAGCATCCTGCCAGTTTAGGCCATAGTCAACAAATTGTTTTCTTAGAAGCTCATTAATCAGTTGAGGAAGCTGAATGGTGGAATATAATATTGCTACAGTAAATATTGCAGACAATGTTGCTGAAAGCACAATTAAATTTTTTCTAGCCGGGTTTTCTTTCATATGATATATTCATGTAAATATTCTGGCTTTATAAATCTATATTTTAGAACGTGGGCTCTTCAATTTTTAGGGCTCTGAAGATTAAAGGTTGATGTAAACTGTTCCAGAATATTATAAAGATATGTGAATAGTTTGTATCAAGAGAACATAATCTGATAATTTATACCAATAAGAAGAATTGGTGGGTGGCGGCTACCGTTTACTTTACGTTTATGAAACAGGGCACGCTACCCAACCACAATCTAGGCATTTTATACAGTCGTCTTGGAAGATGAGGTTTTTGCTGCCGCATTCTTGACATGTTTCAAACTTTTTCCTATTATGTGTGCCTTCTTTTTCTTCTAACGGTATTCTAGGTTCCTCAACCACCTTATATGTTTTCACCATCTCCTCCGTGACCCTTTTGCCTAGAATATTTGTTACGTCTATTCCAAGATTTTTCATGATCTCGATTGTTTTGTTCTCTGTTATGGTAGCATATGTGCCCTTCTTCTGTGATGGTGTAACAAGAACTTGAATACTTTTTGAAGTGTCCCTGTATATTGTTAGGCTTTTTAAGCCAATCTTGTAACTGAACAGGTAGGCTTTCTCAACATCCTCTACTGTAACCCATTTTGGCATGTTAACCGTCTTGCTTATTGAAGCACAAATCCACGTCTGAGCCTCTGACTGTGCCCTAATATGATCCCACCATGGTATATCATATGCTACAAGAAAAATCTTCTTCATGTCATCCGGAATTTCCTCAATATCTTGTACTGAGCCTCCATTGTCGGCAACCTTCTTTAAAATCCTGTCATCATACAATCCTCTCTCCTTTAACGCCTTCTCGAACTCGATGTCTACGTAAAAGAATTTTCCAACTGTAACCCTTTTCTCGTAAACTAGTGCAAATTGCGGCTCAATTCCTGAGGAAACATCGAATATCATTGAAATTGAACCCGTAGGAGCCACTGTAGTCACTTCAGCATTTCTTATACCATATACTTTTATGTTTTCAGCAATCTTGTCCCAATCCAGTGTCCAAAATTCTCTGTGATAGAAGCCTTCGAAAGGCATTTCGCCATCAACGTAAGCTGAATCATGGAACAGTGGGAAAACACCTCTATCCTTAGCCCTTTCAATAGAGGTCTCCATAGCATAGTAGGTTAAGTTTTCAGTTAAAGTCCTTATGAAGGAAAAACCATCTTCACTATTATATGGTATTTTTAGTGCGAAAAGAGCGTCGCTTAAGCCCATGAAGCCTAAGCCAACCTTCCTACTGCTTTTAGTATGCTCTTCAATCTTCTTCGTCGGATACTTGTTCACATCAATAACATTATCGAGAAAACGTAAAGCGACCTTAACACTCTTTCTAAAGCTCTCCCAATCAAAGGTACCATCTTCTTTCACGAAAGCATAAACGTTCATTGAACCAAGATTGCAGGACTCATATGGGTATAGAGGCTCTTCACCGCAGTTGTGGTTTATTAGCCCGTTAGCTATATAATTATTGTATTCGGGTACAATAAAATCATAGAACTCGTTTTCTCCAACTTCTATTACCGATTTTATTGTCGCAAATGTTGGATCTCTTTCCATATTATCTAATGTTAGCTCCTCTAACTTCTCCCTATTTTCAAAACCTACTATTTCCTTAAAAAGCTTACGACTGTAGCCGCCTATCACCAGCTCATAATATTCTTTTGCTTCATGAGAAAATTGTCTCTTGTATGGCCTTTCATAAATTCTTGAAAATATTCCGAAAAGTGTTAGAAGGACTTGAACTTCTTTTAGAAGCTTTAGGCTAGCGCTCGTTAATCTTACAGCTTTATCATTATCAACATAGCCGTCAGCTGTAAAAAGTCCTCTCAAAAATGAGGCCAACGAATTTGAACTCAGAGACCAAACCAATTTTGGAATAACTCTCTCTTCTCCCTCTAAAAAGCCACCTAACAGTCTCATCACCTCCTTGTATACCTTGGTAAAATTATTGTACTGGATCTTGCTCTCACTTAATGTGTAGGTGTGTGAGTGCGGGTTTCCACCTAATTTTTCTATACCCTTTCTTAATCTTTCTTCAGCCATTCTGTTGTCTGGACCAAGATACCATGCAACATAATGTTTGTTAAATTCACCATCACCTATTAACCAACCGAGCGCGAATGCGATGTCAGAATCAATGTCAACACTACCCTTGTAAGCCTGGTTAGCATATTCTGGATGTATTCTGCCTAAGGCTATCTGTTCTCCAGCTTGCAAGTCTTTTGCCTCCTTCCATCCTTTTGTTGTTAGGAAACGGTGCTCCGGTGTAACAGTTATCTCGTAGCCTTCGTATGTTTCAATTTTTAATCCCTTCCTATAGCCTGTGCACAAAACCCATGCCTCTACAGCCTCTGGTCTTATTAACTTAAGAACATCATCATGACTAGTTTCGTATACAACTTCTCCAGCCACTGTGGCAAGGTTAACTTTAAAGGCGTCCACTTCTTTATCCCCAACTAAAATTCTGTTTACAGGACCAGCGTTTTTTGCTTCATTGAACAGTTCTGAAGCGGCTTTCCACCCTTCAGGTGTTAATACTTTAGTTTCCTTTGAAACACATGGGTTAGTAGTCCTTATCTCACCTAATGCTTTTTTGAGAATGTTCCTTTTATTAATATGGTCTAAGAAGATTACTCCCGGGTCTCCTGTCCTCCAAGCCATTTCAGCTATTTGGTGAAAGAGTGATTTTGGGTTCACTTCCTTCCAAACTTTTCCGTCTCTCGGGTTTCTTAGTGGATATGGTTTTCCTTCCTCATAATATTTCCAGAAGTCTGGTGTTATCAGTACAGAAAGGTTATAGTTTATAAGCTTTCCCTCTTCCCCCTTCGATGTAATAAACTTTTCAATATCAGGATGCCATATTTCGAGTATACCCATGTTTGCACCTCTCCTTTTTCCACCCTGCTTTATCACGTCTGTAACTTTGTCAATTATTTGCATGAAGCTTGTTGGCCCAGACGCTACTCCTCCTGTCGAAAATACTGTGTCCCCTTCTGGTCTCAGCTTTGAAAAGTTTATTCCCACCCCTCCACCTGATTTGAATATCAGGGCCGCATCTTTTGCAGTGTCCATGATAGAGTCTATGCTGTCTTCAACATCGAGTACAAAGCATGCTGAAAGCTGGCTTAATCTTGCGCCAGCATTAAATAGTGTTGGAGAGTTTGGTAGAAACTTTTTTTCAACCATCAACCTATAATATTCTAGAAAATTTTGATAGTATTTTTCAAATTTACCCTCTAACAGCATGCTCCAAAACTGGCTCCAGGGAACCTTCATTTTGCCCGCGCCATTCAATTCATCATATAATGCCTTCATTCTCTCAAGATGGTGTTTGTTCCAAGTGAAGGTGTAACCATTTCCGTTTTTGCCTAAACCAACCTTGTTACTCCATTCCTCAAAATTGAATTCTTCAAACGGGTGAGGGCTCGTTTTCTCATCTTTAGAAAAGATTCCTTCATCATATAATATGTCGGGTATAACGACCAATGCTGCGACACGTTGAAACATCCTTTTCGGGTCTTCTATAAGCTTACCCTGCTCATTTCTTAAAAGGTATCTTGAAGTAATAAGTCTTATAGCGTTTAAGCTTAGACTTTTATCTACTTCGTCAACATAATCTTTTTCAAGTAAAATCATTTTCTCTTTCCTAATATTTTCTCTCTCACGTCTATAGAGGATGTAAGCCTTGGCAACTTCATAGAGTCCATATTTTACGAGAGCCAATTCAACAATATCCTGAATTTCTTCAACATGAGGGTATACATTGCCTTCACCAAATTTTTCATCAATAACTTTTAAAACATGTTGAACAACCTTCCTCAAATTTTCCTTATTATATTTTCCCACACTGAACATAGCCTTCTTTATAGCATTCTCAATTCTGGAAACATCGAAATCGACAATACGTCCATCTCTTTTAATAACCTTTTTTACCCTATATCCAGTTGACTGCGACAACTTTAATCCTAACATTAGTAGATAAGATACTGTTTTTAAAAGTTACCAATTGATGCTATCACGCTGAAAACAAAAATTTATATGCCTATGCCTAACCCAAGTCATTTCCCAGCATAAAGAAACGCTGTCACATGAGACATCAAGAAAAATTCTGTTTCTGTTGTTACATAAGCACAGTATTAGCCAAGGGGAAATTGCAAAGTTTGTAAAAGTATCAGCTTCAACGGTAACATGGCATATGAAACGCTTAATTAACACCGGATTAGTCAGTGTTCATCGTGAAGGACGAATGACAAAGTACGATCTAAATGTTCCTGCAGACGAAATATAAAAACTTGCTGAAAACTATCCTCTAATGTTCTGGGAAAAATGGGCGGATATGCTCGCAGATTTGTGGACAGATTTATCACATCACAAGGAAAGCGAGGCGGGAAAAGATGATTGAAGGTGTTGACATAATAGAACTACTCAAATTAGGTTCAGGGTTATTTGCTTTTATTCTCCTGTTAATATCGATACTAGCTTACTATAGAAACAGGCAAATAAGGCTTCTTTTGTTTCAGGCGCATTTGGACTGTATTTCTTAAAGGTAATAGTTGAGCATATAGACATCTTTGTTCCAAACATAGAAACTTCATTTTTAGACTTACTTTTGGCACTTTATCGTACTTTTGCTGTTTTTCCTAGCAATAGTAGCTAAAAGCAATCATTCTTGATAGAATTCCAATAAAAATTAGAAAGTTATGTAAAAGTTCTAATTTCGATTAAGAGAGGCTGCTTTTAAAAAAGCCGGCAGATCCTGAAGAACCTACCAGAAGGCTTCACACTATCATCCTTCGACTATCGATCTTTACACAAGATATCAAGCTGATGTTTGTGAGTCTTCAAGAGCACAGGACTAATCCGCATCATCGCATTCACTCACGGTCTTAGTTATGCCGCTGGATATTCTTTATATGAACTTGAAAAAAGAATATTGCTCAAGCCTTCAGGCTGGCTTCAACGTACGCTAAATTTTCTTTGCTCCTAATTTTATCTTTTATAATTTTAAAATAAATCCTCTGACACTATGCTCTAGTTCAAGTTTTTGCAGGTCTAGTTCATAAACTGTTCCAGAGGCTATGTTGTTAAACTCTTCCTTTTGTCTTTTAATAATATTTTTTAATGTTTCAAGCTTTTCTATTGCCTGTTTAGAATTTTTTGCAGGCGGGTCTAGTGTTGAAAATATGTTTGGTGCTATAAGATATGATAGTGCAAGCATTGTCCAGCATACGTCTCTTATTTCCCATTGTGCTGTGGGATCGCATCTTAGACTGTAAATGTGTCTTAATTCTCTTGGGTTTGCTGTTAATGTGATGTGCGTTAATGTTGCATTTGGTAGAATAAATCTTGCATCTTCCTTTCCAACCTTATTTAACAACATCTTATAATATTCTTCAGCAAGTTTCATAAACTTTTCATATGATATTTCAATTTCTTTTCCGTCAAAAAAGATTTTTTCTTTACAATTTTTTAATGACTTTGGTATAATGTACCATTGTACCTCACCTCTAACTTTAACATGCCTTTGGCTTTGTTGAGAATAGCTTGCCATTCTATGTCTTACAAGCTGGTGTGTAAGGGCTCTACTGATACCCTGTAAAGAGAATGTGAGTGAACCATGTTCTAGAACACTATAATGTCCTAGTTCTATAGCCTTATTTATCAAACGTTCAACATCATATTCTGTAAAATTCTGTTGGTCAAAAAATATTTCATGAGCTGATTTCATAGAATAGCAGCTTCTCATTGCAGCAGCGCATACTCTTTCAATCATCGGCGTATACGAGATCAGGTAAACTTTAGCATCCATGCAGATTCTATTCCATGACTTCCATTATAAAACCTTTATTTTAAATTTCAATCCAGCCACTATGGTTTTCTTTTAAAATTTAATTCCAGCCCTATCATTCACTCTCTTAATGTTTATACAATATGTTGGAAACAATATTTTTCTCATCTTAAATTTGTCTTCAAAATTTTTCAATAAATTACGTTCTTCATTAAACGCCCATTCTGTTAGCCCATATAATTCCTCTTTACCAATCTTTTTTTCTAAATACAATTTTCTAATCCATTCCGCATGCTCAATAATCTTATTTTGAACAACATTTTTCTGTTTCAAGAAGATTCTCATGTTCCTTCTATAGTCTGTTTGAATGATCCTATGGAATCTTTCAAAAATCCACCAATACGATTTACTATTATACTTGTTATTTGGTTTCCCACCTAAATCAGGAAGCCCTGTCTCTAAAAATATTGGTTTAAATATACTCATACAAGGTAAAGATGTTCCAGTAAACCAGTGAACTTGATAATCCTCACTTATTTGAGAAATTTGAGAATTTGCCGTTTGAGACGGCCTAGTTATCCCACCATAGTGCATGCAAACATCTTTCATAGAACCTCTTTCCGGACTATAAGGTTTCCTAGAATGCATACTTAGTACACTAATAAGATATTCTAAATTGATTTTTCCCTCCCCATCTTTAAGCATTTTAAGAGTAAAGGCCCTTCTTTCCCTACCATGAGCAAAATATGTGTAAAACTTGTCAGAATAGCATTTAGCGAAACTAAAATCCCTGTCATCCTTACACCACCTTTTCTCAATAGCATGCTCTATAACATTTTTTGAAGCAAGATCCCAGTCCCCATCAATGGTTAAAGCATTAGAAATACTGTAGACAGTTTCAATTTTTTTAGCTACCCAATACTTTCCAGCTGTCTCAAGAACCCAAGCCTCCCTCTTATCCATTATAACAAAAGAGTTATGATATAATAGTTTATGCCCATAGCTTCCACTACCACCTTGACCATATTGCTCTATAACAGAAACTATAAAGTCTAAGGCATCCCTAGCTTCCTTCGTCCTTTCCAAAGCAAGTCTAATCATATCCATTCCCAAAACACCAGATTCACTGTAGGGTTCTTTTGTAAACACGGCAGTGTTTCCAATAACAAGCCCATACTCGTTTGCACCCATTTCACAACCCCACATCCACCAAGGCCGAGAAACAATTATCGAATAAGTTTCTTTAACTTGAGGAAACTCTACATATGTTAACTTTACCTTTTCTTCATCATGATTTTGTCGTGGAATAAACTCTATAACTTGAGCTTCATTAGGATCTCTGTCACTGTTTTTGGCAAAAAGCATTTCACCCTCCTCAGTAACTTTGGAGGTGGCAACTAGTATGTCACACATGCTCAAGTATGTAGGGAAGGAAAAAATAAATAAGTTTTTAAAAATAATATAAACTATGCAAAAAGCTGGAACGTTTTCGTCTCCTCATCAAAACTTTTTTCCATCAATATATTCTCAATTTCAATAATAATAACTTCAGCAAAACTGAATACTATACATCCTTCAATCACATGTCCACCAACAACTTGAATAGTTTTTCCATCATAATAGGAAAGTGTAGCATGCAAGTGTACAGAAGGTTTCTTCTCAACTAAACTAATATTCCCAGACAAGGAAAGAATTTCTAATGGACCAATAAATGAAACAATAGCTCTATGTTCGTCGGAAATGGGAAACTTTTCAGGCAAAATTTTAACATTTCGTATGCGAGCTTTCTCAAGCAAGCCTACTCCAGAAACTATAACACCAGCCCCTATCCCATTTTCTTCAACAATTTTCTTTAAAGATAAGAGTAAATCACTTCCCGTCTTTAACCTTATAACTAAAACCTTTCCAGGAACACCAGACTTATAAACAAATTCGTCAACCAAAGTAATCTCCCATCAAGTGATTAACTTAAAGAATAAAAAACCTTTATCTTCTAAAAATCAAATAAAAATCAAAAATTTAATACTTTTAGCTCGAGTAGCCGCTGGAATTGGCTTTATTGGTGCAGGAACCATCATTGCTGAACAAGGAAGAGTTGTTGGAATAACAACTGCATCAAGTTTATAGGTTATAGCAGCAATTGGCTTAACAATGGGTATTAAAGGGTATTTGTTAGCCGGAATAGCAACATTATTAGTTTTCCTTATATTAACCTCAAAAATAATTTTTAAAAAATTGTAAAATCCTAGATAACATCCAGTTCATAAAAATGAACCAACATTAGTCTTCTCAAATATTTATTGCATCAGATCAATAATAATAAGCTCAAAGTTGACCTCTGTATCATTAAAAAGCATATGTAAAGAATTTCTTGCATTCTTTTTCGTCAGGAACTCTGATATTAGCGATAGATCCAGAAGGGACTACTGCTCTCTTAACTAATTAATTCAGTTCATTTACTAAGGTTTCAATTGATTGTTCAGGCTCAACTCCGTCAAAAATTTTTGTCTTAAATGTTTACCATTTTTTCAACATAAATTTTTATAATGTCTGAAGGTGTAATAACACCTTCAATAACCCTTTCCTCCATATTGTTAACAATAAACACATGATCTTCGTTAGTTTCTAGCATTTTTTCAACTACTTCAATTAATGTTTGCTCTCTAGTTGCTAGAAGCGGTTTTTTCAATTCCAGACATGAAATAGATGTATCCCACTTTTCTTTTTCTATAGTGAAAATTGATTCAATATCGATGATACCTAATATTTGATTTTTATCGTTAACTATGGGATATGTTCTATAAACATTTGTCCTTACAGTTTTCAATACATCCTTTACCATTGTATCCGCCGTAAAATATACTGGTTTTCTTAATTTAATTGACGAAATTTTTAAATTTGGTAGTAGGCCCTTTCTTTCCCTAAAGAATTCTTCTAGTTCCATTAATGCCTCCATTTTGTTTGAAGGTTTTTTGTTTAGCTGGCTTTCATAGAATGAGTTTCTTCCTGTAAGAAAGTAGCTTATGGATGCAGATAATAGTGCAAACATTATTGGGCTGGAGCCAACAGTTTCTGCTACAAAAACTATTCCTGTAAGTAAACTTTTTGATGTTGCTGCAACTACAGCACCCATTCCTATTATAGCGTAAACTGATGCAGGATGCAAGTTCAATGCTTGAGCATATATTAGGCCGCTTAAACCGCCTACATAAAGTGCTGGTATAAATAGTCCTACACTTCCTCTCGAAGAGATTGTTAATGATGTTGCAACAATTTTTAGTACAAGTATTATGATCAGAGTTTGGATGACGACTTCTCCATTTGAAATGCTGGTTATTGTTTTTATTGTATCGTAGCCTATTCCAAGAACCTGTGGATAAAAAATGCCAATAAGGCCTATCATAAATCCTCCAATTATAACAGAAATTATTAAGTTGGTTTTTGAAGCGATTGATTCAAAAATCTTTTTTGTTCTCTCTAAAAATTTGATAAATACAAGTGCTATGAAGGATGTGATTATTCCTAAAAATATACTGTGAAAGAGTAGATGTGCTGGAATTATTACACTAGCGTTTGTTGAAAATATGTTTTCTCCTCCAAAGAATAGGACAGAAAATATGTATGCTGAAACTGATGAAAGGGCTGCTGGAATAAATGCATCTTTTTCGACATCTCTTCTATAGGGTATTTCTAGTGCTAGAAGAATGCCGGTAAATGGTGCTTTAAATAGGGCTGTGAAACCTGCGGATGCACCGCACAAGTAAAGGAGTTTAATGTCTTTTGGTTTAAGCTTAAGTTTTTGAAGTACATAAGATGCTGTCCCCCCACCAAGTAGTAAACTTGGCCCTTCTAGTCCACCGCTTCCACCAAACCCCAGTGTTATTGTTGATGAAAATGTTTTGATTAGAACATCCTTGACGTCAATAATGCCGTTTCGATGATGGTATGTTTCTATCAATAAGTCAGTTCCGCAACCACTAAACTTATCTTTTGTAAGATATTGATTTAAAATAAAAGAGGCCATTAATCCAATAAGTGGAAGGAATAATATTAGATACCATGAATATTTAACAACAGTTTCGAAAATGTAATTGAAAAGTTGGTATAGTTGAATCATTACAATAACTGCTATGGATGACAAAAATCCTAAAAATATTGGAATCAATGCCAATTTATATAATTCTTCAGCAGTATCATGGGTTTTCAGTATCAACCACCCTTTTCCTCTAAAAAGTTGGCAAAGTATTTGTTTTAAGGCTTTAATGCAACCCTCAATGCTTTCTTACAATTTATTGCTGTATCGAATGCTTTTTCCCATTCGGTTAAAGGGAAAACATGTGATACAAGTGGTTTTAGATTAACTTTTCCCGTTGACACAAGTTTTATCGCCGTCTCCCACGAATACCATACATGTGATATTTCACCTAATATTGTTAATTCTTTGGTGATTAAATCGAAGGTGTCGATTGTCACATTTATGCCACCAACTATACCCCCTCCTGAGACAACCATTCTACCTCCTGGCCTAATGGACTTATAGCCTAACATTATTGCATCACTTGTTCCAGCAGCCTCCATTACAACATCGGCACCCCATCCTCTCGTGTATTCCTTAACTACCTTAACCAGGTCCTCCTTATTCACATTAACAATCACATCAGCTCCCAACTCTTTTGCTAAAGGAAGTCTCCTTTCTTCATCAAAGTCTGTTCCCGCAACAATAATAGGCCAAGCACCAACAGCTTTAGCTACCTGTAACAAAATTAGTCCTCTAGCACCTGAACCAACTATCAAAACGGATTCGCCAGCCCTAAGATTAGCTCTCTCAATCAAAGAATGTACACATCCTGCTGTAGTTTCAACTAAAACCGCCTCCTTATCACCTATACTATCAGGAAGCTTATGTAAACTATAGGCAGGCCAAGCAGCATACTTGGCAAATCCTCCTCCAGTGGTATAATGTACTCTCTGTTCCTTTACAGGAATATTACAGCATATGTTTATTTTACCCTCTTTACAGTTGACACATTTACCGCAAAAGAATGTGACTATTTCCCCCACAACCCTATCGCCGGGCTTAAAGTCTTTTACATTTGAACCAACGTCTTTAACTACAGCTGAAATTTCATGTCCCATAATACTTGGCTTTTTTGGACCCTCAACCTTATCCCTATGTCTCCAATAATGTAAATCACTTCCACATATACCACAATATTTTATTTCAAGTATGGTATCGTTAGGTGAATATGGGTTTTCTCCAATTTTCGGCTCATTAACATCTTCTAACCTAAATTGGGCACTAGGGTATAGGACAAGTGCTTGCATATAATAGCCCACTTAAGCAATAGATTTTAACCTTTAATAAAATTCACAGTCTCACATTCAATACTTTTAAAGCATACTGTTTAGATAAGTCGATCACCTCATATGCAACCTCTACAGCATTTTTTCCAAGTAGAATTGAAAGCGGTTCTTTACCTAGGCCTGGTCCTTCATAAAACAATTTTGGAACTTTATGACCACATTTTTTTACAATTTCATTTATCTTCCATGGCATACTTTTTCCGTCGATGGCCCTTATTTCCTCGGGCTCCAAGATTCTGTCTATGCCAACATATTCCCAATTTTTTTCTCTAGAATATTCTTCTAAAAATTTAGATATTGTAGGTGTCCAAGCAAAGTTTATTCCAGCCCTGTACCTTTTATCATATTTCCTAACTTCAATTAAAAGTCTTGCCATGTGATCTGATGCCCCGAACCTAGGATATCCAGCAGCCTTCACCCTCCCATTCACTAAAGTTATTCTTCCGTCCACGCCTGCAACATCCTCTACAGACAATGCATTTTCGATCGAATAAACTAAGTTTACTCTAACCTCTGGCATTAGAAATTTAAAATACTCTGATGATTCAAGCATCTGCACAGCCCTCAAAAGATTTCCCAGCACCATATCCCTTTCTTGATTATATGCTTCAGCCATTTATTTGTCCCCCCCAATTTCTAAGAATCAGGCTTCTCCAGTGTCTCGAAGAAGGCTTTCCAGAATGGATCCTCTTCAGGAAATTCTAGCTCAAATTCTCCGAATTTATCGGAAACTATCTTTCGCCCTCGCCCAGATTCTGTAATCTCGCCTATAACCATTGCTTCTATACCTTTCCTTTCTAAAGCACTTATAACTTTCGATACACCCTCTGGTCGAACAGTTAGAACTAGTGTCCCCTCACTTATAGCCTTGTATGGATCAATTTTAAAGAACTCACATATTCTCCTAGTTTCTTCCGAAACCTTAATCTTCTCTAAATAAACTTTTACACCAACATTACTTGCTTCAGCAATCTCATATATTCCACCAAAAACACCACCCTCTGTAGCATCATGCATTGCTGTAACCATTCCTGTATGAAAGGCTGTTAAGGCGTCCTCAATAACTGACATCTGCCAATACATATCCTGGGCTTTCTTAACCAAATCAGAACCTAGAACTCTTGAAAGTGTTTTAGGATATTGTAGGGCCAAAATCGCTGTTGCCTCAACCGCTGCACCCTTCGTGATTAATATTAGGTCTCCCCTACAAGCCCCTCCAGGTGTAACATATTTGCCATCTTCAGCAAAACCCCAAACAGTACATCCTCCATTTAATGGATAAGATATACCGCCATAAACTCCAGTGTGCCCACCAACAATAGTTATACCCAATTTCAAACATTCATCATGTATTGAAGTCCAAATTTCTTTCAAGACCGATTTAGGGGTTTGCAGTGGAAGAAGGAGGCATATTGTCATATATTTTGGTCTGACACCGAAGACTGCAACATCACTTGCACAAATATTTACTATTCCCCATCCAAATTGTCTCCAGCCCCAAGAGGGAACTCCAAATGTTGGGTCTTCTGCTACTACCATAATTTTATCGCCAACTTTTAAGACTGCAGCATCAAAGCCATGTTTTGGGCCCACTAGAAGATATTCGTCCGTTGCACCTAATTTAGGAAATATAATTTCATTAAAAACTTCTGGAGATAGTTTGCCAATTCGCGGTAGACTCTTTTGCCCTGTCAATTTCCCCTAAAAATATTAGCCTAAACTTTCTATAAATTTTTTTATAAACAATTTATAATACTCTTCGAGCTTGATATCAAGCTTGATATTAACATTATTTAATTATGACTATCATAATTTATGGAGGCAGAACCTTGCAGGCCATGGTTCTAAACCAGATTTCGAAAGTTGAAGATATGCCACTTAAGCTAGAAGATGTCCCGAAACCAATACCTGGTTATAAAGAAATTTTAGTTAAAATTTATGCGTGTGGTATATGTAGAACAGAATTAGATGAAATTGAAGGCAGAAGAGTTCCAAAACTTCCTATAATTTTAGGCCACGAAATTGTTGGTAGAGTTGAGGCGTTAGGTGGTCACGTGAGACGGTTTAATTTGGGTGACCGTGTTGGTATAGCATGGATATATTCTGCCTGTGGCAAATGTGATTTTTGTTTAAGCGGGCAAGAAAACTTGTGTGAAGAGTTTCAGGCCACTGGTTGTGATGTAAATGGCGGGTATGCAGAGTATATTAAAGTTAAAGAAGATTTTGCATACAATATTCCAGAAAACTTTAATGATCTGGAGGCAGCACCACTCTTATGTGCTGGTGCAATAGGCTATAGAGCTCTAAAACTTACTGGTCTAAAAGACGGTGAAACAATAGGCCTATTTGGATTCGGAGCTTCAGCTCATCAAGTTTATCAGATAATAAGACACCTGTATCCGAGAACCAAGATATTTGTCTTTACAAGGAGAAAGGGTGATATGCCAGGTCTGCTTGCTAGAGAAATGGGTGCAGACTGGGTTGGTGAGACAGGTGAGGCTCCTCCTGAAAAGCTTAACAGGGCAATAGATACAACACCCGTAGGCCAACCCATGATTGAAGCATTAAAGTATTTGGAGAAAGGTGGTCGTCTCGTTATAAACGTTATAAGAAAAGAAGAATTGATACCTCAAATGAAATATGAACAACATTTGTGGTATGAGAAGGAAATTAAAAGTGTTGCAAACATTACCCGAAAAGATGTGCAAGAATTTCTTAATATAGCAGCCGAAGTGCCAATAATACCTAAGGTAAGGGAATTTAAACTTGAGGAAGCCAATAAAGCTTTACTTATGTTAAAACGTGGAGAATATCATGGTGCTGGTGTACTAAAAATAGGATAGTTGGTTTATTTAATCTGCGGCATATATAGAATAATAATTTTTCTAAAGCAGAAGTCAAACTAAACCATTCTTATTACTATTCTACATTGTTCATTTTAATATATCATTTACGTTTGAAAATGGAACACTAAAGTAGGAGGTGATATTCAAAAAGCTGGCTAATTCTTTTTATTGGATTAATTTTCTAAACTTCTATAATTTTATGGTAGAACTTGATATTTGATACCAGACCAAAAATGAAAAGAGGATCTATTCGATAGAGAAAAAGAGCTTGAAGACTTAAATAATAATCTTGATGCTCCTATAATGGTTATTACTGGCGTTAGAAGAATAGGTAAATCATCAATTTTGAATGTCTTTTTAAATGAAATTTGCTATCCTAGTATAGTATTAGATTTAAGAGCGTTAAGGAATAACTATTGTCTAAAAGAGTTTTATTAAATACTTTCTCAAGGCATTCCTTCTAAGCTTGAAAAGCTTATCGATATAATTAAAAAATTAACTGCAATAAGAGTGGCTGGGAATAAAAAAGAAATAAAGTGAAGGGAAAAGAAGCTTTGAGTCTTACTTCACTTTTTGACCATCTTAAAAGGAAAGGATTATAATTGCTTTTGAAGAAGCACAAAATTGAGGGGTCCCCTTTCTAATGAAATTCTTAATACAATCGCTCGCACATATGATTACAATAAAAATGTAACTTTTATCTTTACCGGTTCCGAAGTAGGTTTACTCTATGATTTTTTGAAAATAAGTGATGCAAGTTCGCCGTTATATGGTAGATACTATCACAATTTGACTGTTGAACTTTTTCCCAATGATGTTACAAAATATTTCCTAAATTTCAGTTTTCAAAGAATATAATATGTCTATTGTGGACAAAGATCTTGAAGAAGCCAATCTTTTTTTCAACGGAATTACAATATGGCAAACTTTTTACGGCAATGAAGTCGTAAGGGGACATAAAAGATTTGATGTTGTAAAAGAAATGGCAGTAAACTTAGCAAAAGATGAGCTTAATTAATACTAGAGGAAGTAAAAGATACGTAACTGTATTATATGGTATAGCCTTAGGAGAAATTCATGGAGTCGAATAAAAAGATATGTTGAAGAAAAGGAGAAGACAACCATTTCATCAAGCATACACTCTAATATTCTAAAAACATGGGGGAATTAAGTATAATCAAAGATCACGAATTCATAGACCCTGTCTATAAGGAGGCTGCCAAAAGACTAGGCCAATAAAATAAGATGTAAATGGTTTTACTATCAACTTTAGTACTGCACTTTTTACGATTAGAGAAATCAAAATTGATTCATAATCAATTAGTTTGTGTTGGTATTCAGAATATCAATAAATATTTAAATAATTGATATTTAAAATATCAATATGTGGATCTGGAAGTATATAATCCATGGTGGAAGGGGAAAGAAGGAATTGAAGAAGATGAAGATTATAGAAAGTGGAAGAGTAGTAAAGTTAAATGGGAACCCCCTCTATTAAGAAGGTTACTGGAAATAGATAATATAGAACCATTTTCATTACATTTTATATTTGGGCCTAGACAGGTTGGGAAGACAACTTTACTAAAATTGTTGATAAAAAAACTTTTAAGGACAGTGAACCCGAAATCAATTTTTTACCTAAAATGTGACATTCTAGCAGATTATAAGGAGTTGGATGAAGCGATTAGAGAGTATTTAAAAATAAAAAAGTTTGAGGGCATAGAATGCGCATACATATTTTTAGATGAGATAACCTTTCCAAGAGAATGGTTTAGGGCTGTAAAATGGCACATAGACATGGGTAACTTTAAAAACGATGTCCTTTACCTAACAGGTTCACTGAGCATGTTTGTTAAAGGGGAGATTGAAACCTTTCCAGGAAGGAGAGGTAAAGGGAAAGACTTTATAATGTACCCGCTGAGTTTTAGAGAATTCGTCCAAGTTGTAGATGATAGCATAATCAGAAGCATTGGCGAACTTAAAAGCCTTGACATTAATGAAGTGAGAGATAAATGTTTTAAGGCACGGCCTTGGTTAAGCAGGTTAGAGGAACTATTTGAACTCTACCTAAACTCTGGAGGTTTTCCTCTATCGATAAGGTCGATTTTTGAAAGTGGGAAAATTAGCCAAGATGTCATCAACACATATTTAAGCTGGATAAAAGGTGATATTGTAAGACTTAAAAGAAACGAAGGTCTAACAAAGAGAGTTATTAAGGCTGTAATAGAAAAGGTACCGTCAACAATAAGCTACCACAACATAGCTAAGGAATTTGAGATCAAATCTCATAGGACTGTATTTCAGCATCTGGATGTGCTAGAAAAATTGTTCCTAGTAAAGGTTCTCCACTATATAGACCCAAATGAGGCTGTTGAAGTCTTTTACAAGCAGAAAAAGGTTCACGTAACAGACCCATTTCTATATAGCATACTTTCATCATGGTGTTTAACAAGAAAGCCTGAAGATTCAGTAATAGTTGAAAGCATTGTAGCATCACATTTATCTAGAAAGTATAACATAGGCTACTGGAAGAATAGTAAAGAGATAGATGTTGTAATCTTCGAAAACAAACATTTAATTGGGATAGAAGTAAAATACAGGAAAAGGGTTGAGGGAAGCAGAACAAGAATAGGGAAAATAGATTATACAATAACACTATCCAAGGACCAGTACAACGATGAACCCCTAACAGTTCCAGTAAGTGTTTTCCTCGCACTACTAAATACTAGCTGACCTTAAAAAAAATAAATCAATCCAAAAAGAGGATCTATCATAATAAGAACTAATCAGGCATAAAATTAAAGGCTTCTATTATAGAAAAAATTTACCTAGGCCATTTTCTTAGTAATCTGTTGAACTATTTTTTTGTTCTAGAGATATTTTACTATCAATAAAGTACCAATAAAAATCGCTTACTATGACATCATCCTTCTTTGCTACTATTGGATTTTAGTGATATTTTTCTATCATATAGGGTTGCTGTGCCCTATCATAAACTGTGATACTAAAGTATCTCTAAATTACCCATCCTATTCGAACACAATTCTGATCATTTACTCTTTTCTTTATAAATCGCTGTTTCTAAAAGTTCTTCAATTATATTGCTCCTATTTGATTTGGCAACACCGCCACCTTCAAGTTCCATTAATTGTCTTTCTCTAACTATTTCATCAATTTTCGTCAGCAGCTCCTCTCTTATAGAGACTGTTATCTTAACTTTCTTCATACTGTAATACCGTCATACCTTCATACTTTTATATTTTAAAATTATACCATGGTGTCTTATATCAAAATCTTTCAAGTAACTGCATTTTTATAAATAAAAGACAATTAAAATGGTCTTAAGTTAACATTACCCTGTCTCTTTAGGAAAAAGTGAGCAAGAAGGTAAACGAACAGAGGTTGAGAGTTTATGATTGGTGTGACCTCAGTAACTTCTCCATAGCTTAATGCATAAAGTCAAAAATCCATGCAAGTGCCATCAATACACCTGTAGTAAACATTAACTTAAAATCCTCAAATCTTATTAGTCTCCATTGTTCCCAATATAGGTTCATTTGAAATATTTAATCCAATTTTCTTATAGGGTCACCTAAACTTCCTAATATAACACCCAATAATGGAAGTATTATCTAAGGTGTCTTCTCGAATACTATTTTTGCTAATGCTTGTTTCAATTACTATTACACCAATTATGATCGACAATTCCTATCCAAATTTTTGATGAAGGCTTCTCTGAAAGAATCATTACAGCAAATATTGCTGTAATAATCGGTTGGAGGGGTGTGACTGCGTAAGTAACACTTCTAAAAAATGTTTTAGACGGAATCTTAATATAGATATATAAATCATAGAGGTGTTATCAAGCTTGATATCAAACTTGAATCTTTTGAACAAGCGTCCATTCCACTTATAATAGTTAACCATTATCATTTAAAATAAATTTTTTTATAAAATGATTAGTTATTTTTGTCCTTGAGCTATATAATTTTTTTCAACAAAAGTCATAAAAGGTATGACATACAACGAACTAGTTTCAGAAAAGCAGTTGAAAAACAAAAGTATTCAAATTATAAATTATAGTCTCTCATTTTTAGGAGAAAATGCTAAAAATGCTATATTCTACCTCTTCATGAAAAATAAGAAATTAAACACAGTAGAAGATATAATTGATTATATTGATGAATTTGAGGAATTTATAATAGGTGTCTTTGGTTATGGTGCTACATTTATTCTCCCGATTATGATAAACCAACTTTATAACCAGTTTAATGTAGAACCACATTCTTTCGCACAATTAAGTCTTGCTAAAGCAATAAAAGATATAAAGCAAAGGATGGTACAATAGTTTAGTATAACCACTTTATCTAAAAAATTTTATATACGGTTCTAGATAATATTGTCTTGAATGAATAAAGTCGATACACAATATTTGTTAGGTATTGTAGATAGTCTTGGCCACTTCTCAATATTTACTTACAAAAATTACTCTTATCCAAAATTTGTTGTATATACACAGAACAGGCATATAGCAAATTTGCTATATTCATTCTTTAACATTGGAAAAATTACTGTTAAAACTAAAAGTAGGAAAAAACCAATTTACATATATTCTGTTACTAAATATGATGAACTAAAGAAGGTTGTAAACTTCTTCGAAAGGCATAGGTTGCAGATTAAATATCATGAATTTATTAAATTCAAAGAATTTCTTAACAGATGGCATCCAAAAGTTCAAAAAAGAAGTAGAGAAGAAAGTATTAAAGCACTTGAGAAAGCAGTAACCATGTATAAGGAGGGGGTTCCTGTAAAAGAAATTGTCTCAAAAACAGGAGTAAGTTTAAACAGATTATACATTATACTGAAGGCATATAATCTAAAAAGATACAATAAGGTAGAAAATGCTAGTGATATTGTTTATCCTATATTAAAAAATAGATGCTATCCTTCAACAATTTCGTAGGAAGTTAATATTTTAGCAACCTGCCTCAACATACCTCCAACAGAACAATACTTTTCATGAGAAAGTTTAATCGCACTTTCAACCGCACCTTCATCCAAGCCATGTCCCTTAACAACATATTTCAAATTTATTTCAGTATATATCTTAGGATCTTCATCCCGCCTTATACCAGTAACCTCTACACTTAATCCAGTAATATTCTGTCTCTTTTTCTTAAGAATTAATACAACGTCAATACTACTACAGGCAGCTAAACATGCCAAAAGTGTTTCCATTGGAGAAGGTGCAGTTCCTTGTCCTCCCTTTTCAATTGGGACATCGAAAAAGATTGTGTTACCTCTTTCGTTTTTGCCTACAAATTTTAATTCACCCAACCAATCTAATTTCATTTTTTTAATTTCAGGCATAGACAATCCCTCTTTTCACGTCTATAAAAATATTGTTTAAAGTAGTAAATGATAGAAAAGGTTCATATTTATGAACTTAAATCAATTTTATACCGCAATTTGGACAGAATTTGGGTGTTGTTGGAAGGTTTCTTAAGTCTGTTCCACAGTTTGGGCAGAAGTTTATTTTTGCTGGTGTTGTTGATGTTATGGCCACGCTTGGGGTTGGTGTTGTAGGTTGTTGTGTTTGTTGAGTTGGTTGTGTTGGTGCTGGTTGGGGTTGCATTATTGGTGGTATTATGACCATTCCTGCTCCTAGTGCTGCTCCTGGTGATTTTGATAGTGATTCTGCTACTGATTTTGCTGTGTCCATTTGTAGGACTGTTGTTGTTGCCCCTGTCTGTTTTAGCCAGAATAGTCTTTCTCTGTATTCTGGTGTTGTGTCTATTCCCTCGAATTTTAGGTCTATTAGTTGTATTCCAATTCTTGCAAGCTCTTCTGTTAGTGCTGTTTTTACTTTGAAGGAAACTTCTTCTAGTTTGCTGAATACTGTTACTAGGTCATATTTTGATAGTTGTGAAATTAGCCTTTCATTCATGTAGCCTCTTAGAAATTCGTTTACTTGTGGTGTTTCGAAGACACTTTGGCCTCCGACAACTTCCATTACAAAGATTTTTGGGTCTGAGATTTTGAACCAGTATGATCCGAAGAATTTTAGTGGTGCTAGGTCTGTAGTCTGTCCACTTGCCCCATAAAGTCCCTTAAACTGTTTTGTTGAAACAAATATTATGTCTGCTGTGAAGGGGGACCTATCGTAGCCTACTATTCGACTTAATATGCTTGTTAAAAGTGGAAGATTTTGTGTTGTTATAGTATGTCTTCCAGCTTGGAAAACATCGTAGGCTTTTCCATCTCTAAAAAATACTGCAACTTGGTATTCTCTTACAATAAGTTGGCTGCCCCACGTTATCATATTTTTAGGATACTTGTATACTATATCGTTTTCATCTTGAGTTGACCATTCTATAACTTCTGGCATTATTTGCTCACCTCAAAAATAATATTATTTCTTTGATCAAAGACGTTTTCAAGTTCTAATAACTTTTTTCTAAAATCTTCTAAAGCAACCTTACTATCATTTTGTTTTGAAAGATTTTTTGCAGCCTCCTTTATAGATTTTACATTCTCTAAAACATTTAAATCATATTCAATCAATTTTTCAAGCTTATCTTCTTTAACCTTAACTGCATCAAAGAATCCGGAATAGCCGTAGCTGGCATGCTCTATTTTATTAATTAGTCTATCTAGTACAGCAGCCGTTCTGTTTGCAGTAGAAAAAGCGGTTGTCTCATTAGATTCTGCTATTTCCTTAAGAAAATCATTTAGTATCATTCTCGCCTCATTCAACTCTTTCACTAAATAATTTCTTATAATCTTGTCAGCTTCCCGTCTAAGCTCCTTTTCCTTGTACCCATGATAGCCTGGAACGTATGAGATGATTCTTTCCATAAGATTTTGTTCTCCCTTTATCTTATCCATTATATTTTCCATGCATATCTTATCAAAAATTCTGATTATGCATTATATAAAGTTTCAAGAAAAATAGAACATTTTAGGCACTATGAGCTAATGTTGGGTGAGTATGTTCTATTGGAAGGAACTTCGGATCATAACCTTTTCTAGGAATCAACTGTCTGGCTTCACTTGGACAACGATAAACGCACAGTCCACAACCCATACATTTTTCAGAATCAACAAATGCTTTGCCATCAGCATCCCTTAAAATAGCGTTAAATTTACAGACAGTATAGCATACACCACAATTGTCTAAACCCCTACATTTACTAGGATCTACTGTCGCGTAAAGGGGTCCTGGATAAACTCCTTCGCCTGCAATAAGTTGGCTTCTTGTAGGCATACAGTATCTTGCGTCACAGTTGCATATAACAAAAGCCCACTTTTTAGCCTTAAAACAGGCAAAAACTTCATGAATAAGGTTATGTTCTCTAAAGTCTTTAAGAAGTTTTTTTGCCTCTTCCTTAGAAATATAAACATATTCTTCAGGGTCAGCTGCCTTATATGCTTCTGCACCATACATGATAACCATATCAGTAACATAAGGCTCCTCTTTAACACCAATAGCCTTTTTGCAAACACATGGGCCTATAGCAATATGTGTCCCATTTTCAGGCAAGCTGTCAATCAGACGTAAGGCAGCCTCATGTTCTATAACAACGCCATGTGGCAGGAACCATAAAAGTTTTCCAGTAACCTTCAAGAAAAATCTGCCTGGTCTGGTACCATTCAAAAACCTATTCTTAAGAAGACGGTCTATTATTCTAACAACTGTAGGCTCAATTTTTGCATAAAATGTATGCAACTTTTTCTGTAAATAGGTTTCATCCCCAAATGCGCCGTTTTGAAAAATGTGTGCAAAGACAATAAATGAAAATAGTGTTGAGTATGTTAATAGTAAATGCATAGGACAATGCATCCACTATAACATTTTTAACCTTTACCTTTACTGCTAGGCAAATTTTATACTTAAAAGTGCTAGTATCGCTCCAACAAAAATAGCTACACTAATGTTAAGCATAAAATTTCCAGTAAACATATCAAATAAGAGCGCCAAGCCCAGCGAAAGAACTACGTAGCCCCATAAAATCATATAATTTCTTTCATTTTTCAAGACAACAGCCTTATAGAAAAATGAGTAAACTAACGTGTAGACACCTAAACCGGTTAAAATTATACTTAAGTAAATTTCAAAATTAACAAATATATTTCCAAAATACAGTATGCTACAAAAAGCAATCAATATAACAAATAATAGTGTTCCATATAAGCCATACTTCGGTCTACTAGTTTTTGACATAGCTTTTGAAAAATTAAGGTGGTATATATGCTTTATATTCTAGTAAGTTATTGAATATTAAAGTAATGATGTAAATCCCAATATGAAAAGAAAAGTTTATATATATGCATAATATATTATTATTAACGGGGCTGATGGCCCTGGAGGTGAGTCCCTTATGATGGGATTGCCTTCAAAGGCTATTGGCTCCACTGGATCCTCAGCAAACCTGAGCTAGGTGACACTCCTCCTCCAATGCACTAACCAAACCAATTTTTTTTAAAAAAAATGGTGGAATTCGAGGTATGCTATTCTATCTTTATTGGTTCACCCTTAGGCTTTTCCTCCTTCTTGGGTAATGTCACTTCAAGAATACCGTTGCGATAGGATGATTTAGCTTTCTTGGGGTCTACTTTTGCAGGCAAGTCTACTTCTTTATAGTATTTTCTCTGTGGTGTGTCAACTGAAATGGTCAAAGATGTTTCTGTACCATGTAATTTTATATCCTCTTTCTCTACACCTGGGAGTTCTGCAATAACCTTTACTTCACCATTCGTTGTCATAACGTCCACGATCGGTTCCCTTTCAACCTTGAAGTCAATGCTTGGCCTACCTGGGCCTGCTCCTACCTTAAGGTTCCCGAAAGTTCTCACCTGAGGCTTTCCATCAGGACCTATTGTTACACTGTATCCGTAAACGAATGGACCCCACTCTTTAACCTTGCTTCCATCTGGTAACGTCCTTTCTCTAACAAGCTCCTTTGGCACCATTTCACTTAGAGCCCTGAACTCACGTTCCATTTCCTCTTCTATTTCCTTAAAGAATTCGTCGATATCTTCAAAAAACCAGCCTCTGAATGAGGGCCAACGTCTTCTCCTAAATGGACTCCACCAGTCTTCGCTCATAAAAATCACCTAAAAAATTAAGAAAACAAGCTTTTATATAAACATTTTCATCTAAAATAGTTTCACCATATCGTTGACACTTTCCAAAACAAGGTCTGGATAACATTTTTTCGGTATCTTATCTAAATCAGCTTTACTTGTAACGCCTGTTAGAACAAGAATTGATTTGATACCTGCTCTTTTCGCTGCAATTATATCTGTTTCAACTTTATCTCCGACAATCACAACCTCACTTTTTCTCAAACCAGAATACTTTAACGCCATTTCTACTATTATTTTAGAAGGTTTACCTATTAAAAATGGCTTTACCTTTGTTGCAGCAGTAATTGCCGCGGCCATAGCACCTGCACCAGGTCTATAACCGTTTTCTACAGGCAAAATCATATCAAGATTAGTTGCAATAAACTTTGCACCATACTGGATTGCATAGCATGCTGCCTCTAGACGTTTAAAATTAAATTCAGGGTCAAAGCATGAGACAACAAAATCTGCTTCTCTTGCATGCTCTTCATCAACTACAATGAAACCCTTTTCTTTAAAAAGAGATTTGAGTGCAGATCCTCCAACAACATAGACTTTATGATTTGGCCCATATTTTTTGTACATATATTCTACTGTCGCCATCCCAGAAGTATAGAATTCACTTTCTATCGCATCCAATCCCATACTTTTAAAGTGCTCAACATACTCCTTTTGTGACCGGGAAGCATTATTTGTTAAATAGATGATTTTTAAATTCTTACTTTTTAAATAAGCTATAGTGTCTTTTACACCAGGAATCGGAGTCTTTCCTCTGTATATGCAACCATCTAGGTCAAAAAATATTCCCTTAACATCACTAAGCATGTCTAAGCACCCTAGGGAACACGTATATTAAAATTGTAGACACTCTAGTTAGGTAGAA
This sequence comes from Nitrososphaeria archaeon, assembly GCA_049969935.1. Classification (GTDB taxonomy): domain Archaea; phylum Thermoproteota; class Nitrososphaeria; order JACIWG01; family JACIWG01; genus JACIWG01. Next base: position 52,275 of record JBMFNX010000006.1, read on the forward strand.
GTGTCTACTCTTAGTTGAGAGAATATTTTTAAAAACTTAAAAATTTATAAACATTCATAAAAAATCTGCTTACATGGAAGATTTATTCAGCCTAATATTATCTGATTTCATTCTTGCCCTCATCCTCTTTTCAATAATAATTGTAACAGTATTTATTACAAAAAAGTTTTCCAACATTTGGATAAACAGGAAGATTATTCATCTTTCTGTGGTTCCAGCTGTTTTATGCTACATGTATGTTTTCAGTGAACCATATGTCTTCTTTTCATTTGCAATCTTTTTTGTAATATTTCTGATTTTACCTCACGCTAAATCAAAGGAACTATCATGGTTTCAGGAAAAGAAAAATTATGGTGAAGTTTTTTTCTGTCTAAGCTTCGCCATACTGGCTATACCATGTTGGGGAAACTGGAGAATTTTAGGTGGTGTTTCAATGCTTTTTATGGCAGTAGGAGATTCTGTTACTGGAATTGTTAGGTCACGTTTTCTAAAAAATAGGGGAAAACATTGGTCCGGCAGTGTAGCCATGCTTGTCACATGCCTTACGATAGGCGCTTTCTTTTTAGGCTATAAGGGAATAATACTTTCCATAATTGCCACATTACTAGAATATCAGCCTTGGATTGACGATAATCTTACAGTCCCACTTCTAACTACTGTGTTTGGAGCAATATTACCCATATAATTTAAATTTCCCATAATCTTTGGCTTATGAAGAGGTAGAATTATTAAAAATGAATTGTATACTTTTTATTAGACATGGTGAAAGTGAAAGTAATGTTAAACATGTTATAAGCCATGATCCTGAAATTTATCCATTAACTGAAAAGGGTGTTGAACAGAGTAAACTTGTTGGAAATGGGCTGAAGAATTTGAATTTAGACGCTATATACTCTAGTCCAATTTTAAGATGTAGGCAAACAGCCCAGATTATAGCCGAATATGTTAAATGTCCTCTCGTCTATGATGAGAGGATTAGGGAAAGATTTTTTGGAAATTTTAACAATAGGAGAGTTGAACCATTGGATTGGAAAACATTTTTAATCGAGAAAGCATCGAAGGAGAGTGTTGAAGGATGGGATGAAATATATTTTAGAGTGAAAGAGTTGGTAGAGGAAGTTAAAAACAAAAATGTTATCATTGTATCACACTATGATATAATAAGAGCCTTTATAGCAAAACAGCTTGGTCTCGAAGACGAATTAAGTGCATGGGGCATCGTGATACCGAACGCCAGCCTTTCTATAATATTAAACAATAATGGTTCCTATAAAGTTTCGGCAATAGGAATTCCTCCAGTTGAAGAATTAATAGATAAGGCTGTTGAAGGTCTTAAAACTGGTAATGTTCGACCCTGACCAGATACCTTCTCAAATACATGCCAAATAGGATGCCGACAACCAATCCCGCTAAATGGGCGCCGTGAGCTACTGTGGAAGGTGAAAATAGGCCTGTAAGGTCGATTATTGTCCAAAGGGCAACTAATAAAATTAGAGGTATCGGAAAAAGCCCATACAAAAACACTCTTCTAAAAGGTGTTAATACAACCAATGTTCCAACAACACCATATATTGCTCCAGATGCACCAATTCCAGGTATAATGGAAGATTGGTCTGTTATCAGATAACCTATGTTTCCAAAAATGCCGGATAAGATAAATATTATTGCAAAAAGTCTTCTACCAACAATATTTTCAAGACCAAGTCCAAAGAAAAAATAATGCAATCATGTTAAATAACAAGTGTTCGATATCAGCGTGCAAGAAAATTGAGGTTATAAAAGTCCAGGGCATTCTTAAAGCGTATGCTGGAAAGAAGGCTAAATATATCCAATAGTCTGTCAAATTTTGGACAACAAACATTATCGTACACAAAATTATGAATATGTATGTCCAAATTGGTTTCTCAATATAGGAATACATTTGATCAAACTCTCTAAGTATATAATGAACATATTCCCCTGTTCATGAGAAGCTTCTGCAGCTCCTTTCTCAGCTTCAAGTCTAAGTCAACCTGTTTTTCAGAAACAAGTGGAAGTTTTTGTGAACGTATAACTGGACCATGCAATATCATCTTATCCTTTTCCAGCTCCTCTAAAGGTTTCGGCTCCCTCTTCAGTACATTATTCAAAATTTGCACAGGAACCTCGTTCTTTGAAAGTGATTCAATTATACGCCTTGCAATATTATCTTCTACTGGTCTAAAACCGTAATGTGGACTATCCAGCTTGTCAACTAAATCGTTATCCTCATTTTTTAAGTTAAGGCCAACACAGATAGGGTTAGGTTTATAGAGGCTATCCAATTTTATCTCCCAAATTTCGTCTGGAGAAAAGAATATTATTGTAGGAAATCCCTTTTCATCATTGCTGATAAACACTTTCCAGCCTAAAGGATTCTTGTTATAAGATGCATGAACCTTTTTCAAAATGCTTTCAAAGCTTTCTGTGCTCAATGCACCACATAATTTTTAGTATAAACTTAAAAATCTTTCTAAGACAAATTTAACTACATTCATAATCATTTTACAGGAATTAGAATTCCGGGTATGTTGAGAGAAGCATGCCTTCAACAACAATAGGTTTACTGCTATTGCATATTGAAATAGCCTCCTGAAGTTTAGTAGCACGTTCAGCATAAATTTCCATTAAAACCTGTCCCTTTTCAACCTTATAACCTTGCTTTGCATAAACTATTAGCCCAGCACCTTTTTCAAGTGGTGCTCCAGCGGCACGGCCTATGGCATTAATTAGACTATTATCAACTAATGTTACATAGCCATCAGATTCAGCTATAACCTCATACTTGTATTTTCCAACTGATATATCTTCAGGTCTAACGTTAGGGTTACCGCCCTGCTGTTCAATGATTTCCCTAAACTTTTTTAATGCCCTCCCACTTTTTAGTATCTCCAATGCAATTTTACTTCCCTCTCCCTTGAACGCATAGCCTGTCATCTCTAAAATAAGTCCAGCTAAGGAAACAGACTTTTCAACAAGACTTTTAGAAGCTTCTTCAGGATGTTCTAATGCGCTTAAAGCTTCCCTAGCCTCTAATGCTGGACCCACAGCCTTACCAATAGGCTGACCACCATATGTGATACCGCATTTCACGTTAATGCCCATTCTCTTACCAAGTTCTACAAAGTCCTGTGCTAGAGAATATGCTTCCTCCCTCGTTTGGACTTTAGCACCTCTACCAGTTGGCAGGTCAATAACAAGATATGATATTCCTTCAGCAGCCTTCTTTGACATGATACTAGCAAGCATCTGAGGCCTAGGATCAATTTTAAGTGGATACTCGACTCTAATGAAAATGTCGTCAGCAGGAGCAAGATTTAATGCACCACCCCAGACGATTGCACCACCAACTTTTAAAACAATCTTTCTAAGTTCTTCTATAGAAAATTCAACGTTAGCCAAAACACTCATTGTATCAGTTGTCCCAGAAGGGCTTGTTATAGCTTTAGAAGAAGTTTTTGGAATAAGAAGTCCCGTGGATGCAATTATTGGAACAATAAGCAGTGAAACTTTATTTCCGGGAACACCGCCTATGCTATGCTTATCCACAGCCTTACTAGGTAAATCTAGGACATCTCCAGTCTTCAGCATGCTCTTGGCTAGAGCTTCAATTTCATTCATGTTCATGCCGTAAAATTCTTGAGCCAACAAGAATGCTGCAATCTCAAGCTCACTTAAGTTTAATGAAACTGTGTCTTGAACTATACAGGATATTTCTTCGGCAGATAATGTTTGGCCCTTAAGCTTTTTTCTAATAAATGTTACACTTTGCGGAGTTTTAGCGAGCTCAACTTTAACGATTTCACCATTTAATGCACCAAGTTCGAGGGCAACATCCTTATACAAGCCAATATATCCTCTTGGAACAAGTTCAGGCTCCTCACTTATTTCAACCAAAACTGTTACAGTCTTGTTTTCATGCAAAATTTTTATCCTATCATGCAAGTTTATTCCAAAGCCTTCTGCATCAAGACTATTCAGGATAGCGGCTCTCTTGCCAGACAATATATTTAGTACCTTAACAGATAAAGACATCCCATCAAATTGTCAACATTTAGGGAATAAAAATATTAATACAATGAAGATTAGCTAGTTTGTATTGACAGAACTTAGAGAGAAATGGGAAAAGCGTAAAATATCATTTTACAAGAGAATGGAGAAGGATATAGTTTCAGGATATTTTGACAAGAAAATGATACCTGTAATAAAAACATTATTTAAACTAAAGGACGCATATCCAACTAGCAGCTGTTCTGGAAGAATATTGATTTTAGCATCACGTGTACCTTGGAGAAAAAGGAACGTGAAAATCATGTTCAAGTTTCATGAAATCAATGATCAAATAAAACAGGATATTCTAGAAAAGGTACTTGCTTTAGAGGATGAAAATTTGTGGCTTTTCGTACAGCCTCCAATAGTTCACGTATCATGCTATAATATAGATACTGCTATAAAGCTAGTTAAGGTTGCCAGAAATACTGGTTTCAAGGAAAGCAAAATATTTATGGAAAGTCCTATGGGGTCTCATTTAGAGTTAAAGGGTAAAGAACTGCTGATCGTACCCATTAGATTAGAGAAGACATTTCTCTTTGAAAAAGAGAAACTGAAACTTGTATTTGACGAGGCTTCAAGAATATTAGAAGACTTTAAAGAGAAAATATCAAAATTGCAAAATGAGATTGAAAAGGCTTTAGAAACAAAATTGTTTGAAACAGACACGAAATTTGAAAAATAAGGGGGGTGTAGTGACAGTAAAAATGCTATAATTCCTCTAGCGCTGAAGTGAAAAAGTCGTGATGTTCCTCCTCATCTTCTAGAATGTCTCTAAAGAGATGTGCTGTTGTAGTATCGCCTTCGCTTTCAGCCTTCTGGATTATTGTCTTATACAATTTTATTGCATTTTCCTCATCCTTAACATCTTGTGCAAGCATATCCTTTAGGCTTTCTCCAACAAAGATGGGAGAAGGCTTTGTTGTAGGAATACCTCCTAGATAAAAGAGACGTTCTGCAATCATTTCAGAATGCTTCATTTCCTGGACAGCAATATTTTTGAATTGTTCATTTAATGCATAAGCTTTAGCACCCCTCCATTGAACATGCTGCCACATATACTGTATACTTACTTGAATTTCCCTGGCAATCGCTTCATTTAATAACTTCTTCAAATCTTCAGAAACCATATTCATCCACTTACTTTTACTATTAAACTAATAGTATAAAACTTTTTTCCTTTCACATCCCTTTATTATATTTTTAAACATAAATTTATTTGCAAAAATTGACTATAATTAGAGTTTAAATAATTTGATTGCAAAAGTATGGCGTTCACGATGGCATTAAAAAAGACCGTAGACACCATGGTGTCTTAAATGCATTTTATGCAGGAATTAGTTGCAAAAATGCCTTTAGAAGATTGTGGCCTCTGCGGCCACTGGAGCTGCAGACAGGCAGCGTTAGCTATAGCCAGAGGCGACCTTGACCCAAGCGAATGCCCAATATTATATAACGAAAAAAGTGGTATGTTAAATGAAATCTATAAATTGGTTGATGAGGGTGTAACAGACGATGTTTTAGAAGAAGGTGAAGGACTATCAAGCATAAAACCATGCCCCTCTGATTCCACAAAGTTTATGATCGTCTACTATCCTAAAAAGGTGGAGGGCCTTAAAGTCAATCTTTTTTACGAAAAGCTTTTAAAAACAATTTTAGATAAGGCTCCAAACTTTTACTCAAAATTTTCGCCAGAATTAAATGTTACAAGAATTGAAAAAGATAATGGTGAATATATACTATTTTTTGTTAAAGGAAAGGTTGTAGTTAGACAGGCAGTTTCAGAAGAAAGTGGAAAAAGATTCTTGCAGGATGTACTAAATGTCGCTTGGCTTTCAAAAACATGCTGCCAAAACGGGTACACAGTTTTAGAGGGGATATATAATATATGCAACTGTACTCAAACAGTATCTTCTATAGAAGAGGGTCCAGACAACATATGCTATACTACAAAAAGATTTTTTAGAGAAGAAAATGTTAGTGATTTCTTTGATAAGCTTAACCGTGCACTTTCTGCAAACATGACATCAAGCACTGTAAACAAGTATTTACAGATCTGCGCCTTCAATTTCAAAGAGCATCTTAAAAATTTGCAGAACTCTGAAACAAAAGAGGAGGCAATATACTGGTCTAAGCTTACAGCAAAATGGCTTGCATTAAACGAAACACTTTCCACATTCACTTCAAAATATTCGTTTAAAGAGCAAATAAAAACTCTTTCAACAATATTGAACAGTATTCTCACAAACAAAACTGAAGCCTTAGACATTCTTTTAGAAGAGGCAAAAGACTATTGTTGGCCAAAAAACTTTATAGTATCGAAAATGATATCGCAGGCAAAAAGATATCTTTCAGTAAACATTTAACAGTATAATAAGTTTTTATTTCCCAATTTATTGACCATAAGCTTGAATAAAGTTGACAGAAGATGAAAGAGCAAAAATCTTGAAACATGCGATAAAAGATCCTACAATTAAAGACGTAAAAAATTTAGACGATCTCATAAGATTGTATGAAAAAGTGTGGGGCTTCTCTGCAGCCGACCTTGTGAAAGCTTCAAATATTATTGCAAAAATGTTTAAAGATAAAGATTGTGTAAAATTTTTTTCTTTTACTGGAAATCTTGTGTCAACCGGCTTCAGAGGCTTAATAAAGGATATGATTAATGAAGGGCTAGTAGACGTTATCGTAACCACCTGCGGATCAATTGACCATGATATTGCAAGAACAGTCAAAGAATATTTTAGGGGAACATTTGAGGTCGACGACATATACCTAGAAGAACTGCAGATACATAGGTTAGGTAACGTTTTCATTCCATTAGAAAACTATGGACCCATAATAGAAAAAATAGTGTACAATGTTCTATCTAAAATGGATAGGGGAAAATGTTATGGTGTTAGAGAAATCGTAGACCTTATAGGGGAAGAGCTAGCAAATGATGATTCGTTCATATACTGTGCAAGAAAAAAGAACATACCAATATATGTTCCAGGATTCATTGATGGTGCATTCGGAACTGCAATGTTCACTTACTCAACAACGCACAAGCTATGTATTGACCCTTTCAAAGACCAAAAAGAGTTAGCTGACATAGTTTTTAAGGCAAAAAAGAGTGGTGCAATAATCGTCGGGGGCGGAATAAGTAAACATCATACAATATGGTGGAACCAGTTTAAAGAAGGCCTAGACTATGCAGTATACATTTCAACAGCACAGGAGTTTGATGGAAGCTTAAGCGGCGCTAGACCCAGAGAGGCGATAACATGGGGTAAAATAAAGCCTAAGGCGGAATCGTGTTTTGTTAACGGGGATGCAACAATAATATTTCCAATATTGTTGATAATGGTTAAGTCGCTGATTTCTACGTGAACTACCCACGTCTGAATGACGTGGGCTTCTCACTTCCTCGGCTGAACTTGCTTATCCTCTTATGGATAAG